>JAZOWQ010000060.1:0-9828 GCA_045659325.1 Faecousia sp. | reverse complement strand
CTGGTAGTTCTGGATGCCGACCTGGCTGGCGCTACCAAGACCGGTACTTTTAAGAAAGCTTTCCCCGACCGTCACTTCGATTGCGGCATCGCCGAGGCTAATATGATTTGTATGGCTGCCGGTATGTCCACCGCAGGCCTGGTGCCCTTTGCAAGTTCCTTTGCAATGTTTGCCGCAGGCCGTGCTTTCGAGCAGGTTCGTAACTCCATCGGTTACCCCCACCTGAATGTGAAGATCGGCGCAACCCACGGCGGTATTTCCGTTGGTGAGGACGGCGCTTCCCACCAGTGCTGCGAGGATTTTGCTCTGATGCGTTCCATCCCCGGCATGGTTGTTATGAGCCCCGCTGACGACGTGGAGGCAAAGGCTATGGTCCGCGCTGCTTACAAGCATCAGGGCCCTGTTTATATGCGCTTTGGCCGCGCTGCTGTTCCTGTCATTCACGAAGAGGGTATGCAGTTCGAAATCGGCAAGGGCGAAGTACTGAAGGACGGCAAGGATGTGGCTATTATCGCCAACGGCCTGCTGGTTGCTGAGGCTTTGACCGCTGCTGAAGAGCTGAAGAATGCCGGCATTGATGCTATGATCATCAATATGGCTACCATCAAGCCTCTGGACGAGGAGCTGGTTCTGGCTGCTGCCAAGAAGTGCGGCAAGGTGATCACCTGCGAAGAGCACTCTATCATTGGCGGCCTGGGCGAGGCTGTTTGCGGCGTCCTGTCCGAGAAGCTGCCCACTCCCGTTAAGCGTATCGGCGTGAACGATGAGTTCGGTCACTCCGGTCCTGCTGCCGCTCTGCTGAAGCAGTTCGGTCTGTGCAGTGAGCACATTGTGGAAGTGGCTAAGGAATTCTGCGGTAAGTAATTGCAAATAGAAAATCCGGATGTGTTCGCACATCCGGATTTTTTGTTACCCTTTGGGAATCGTAATGGTCAGCACAATCTGACTGTCCGTCTCTAACCGTTCCGATACGGCGGAGATGCCGGAGAGCTGAATCCGGGCCAAGGATTGGTTTAAATAGCTTAAAAATGCCCCTACATTGGCCTTTTTTTGGTCTGTATCCTGCTGGTTCAGCAGGCTTTCAATGTACTGCTCTGCTCGGGAAACACTCATATTCTGCCGGAAAATTACTCCGATGGCCTGCAGCTTTTGGTGGTCCGTGGTCAGCTTCAATAATGCCCGGGCGTGCCGTTCGGTGAGGTTTGCCTGCCGCAAAGCTTCCAACACCTTGGGGGAGTGGCGGAGCAGCCGCAATTTATTGGCAACACCGCTTTGGCTTTTTCCCAGCAGTTTCGCCACCTGATCCTGGCTCATGGAAAACTGCCGCAGCAGCAGGTCGATGCCCTGGGCTTCTTCGATAAAATCTAAATCCTGTCGTTGCAAATTTTCTACCAATGCTGCCATGGCGGACTCCCCCTCGGACATCTGCATCACAATGCAGGGAATCTCCGTCAGACCCGCCAAAATACCTGCCCGCAGCCGCCGTTCTCCGGCAATCAGCTCATAGAAAGTCCCGGACCGTCGCACCGATAATGGCTGCAAAATTCCGTGCTGGCGAATGGATTCTGTCAGTTCTTTCAGCTGGACCTCTCCGAATACTTTTCTGGGTTGAAAAGGGTTGGGGCGAATGGCTTTTGCCGGTAGAAACACCACCCGACCGGTTTCCATATAAGTCTTTAATTTCTGGCACTGCATAGCTTGTCCTCCTTGGTTGCTACTTACAGTTTATCGGGTAAATGTTTAGAAAATCCACGAAATGGCAACCACTTTCGGGAAAACTCCTCGACAAAGTGCATACCAACTTCGTTGCAAAGTGGGATTCTGTGTGGTACAATGGGAAAAAACCGCTAAGGAGTGGTCCTTATGGAAATCAGGAAATTATATTATGAGGATAGCCATCTGAAAATGTTCGCTGCAACGGTCACCGGCTGCCGGGAAGTGAACAACGGCTGGGAAGTGACCTTGGACGCTACTGCTTTTTATCCAGAAGGGGGCGGCCAGCCCTGTGATACCGGCACTTTGGGCGAAGCCAATGTACTGGATGTAAAAGAACGGGGTGAGACCATTGTCCACCTGTGCGATAAACCCCTTGCCGTGGGAAGCTCTGTCACAGGCAAGATAGATTGGGACAGACGGTTGGATCATATGCAGCAGCATTCCGGTGAGCATATGGTTTCCGGTGTGATCCACAAGCGGTACGGCTACCACAATGTGGGCTTTCATATGGGCGCCGATGTGGTGACCATTGATTTTGACGGTATTGTTCCGCAAGAGGATTTGCAGGAAATTGAAAATACGGTAAATGCCGCAATTTGGGCGAATTTGCCGGTGAAATGCTGGTACCCGGCTGAAGAAGAACTGCCTTCTGTTCCTTACCGGCGGAAACGGGATTTGCCGTGGCCTGTACGGATTGTGGAGTTTCCCGGTTTTGACATCTGCGCCTGCTGCGGCACACAGGTAAAGCATACCGGCGAAATCGGCCTTGTGAAGCTTTTATCCTGCGCGAAATTCCACGAAGGCGTGCGAATTGAGATGGTCTGCGGCAAGCGGGCGCTGAAAATGCTCTCCGATGCCTACGAGCAGAACAAACAGGTCAGCCAAGCATTTTCTGCCAAAATCGGGGAGACCGGTCAGGCAGCCCGCCGTATGAACGAGACTCTTACAGCAGAGAAATTCCGCAGTACCGGCCTGGAAAAGCGGCTCTTTGCCTATATTGCCCAAGGGTATGCCGGCAAAGCCCTGGCGGTGCATTTTGAAGAAAACCTCACCCCCAACGGCAATCGGGAGCTGTGCGATGCCATCGCAGATTATGCTGCTGTGGCGGTCACGCTGTCGGGAAATGACGAAGCCGGCTACAGCATCTGCATCATCAGCCGCACAGAAGATGCCAAAGCCATTGGCATGGAAGCGGTAAAGGTATTAGATGGCAGGGGCGGCGGAAAACAGGAGGCATTTCAGGGCAGTGTAAAGGCTCACCGAAAGGAAATTGCGTCATATTTTTCTCTGTAAAAATTTTTGTAGACTTTCTATAAATAGGGGTTGCAAAATGGGGGATTTCCTGTTAAAATTAAGACACAGCATATAGCTGGAAGCAAAGGAGGAATTTCCATGATTCAAGTTATTATGGGCCTGAAGGGCTCCGGTAAGACCAAAAGACTGATTAACTCCATCAATGAGGCAGTGGCCAGCGCTCAGGGCGATGTGGTTTGCATCGAGTACGGCAAGCAGCTGACTTATGATATAAACTATCGTGTCCGCCTGGTTGACTCCAAGGAATACGATATCAACAACCTGGACAAGCTGAAGGGCTTGCTCTGCGGTTTGCATGCAGGTAACTTTGATATTACCAATGTGTACATCGACAATCTGTATAAGACCATCGGTGCCGACCGGGCTACCGGTGAAGAGTTCATTCTGTGGTGCGCAGGCTTTGCTGAGGCCAACAAGATGAACATCACCGTTACTGTGTCTGACGATCCCGCAGGCGCGTCTGCCGCAGTGAAAGCGTTTTTGGTATAATTTCCCCATTACACCGCTGTTTTTTGCAGCGGTGTAATTTTTTGTTTTCTTTTCGCTATTTGTGTGATAGAATAAGGGTGTAACACGATCTGTAAGGGAGGTATTCCTATGAAAAATACAGTGTTTAAGGGAATGGCCACCGCAATGGTCACCCCTATGACGGAAAAGGGTGTGGATTTTGACACCTTAGCCAAGTTTATCGAATTTCAGATTGCCAGCGGTATCAACGCTTTGGTGGCCGTAGGTACCACCGGTGAAAGTGCCACCTTGAGTCCTGAGGAGCGGAAGGCAGTCATTCGATTTACGGTTCAGCAGGTAAACGGTCGCGTGCCTGTAATTGCCGGTACCGGCACCAATAACACTGCCCATGTGTTGGAATTTACCGAAAGCGCCTGCGATGATGGCGCCGATGCAGTGCTGGTGGTTACTCCCTACTATAACAAGGCAACGCAAAAGGGCCTGATTGCTCACTATACCGCTGTGGCGGATGTGTCAACCAAGCCGGTGATTATGTATAGTGTTCCCTCCCGTACCGGCTGCAGAATTATGCCGGACACCGCTGCAGTGCTGTCCCAGCATCCTAATATCGTGGGCTTCAAGGATGCCAACGGCGATATGGACTCCACTGTGGAAACCATTGCAAAATGCGGGGAAAACCTGCACATTTACTCCGGCGAGGACTCTCTGACTGTGCCTATGCTCTCTATGGGTGGTATGGGTTGTATCAGTGTCCTTTCCAATGTGGTGCCCGGCTTGGCTGTAGAGATGTGCGATAAATTCTTTGCCGGCGACATGGCAGGCGCAGCGGCACTTCAGTGCAAAATGTTGCCCTTGATTCGGGCGCTGTTCAGTGAAGTGAACCCCATTCCTGCCAAGGCCGCCGTCGCAGCTATGGGCTTTGGTGAGGAATATCTGCGGATGCCTCTGTCTTACCTGGAGGACGGCAATAGAGAGAACCTGCTTAAGCAGATGCGGGCATTGGGGGTTAATGTATGAGAGTGGTAATTTGCGGCGCCAACGGCGCCATGGGGAGACTCCTGCAGGAAAAATTCGGCAAATCCGTGGCAGGCTTGGTTAGCGCCGATGGTTTGAACGGTGTGCCCCGCAGTTTTGAGGAGCTGGGCGATGTGCAGGCTGATATTGTGGTGGATTTTTCTCACCACTCCGCTGCTCCGACTGTGGCAAAATATGCTGCCGAGCATAACTGCGCTATGGTGGTGGGTACCACCGGCCATACCGACGAGGAAAAGGCGGCTATCCATGCTACTGCAAAGACCGTTCCTGTGTTTTATGCCGGGAATATGAGCCTTGGAATTGCGGTGTTATGTAACCTTGCGAAGCAGACCGCCCAGAGTTTTCCCGATGCAGATATTGAAATCGTGGAAATTCACCATAACCGGAAGGTAGATGCCCCCAGTGGAACAGCCAAAATGCTCTTTGAAGCGATCAAAGAAGTCCGCCCCAAGGCCACCGCTAACTGCGGTCGAGCAGGGGAAGGCAAGCGGCAACCGGGTGAAATCGGCATTCAGGCCCTGCGTATGGGCAATGTGGTGGGCATTCACGAGGTCCATATTACCACTGCCACCCAGCAGATTTCTCTCCGTCATGAGGCTTTCGACAGAGGTATGTTTGCTGATGGCGCGGTGGAGGCAGCAAAATTTCTACAGGGCAAGCCTGCAGGATTGTATAAAATGGCGGACCTTCTGGAGGAAACTCGGTGAAGGTCCTGCAAATGAGTGGTGCCGGCAACGATTTTGCGGTGCTGGATGCTCGTGGGATGCAGTTAGATTTGGAAACCCTTTCCAAAGAACTCTGCGCCAAATTGGGAACAGACGGCTTTTTGGCGGTAGATTACTCGGGAATTGCGGATTTTAAGCTGCATTTTTATAATCCCGACGGTCTGCGTGGGGAGATGTGCGGCAATGGCGCCCGGTGCGTGTGTAAATTTGCCTATGACAACGGTATAGCAGGCGCGTCTATGACGGTAGAAACCGATGCCGGACTTGTGTATGGCTGGCGATTGGCAGAAAACCGGTACCGCATCCGGCTGAATAATCCCGGTATCGTGGATTTACAGAGATTGCCGGATACCGCGTACATAGAGCTGGGAAATCCCGGTATTCCCCATAGTGTAACCCTTTGCCCGTCTTTAGACTGGACGGATCAAGAGAAGTTGAAGCCAGAATTTTTGAAAATCCGGCACAATTCCGCCTTCTCCAAGGGTGTCAATGTGAATTTTTACCGTCCCCTGACGGATTCTTCTGTGCGAATTCTCACATATGAGCGGGGTGTGGAGGATTTCACCCTTGCTTGCGGAACGGGCAGCGCCGCTGTGGCGGCGGCTTTGTGGCTGCGGGGAGCGCTTCCCCAAAACCGCCTGACGGTGGAAAATCCCGGAGGTTCGCTGGAAATCACCATTCAGGGGCACGACGGACAGATAGAGGCTTTGTATCTGGAAGGCCCGGCGGAAACCCTAAACGAAACAGAAATATAAAACACGCAGCATTTGCTGCGTGTTTTTTTGCAGGTTTTGTCCATACTACCCACAGGAGGGGATTTTTAGTGAAAGAAAAAGAGGAAAACAAACCCATACCCTGGGAATTAAAAGATCCCAAACCGCCGGTGATTCACTCCGGCCATATGGAAAGCCGCGTGCAGCATAAGGACTAAAAAGAACGGGTGTGTCCCGAGACACACCCGTTCTTTGTGTTATTATCAAGAAATCTGCTTGGCAACCACCACATACCGTCCGTTGGACACGTCGTGTTCGCAGGTGGATAGAGTAATCAGCTTATCGCCGTAGGCAACCTCTACGCCGGTATCATACAGAGCCAGTTCTTTGCACTTGGCCACATATGCGTTGAATTCCTCTTCTGTGCCATCTACAAACAGATGGTAGGGGAAACCACCCTCGTTGGCGGTGGTAATAAAGACGGCGAAAATCTGATAGGTGTGATTTTCGTAAATGGTGTTGAAATCAATAGTGGGATATTGGTCGTAGAAGGATTTTTCCTTGTACTCGTGAAGGCTGGCGAACATAGAGTTGTCCTTCATTTTGTGGCCGTAAATAGTGAGATTGGCAGATGTCTGGATATCGGCCATTTCGTCCACATAAATACTGCCATGATTGCTGTCTTGACCGTAAAAATCACGGTATAAATAGTAATTGACCCATTCAGGGGTCTGCATGACCGGATAATTTACCTCTGTGCCGAGAATGTAAATCCAGCCCACCAGATCCGGATTCAGATTAAACAGATTCACATATTCCGTCTGAATCAACAGAGTCTTATTGGTCTTGGGATGTACAACCTTGGTGAATTTGGAATCTTCCGGCAGGGTAAAGGTCTCATCTATGGCTACATCGGTGTAGTCCTCGATGCTGTCAGTGCCGGTATTTTCCTGCTGTACCATCTGAGAAAGCATCTGATTCATCTTTCTAACCTTGTGGGATTTAATCAGATAATTAGCGGTGAGACCCGCGCTCACCAAAAATACGGCAGCAAACAAAACCGTCAGTCCCGGAATGATATATTTATTCACAACGGGGTTGGAAAAAAGCTTTTTCAAAGGGAACACATCCTTAACAAAATATAGCACATTATACCATGAAACCGATAGAAAGTAAAGTATGGAAAAATCGGACATACGGAGGTATGCCCGATTGGTTCAGCTGAGGTTTTCTAAGTATTCTTCCAGGCAAAGGCCTGTTTTTTGCAGTTCCTTGGCAACATCCTTGCCTACGTAACGGTAATGCCAAGGTTCGTAGATAATGCCGGTTTTGTCGCTTTTGTTGTTGGGGTAGCGGAGGATAAAGCCGTAATCCCAGCAGTGTTCCATCAGCCATTTTTGGGTGTCGGTGTTCTCCTGCGCTTCATCAAGGTCTGTGTAGTCAGTGTCCACCAAATCCACTGCTAAGCCCAATTCGTGCTCACTGGTGCCGGGCATCGCCACTACTTTGCCGGCTTCTTTTCGGGCCTCTGCAGGTGACAAACCTTGGTCCAGGTAGTAGTTCACCTTCCGGTTGTACAGGGTGATTTGGGTGGAATTCCGCCGATAACCGGAAACAATCGCCACTCCGTGACCGTCAGCCCGACAGGCAGCAAGCATCTGTTCCAACGCGTCCTTACAGGTTTTATCAATGGAATAACCGTCCTCAATGTCCTTGATGTTGGGGATATAGTCTGAGGGAATCATATTCCAGGGGTTTGCCACC
Source organism: Faecousia sp. (assembly GCA_045659325.1). Taxonomy (GTDB): domain Bacteria; phylum Bacillota; class Clostridia; order Oscillospirales; family Oscillospiraceae; genus Faecousia. The sequence continues at coordinate 2,093 of JAZOWQ010000060.1, read as the reverse complement.
AGGATTTTTGCGCCGGTGTGGGTGAAATAGTGGGCGCGGTTATCTATGATAACCTTTCCGGTGGCGGCAGAGCCGTCAGCTTGGAGATAATAGGTCTCGTCGTTCAGCTCCAGCCAGCCGGTCTGTAAAACGCCCGTATTATCTAGGTAATACCGCTTGCCGTCTAGGTCCAGCCAGCCGATGTGGCGCCTGCCGTCTTCTCTCAGATAGTAGGTTTTTCCTGCTTCCTTTACCCAGCCGGTGGACCTCGTCTCCTCGGTAGTTGGCTTCGTGGTCTTGCCGCCGTTAGGGTCGGTTTGGGGCTGACCGGGTACGACGGTGAAACAGCCGGTAAGGAGAACGGATATCAAAATCAGCAAAATAACATATCTTTTCATACAATTTCCTTCCGCAAATGGGGTTTGGTACATATCCAATCTATCACATTTTGTCAAAAAAGGGAAGAGAGATTTTAATGTAAATGGCAAACGATGCAATCTACCCACTGGGTCAGAGGTGGGCAAATTTTTCGGAGCAGGGTACGGGAGTGGATATGCATTTTGCTGTTGGCAAAATTAATGTAGCCGCCAGTGTTTGCACTGGCGGCAGCAACAGGCCACCGGACTGTTCCATATGAATGGGTTCGACTCCCTTTCCTTCAGTGAAACAAGAAACACCACCCGAGTAGGTGGTGTTTCTTGTTTGGAGCAGGGTACGGGAGTCGAACCCGCCTAGTCTGCTTGGGAAGCAGAAATTCTACCGATGAACTAACCCTGCGTGCGGACTCATTATACCAAAGGGGAATTGGAAATTCAAGACAAAATTGTCGAAGTCCTCGTATTTCGTCATTTGTTATGCTATACTAAAAGCAAAAAAGGAGGGAGCTTCTATGGCAGAATATGAAATGGTCCGGGAGATTCAAAACCTTTGCCCCAATAACCAGATGCGGGATATCTTTTTTGATGAGGTAGAAACCGGCGATCCGGAAGCCTATGTCCGCGATTTTTTGAAAGGCAAGGCGGTGGATGTAACCTGTGAAACAGGGGAGGAGGGCAATGTGACGGTATTTGCCACCTGTGACGGTCTTGTTCAAAAATTTGTATTTACACCTCTGTAATTTGTGAAAAAATACCCCCTTTTTCCTGTAAATTGTGGTTGAAAAAGTTGACGGAATATGATAAAGTATAATAGTATCGATATGGGCGGGGAGAACTGCGCCCATTCGTAGATTTCCAAAGGAGCAATATCTATGGCAACACCCCATACAATCGCAGTGGCCGGCAAAGGCGGCGTGGGTAAAACCACCACCTGCGGTATGATTATTGATTATTTATGCAGCAAGAAGCAGGGCCCTGTTCTTGTTGTGGACGCCGACGCCAATGCCAACCTCAATGAGGTGCTGGGCGTAGAGGTGGAGACCAGCTTGGGCGAAATCCGTGAGGAGATGGCCCGGGCAGAAATGAAAGGTACGCTGCCTGCCGGTATGACCAAGGCAGATTACGCGGACTTCAAATTCAGCTCCGCTATCATTGAAGAAGATGACTTCGATATGCTGGTGATGGGTCGCACCCAGGGTAAAGGCTGTTACTGCTATGTCAATGGCGTGCTGAAGTCCCAGGTGGACAAGTACGCCCAGAATTACAGCTATATCGTTATGGATAACGAGGCCGGCCTTGAACATGTGGCAAGAGGCACCCTGCCTAAGGTTGATACCATGCTTCTGATTTCCGACTGCTCCCGCCGGGGCATTCAGGCGGCTGCCAGAGTGGCGGAGATTGTGGAGGAGATGGAACTGAAACCCGGCACTATGGGCCTGATTGTTAACCGTGCGCCGGAAGGCAAGCTGGATGCAGGCGTACTGGAAGAAATTGAGAAGCACGGGCTGTCGCTGCTGGGCGTTTTGCCTCAGGACGAAGGCGTGTACCGTTGTGACTGCGACGGTGAGCCGTCTGCCAAGCTGCCGGACAGCAATCCCGTAAAGGCTGCAGTAAAAAAGACGATGCAGTCCTTGGGCCTGTAAATACGGATTCAAAATCAAGCTGCGGGCTTCCGCACTGGATTTGAACATATAAAAACATAATTTATTTTAAGGGGGATACCTAATATGTCTTTTG
>JAZOWQ010000059.1:0-21935 GCA_045659325.1 Faecousia sp. | reverse complement strand
CGGAGAAATCCGGAAATGAATTGGCTCATTCGCCATGAAGGGGAAGATTTTGCAGAAATTCTTCTTCGGACCAGACAGCTTGTGCGGCAATTCGACAAGTAAAATCTGTTACCATATGTATATCCCAAAGAAAGAAGGTATACATATGTCAGAACAAATCAATTTACAGGAAGCCATTCTTAAGGAAGTGCGTCGGGACAAAGTACCGGTCACGCTGTTTCTGATGAACGGCTTTCAACTCCGTGGGATCATCACAGGCTATGACAGCTTTGTGGTGGTGCTGGTGTCCGATGGCAAGCAGCAAATGATATACAAGCACGCCATCTCCACCCTCGCACCGATCCGACCCCTGAAAGCAGCTGCCACTGCATAAGCAAACAGGCGACGGAGTGTTCCGTCGCCTGTTTTACAAGAAGAGAAAGAAGGAATTGCTATGTCCATTGCGGAAAATATTGCCCGCATCCGGGAAGAAATGAAAACTGCTGCGGTTGCCGCCGGACGGGATCCCAAAGAAATTCTGCTCTGTGCCGCCACAAAAATGAACGATGCAGAGGCTGTCCGGCAGGCCATTGCCGCCGGTGTGGATGTGTGTGGCGAAAACCGGGTACAGGAACTGACGCAAAAGCTTTCCCAGCATGCCTACGATGGTGCACCGGTTCATTTCATCGGCCATCTGCAGACTAATAAGGTCAAGCAGGTGGTGGGCAAAGTTGATCTTATCCAAAGTGTGGACAGCCTGCACCTGTTGGAGGCCATCCAAAAAGAAGCCGCACGACAGAATATTTTACAGGACATTCTTTTGGAAGTGAACATCGGTCAGGAAGAGAGTAAAGGCGGTTTTGCAGTGGAAGAAGTCGTTTCTCTTGTGGAACGGATTCCCTCTTTTCCCAATATCCGACTTCGCGGACTGATGGCAATTCCCCCAATTTCCCAAAATTCGGGAGATAATCGCAAATTTTTTCAAAAAATGTATGCACTGGCTGTTGACATAACGACTAAAAAAGTGGATAATGTATGCGTGGATATTTTGTCTATGGGTATGTCTGACGATTTTGCAGATGCCATTGCCTGCGGCAGTACCATGATCCGCATCGGCACCGCAATTTTCGGACAGCGAAATTATACCTAGCATCCTAAAGATGAGAACATACAGGAGGATACAATTATGAGTTTTTGGGACAATGTGAAGAAGTTTGCACAGCCGTACTCCGAGGACGAGTATGATGAATACGAAGAGGAGCTGGACGGCTACGAGGAAGAGCAGGAAGATCGTCCCGCCCGTACTCGCCGCGCCCCCCTCTTTGGTGGCACTACCGAAGAGACTCCCTCTTACAATACCACCAAGCCCACCGGCACCACTGCGTTCAGCGGTCAGGTAGTCAGCATGGGTAACAAGCAGGAAGTGGTCCTGTTCCACCCTGCCAACTTTAACGACACTTCCAAGGCAGCAGATGATCTGCGCAGCAGAAAAGCTGTCATTGTGAATATGGAAAATGTAGATAAGGCTATGGCCCGCCGGGTTGTGGATTTCCTGTCCGGCTGTGCTTACGCGCTGGACGGCAAGGTAAAGAAGGTAGCTCAGTCCACTTATCTCTTCTGCCCCCACAACATGGAAGTAATCGGTGATCTGGAGAATCTCCAGGCCGAAGCAGAAAACAGCTACATTTAATCCAGAGAAAGAGGCTCACATATGATTACACCACAACAAATTGAACAGATTTCCTTTGGTCGGGCCACCTTCGGCGGCTACGATATGCAGTCTGTTGACGAAATTCTCGGACCTCTGACCGAGGATTACATCACCCTTTACAAGGAAAATGCTCTGCTCAAGAGCAAAATGCGTGTTCTGGTCACTAAGCTGGAAGAGTACCGTAGCAATGAGGAATCCATGAAGGATGCCATCGTCAATGCCCAGAAGACCTGCGACCAGATGGTCAAGTCCGCAGAGGAAAAGTGCACCGAGATGCTGAACAACGCCAATGCGCTGGCCGCTGAGAATGCCAAGAATGCGGATACGCTGATTGCTGCGGAAAATGAGCGCGTGGATGATGCCCGCCGCACTGCTGCTGCTAAGATTGACGAGCTGACAGCAGAATTGAATTCCTGCATTCAGGCTCTGAACCGGATCAAGAATGCCAATCCTCCCGCTCCTGTGGGCAGCAAGTTCTATGATTACGATACCGAGCCGGATGAAGATCCTGCGGATGCAGTGGCTACTGAAATCGCCGCTAATCTGGAGAATCTGTTTGGCACTACAGAAGAAACTGCACCTAAGACAGAAGCTCCCGATCCCTTGTCTGACACCGTCAACAAGTTCAGCGATCTTTCCAAGAACTTCGGTCCCGATTACGACCCCACCAATCGCTGATAATAAGAAATGCAATGACGAGGACACGTGCCCGCTTTTCCCTATCCTCAGAGAGCTGCTAGTGGTGAGAGGCAGCGATACAGAAGCGGCGCATATCCCCTCTGAGCAGTACGCCGAAGCCCCTGTGGGTGTGTAGGCCGTGCCGGATTTGCGCCCGATACAGCGCTGTCAAGTGCCATCGAAAGATGGAACAAGAGTGGTACCGCAGAGGTTATTCGCCTTTGTCTCTTATCCAAGGGGCAAAGGCGTTTTCTTTTGATTATTTCACGGAGGTTTTTATCCAATGGACTACAAAAATACCATCATCACCCCTAAGACCGACTTTCCAATGAAGGCCGGTCTGCCTGCCCGGGAGCCGGGTATGCTGGAGCGCTGGAATGAGCAGAATCTGTACAGACTAATGCTGGCAAAGAACAAGGACCTGCCCCTCTTCGTGCTTCACGACGGCCCTCCCTTCTCCAACGGCTACATTCACATGGGTCACGCCCTGAACAAGACTCTGAAGGACTTCATTGTCCGGTCACAGGCTATGATGGGTCACTACACCCCCTATGTCCCCGGCTGGGACAACCACGGTCTGCCCATCGAGCGCGCCATCGAGAACTCCAAGAAGAAACTCAATAAGGATATGTCCGTTCCCGAGTTCCGCAAAGCTTGCGAAGACTTCGCCGAGGACTTCATTCAGAAGCAGATGGGCGGCTTCCGCAGACTTGGTGTTGTGGGTGACTGGGAAAAGCCCTACCGCACCATGGACAAGCATTTCGAAGCCCAGGAAGTCAAGGTCTTTGGCAGAATGTTCGACAAGGGCTTTATTTACAAGGGTCTGAAGCCTGTTACCTGGTGTCCGTTCTGCGCCACCGCTGTGGCTGAGGCTGATATTGAGTACAAGGACGATCCCTGTACCTCTGTCTATGTAAAGTTCCCTATGGCTGATGACTTGGGTAAGCTGGCAGGCTTTGATCTGTCTAAGACCTACTTTGTCATCTGGACCACCACCACCTGGACTCTGCCCGGCAATATGGCCATCTGCCTGCACCCCAGGGACAACTATGTGCTGGTGAAACCCGACTACAGTGACGAGACCTTCATCGTAGCAGAGGCTCTGTGCGAGAAGGTTATGGGTGTTGGCGGTTATACCAGCTATGAGATCCTGGCCCGCTACCCCGGTCAGTTCTTTGAGAATATGCTGGCTAACCACCCCTTCCTGCCCAAGACCTCCCGTTTGGTCAATGCTGAGTATGTCACTATGGAATCCGGTACCGGCTGTGTTCACACCGCTCCCGGCTTCGGTGCTGACGACTATCAGACCTGTATGCGTTACGGTATGGAGCTGGTTGTGCCTGTGGATGATTACGGCCGTCACACCGACTATGCCGGCAAGTACGCAGGCATGAAGACCGAAGAGTCCAACCCTGTGATTCTGGCTGATATGAAGGAAAGCGGCGCTCTGTTCGCATCCGAAGAGATCGTCCACTCCTACCCCCACCACGACCGTTGCAAGAAGCCGGTTATCTTCCGTGCTACTCCCCAGTGGTTCTGCTCTGTGGAATCCTTTAAGGACGAGGCTGTAAAGGCCATAGAGAATGTCCAATGGTTCCCTGCTTGGGGTGAGGACCGTATGGTTTCTATGATTCGGGAGCGTGCCGACTGGTGTATTTCCCGTCAGCGTCGTTGGGGTCTGCCTATCCCTGTGTTCTACTGCAAGGATTGCGGCAAGCCTGTTTCCACCCCCGAGTCTATCGAAAAGATCTCCAAGCTCTTTGACGAATTTGGCTCCAATGTTTGGTTTGAAAAGGAAGCTATGGAGCTGGTTCCCGAGGGCTTCACCTGTCCCCACTGCTCCGGCAAGACCTTTGACAAGGAAACCGACACCCTGGACTGCTGGTTTGACTCCGGCTCTACCCACTTTGCTTCCTTAATGAAGGACACTCCCGAGCTGTGGCCTGCCGATGTCTATCTGGAAGGCGCTGACCAGTACCGTGGTTGGTTCCAGTCCTCCCTGCTGACTTCTGTCGGCGCACTGGACAAGGGCGCACCCTTCAAGCAGGTGCTGACCCATGGCTGGGTGGTTGACGGTCAGGGTCGTGCTATGCACAAATCTCTGGGCAACGGTGTTGACCCCGCTGATCTGATTAAGGACTTTGGCGCTGATATCGTCCGTCTGTGGTCTGCTTCCTCTGACTATCACGCTGATGTGCGCTGCTCCAAGGAAATCTTCAAGCAGATCGCTCAGAACTACCTGAAGTTCCGTAACACCGCCCGTTACTGCCTGGGCAACCTGAACGAGTTCGATCCCGACAATCTGGTTGCTCCCGAGGAAATGGAAGAACTGGACAAGTGGGCGCTGACCAAGCTGGACGCACTGGTAACTGCCTGTAAGAAGGCTTACAACGCTTACGAGTTCCACACCGTTTCCCACATTATCAACGTTTTCTGCGTTGTTGAGCTCTCTTCCTTCTACCTGGATATCATTAAGGACCGTCTGTACTGCGAGCTGCCCAACGGCCTGCGCCGCCGCTCCGCACAGACTGCTCTGTTCCTGATTCTGGACGCAATGGCAAAGCTGTTTGCTCCCATTTTAGCCTTCACCTGTGACGAAATTTGGCAGGCTATGCCTCACCGCAAGGAAGACGATGCCCGGAATGTCTTGCTGAATCAGATGCCCGAAAGCTTTGCACAGTACGCATTGGACGATGCTGCCATGGCAAAGTGGGATACCGTTATCAAGCTCCGTCAGGATGTGAACGGTGTTCTGGAGATTGCCCGCGCTGACAAGCGAATTGGTAAGGCACTGGAGGCCCATGTGAGCCTGGCTGCTGACGATGGGCTGAAGGCAGCCTGCGAGGGCCTGAACCTGGCTGAACTGTTCATCGTATCCTCCTGCGCTTGGGAGGCTGCTCCCGAGGGTGCTACTGTGGGTCAGGGCACAAACCTGCCCAGCTTGAGCGTAGGTGTTAGCGAGGCCCGTGGTGAGAAGTGTCCCCGCTGCTGGATGCACTCTGAAGAAGCTGACGAAAACGGTTTGTGCAAGCGCTGCGCCGCCGTCATCTCCCAACTGGATCTGGAAATCTAAAATAAGCAAAACCGCCTTGCAGTAAGTAACTGCAAGGCGGTTTCTATTATTTTCCAAAAACCTTTTCTACATTTTTCAGCATTTCCCGGATGGGCAGATTGTAGGGGCAGCGGGTTTCGCACACACCGCAGCCAACACAGTCGGAGGCTGTTTTCGCCATACCGGCATAACGGCCTTTTGCCCAATCTTCCAGATGATAGCGGCTGTAATAACCCTCAATCAGGAACATCATAGGGATGCTGATACCCACGGTACAGGGGGCGCAATAGTTGCAACGGCGGCAGAAATTGGTACCCAGGAAGTCACGGATCTCTGCAATTTTCTTCTGCTCGACCTCTGTCAGAGGGGCGGTGTTGGCGGTAGCTTCCACATTTTGGGCAATTTCTTTTTCCTCTGCCATACCGGGAATCACCACAGTTACATTGGGGTTGCTTGCAATAAACCGCAGAGCGGTGACAGCATCGTCGATCGCGCCGCCTGCCAAAGGCTTCATACAGACAAAGCCGATGTTCTTCTCTCCGCATTTGGCAATCAGGTCCTCGCCCTGGGTTTCTACAATGTTATAGGGGAACATAATGGTTTCCACCCAATCAAATTCCACGGCCTGCTTGAACAGGTCCACAGAGTGCAAGGTGATGCCGATGTGACCGATTTTACCCTGGGCCTTTGCCTCCTGCAAAGCCTCCAGCGCGCCGCCGGGAGCTAATACCTGCTCCAAATCCTTGGCATTGGGGTTGTGAATCTGATACAAGTCAATATAATCGGTGCGCAAGTTTTCCAGACTAATGGCAATATCCTTTTCCATGGCATCTTTCGTACGCGCCATGCTCTTGGTTGCCAGCACGAAATGCTCGCGGATACCCTCCAGCGCGTATCCCAAATACTCCTCGCTGACAGTATAGCCGCGGGCAGTGTCAATATAATTCACACCGGCCTCCACGAGCTTTTTCATCAGTACCTTGGTGCCTTGGGCATCGATTTTTTGAATGGGAATGCCACCAAAGCCCAGGCGGGAGATCTTCAGGCCGGTTTTTCCTAAAATTCTGTATTCCATACACTTACTCCTAACTTGCTGTTTGTATTCCTATTGCGCTACATCTGCGTCCATAATATGCACAAGCTGCTGAAAGGTAACGAATTCATAACCGTCCTTTTTCAGCATTTCAATGATCTGTTCAATTCGCCGGCCATAGGCGCGGATTCCCTGCTTGATATAGTATTTATCGTAGGATTTCAGTTCCTTCAGGAAGGGAATTTCCTGCTTGGTCAGCTCAAAGGGGTGCAGGTAAAACACATAATAATCATTCTGGTGAATATAATGCCCAATCACGGTTTTGATAAAGCCCCAGTTGCTCAGCCGCACATAGCCACCACCAGAGATTGGGAAAGGCAAACCCAGAATCTTCTCTTTGGCAAGGCCAAACTCATAGAAATTGTTCCTGCGGAAAATATTATCCCGGAGCTTTTGGAAATTGCGCAGATCCAACTTCACCGTATGCCGCGCCGGTTGATAGTCCAGATGGCTGGAATCGTAACGGAAACCCAATTCCTGAAGCACATCCAGCCGGGCTTTATCCATACTGAAGCAGGGCGCACGGAAGCCTACCACATCCACGCCGAAGAGGCTTCGCATTTTCTCCTTGGCCCGGCGGGTCTTCTCCCGGAATTGCTCCAGAGGCACCTGCATTGGCGCAATATGGGAATAGCTATGCATAGCCAGATCATGGCCTCTGCTGATATAATTCCGCAGCCGGTCCACGATCCGTGGAGCCAAATCACCCACAGTAAACAAAGTACTTTTGATTCCGTTTTTATCCAGAATCTGCATATATTCATCCAGCCCGTCCATCAGGTCTACATCGACCCGGATGCCGGAAGAACTGATACATTCCGTGTCTGCAAAGGTTTCCACATCCATAGTGAAAACCGCATATTTCTTATGACTCATTCGTTATCTTCCAAAAAAATCTATAATTGCCTGATCGTATTTTTCCGTATTATTAATCCGCAGGTGGGAATGGCCGCCCCGATCAAACCATACCAGTTTCTTGTCCTTAGCCACACAGGCTGCAAAAAGCTTACGGCTTTTTTCGGGTATGGAGAAAATATCCTTCTCACCGTACAAAAACAGCACCCGGCAATCGGGTTTTATCTTTTGAATGGCGGAAATCGGCTTATCCTTGTATACATTGGTGCCGGTGTGGCGGTAAATCTGCCACATAGCCAGCTGCAAAACAGGAAACAGCGGACGGTTCAGAGCCATCATATGCCGCTTAAAGGTCTCCGGGAAGGATACATAGCACCCTTCGGTAACGATTCCCCGGAGATAATCGGGGCATCGGTCAGCCCGCAGGGCAAACAGGCCGGAAGATGTACCGATACAAATACCGTGGAAGTAAATTTCCCGGTTGCCGAACCGCTCATGCACCAGTTTTGCCCAAACCAGAACATCTTGGCTTTCCTTCACACCGATGGTATTGTATTTGCCGTCGCTTTCGCCGTGGCAGCGGGTGTCAATCACCAGCACATTAAACCCGGCTTTCTCATAAGGCGGCGCAAAATAATAAGAGTACATCAGGCTCTCACACCGGCCGGGCAAAATGATTACGCATCGGTCCTGCCCGAAATCGAAATACTCGCCGTACAGCCGCAGGCCGTCATTTTCAATTTCCAGCGGGGTAATCCGCTCCCGGTTTTTCTCCATCCACGCAACACCGTCATTCCACATTTGGACCTGTTCGGCATCGTCGGGAAAAGAGCAGCATCTGCCCCATTTTTCCTGAGATGTACGCACCAGCTGTTCTTCATACACCCGTTTTGCGATGGGATAGGTGTATATCAGCATAAAAATCAGACCGCTCAGCGCTACCGCAGCCAGAATCGCCAAAATTACGCCCATAATTTCCTCCAAGCTTTTTATTAAAAACAGTATAGCACATCTTCTGTAAAATTGCATTATCTTTTGTCGAAAAAACAAAAAGTTTGTTGATTTGATTTGGGTATTATGGTATCATAAATAAAATATTGTGCCTATCTTTCCGGCACAAAATTCAAGGGTAAAGGATTCAAAAACTATGTCCGATTTTGTGATCATTCCCGACGCATCCTCTGACTTAACCAAGGATTTGCGGGACCGCTTTCATATCCCCGATTACATCAGAGGTACGATTTACCTGCCTGACGGCACAGAAGCTGTGGCTGATCTGGACTGGGAGCTGATTGACCCCGCAACTTACTATCAGTCTATGTCCGGGAGAAATGTCCTTTACAAGACTGCCAGCGCCCGGCGAAAAGATATTATTGAAGTTTATGAGAAATACCTAAAAGACGGCAAGGATATTCTTGCCATCACTCTGTCCTCCGGCCTGTCCGGTACAAATCAGATTTGCAACAAAATAGCTCAGGAATTGTTAGAAAAATATCCCCAGCGGAAAATTTTGGTGGTAGATTCCCTGCGCTATTCCACTGCCTTATCCCTGCTGGTGATTATGGCAAGCCAAAAGCAGCAGGAGGGTTACACCTTAGAGGAGACCTACGAATATCTGGAGAAGAACAAGCATTGTGTACACCAGATGGGTCCTATGGACGATATGTTCTTTTTGGTAAAGACCGGCCGTGTCTCCAATTTCAAAGCCTTCTTTGGCACATTGATCGGCATCAACCCTATGGCAGATTTCAACCGTCAGGGCATGTCTCAAGTGTTGGGCAAATTCAAAGGCAAGCAAAATGCCTTTGATGCTGTGATTGAGTATATGCGCGGCACGATTAAACATCCTGAAGAGCAGATTATTTTTGTCGCTCATTCCGACAGAGAACAGGCTGCCCAGGTACTGGCCCAGCGGGTACAAGAAGCCTTTTCTCCCAAAGAAATTATTATCAACCATGTGGGTATGTCCTGCGGCGCATCCATTGGTCCCGGTTTATGCGCAGTCTTTTACCATGGCAGCGAGATTAGCGAGGGGCTTGTAGAAGAGCAGGCCCTTATGGACCGCATTATTACCAATCAGAAAAACAATCGGAGGTCTGTACAATGAGAGACTTTATTGTTTTAACCGATTCCACCAGTGACCTGACACTGGAAATGCGTCAGGAGTTTGGCATTGAGTATGTTCCTATGCAGTATATCATCGACGGTGTGGAATACAAGGCCTCTTTGGATTGGGAGTCCCACGACCCTAAAGAATATTACGATCTGATGCGCAACGGCTGCCGGGTCTTCACCACGCAGATTCTGAGAGACACCTATTACAACGCATTTAAGGATGCAATCGACGCCGGCAAGGATGTGGTTTATATTGCCTGCTCCTCTGCCCTGTCAGCCTCCATTAATGTTGCCCGTTTGGTTTCCCAAGAACTTACCGAGATATATCCCAACGCAGGCATCTACTGCATCGACTCTCTGATCAGCTCTCTGGGCCAGGGTTATCTGGCTATGGAAGCCTCCCGGAAGCGCTCTGCCGGTCTCAGCGCCGCTGACACCGCAGCCTACATCGAGGGTATGAAGCTGTGCGTCAATCAATGCGGCACAGTCGCTTCTCTGGAATACCTCCGCCGCGCCGGCCGTGTAAAGGCCTCCAAGGCGTTTTTCGGCAATCTGTTCGGCGTGAAGCCCATCATCATCTCCGACCGCAAGGGTCAAAATTACGCCTACAAAAAAGCCAAGGGCGCTGTCAATGCCCGTATTGCCATCGCTGAGCATATTTGCGAGGCTGCCAACGGTGTATACGAGGAGCTGTTCCTCTCCCACGCAGACTGCATTGAAGAAGCTGAACTGCTGAAAACAGAAATTCTGAAGCTGGCGCCCTTCAATAAGGTGACTGTCAGCACCATCGGCCCCATCGTGGGCGCATCTGTGGGCCCCGGCACTGTGATCGCTTTCTGCCATGGCAAAGAAGTTACAATTGAAGGAAATGAGTAATATGCAAACCATATTAGACGGCATCGGCCTCCACCGGCTGTTTACCGGCGGCTATTACAACCTAAAAAAGAATATGCAGACCATAAACGAGCTGAATGTATTTCCCGTTCCCGACGGAGATACCGGTATGAATATGGTGATGACCTTTGGCGGTGGCCTGAATGCAGTAAACGAAAACACTGTCTGTGTCGGCGCATATATGCAAGCGCTTTCCAAGGCGGCGCTGTTGTCCGCCCGGGGAAATTCCGGCGTTATTTTCTCTCAGTTTATTCACGGCCTGTACCGTGGCTTTGCTGACAAGGAAACCATAACCTTTCAGGATTTTGCCCCTGCCTTTGCTTATGCCAAGGAGGACACATATCACTCCATCAGCACCCCCACAGAGGGTACGATCCTGACGGTGATTCGTGAGGCGGCAGAGTTTTTGGAAGCAAATGCTGAGAAGTATACCTCTTTGGAGGAAGGCTTTGAAGCTCTCCACAACCAGATGACCGCTACCCTCAAAAAGACACCGGAGCTTCTGCCGGTATTGAAAGAAGCCGGTGTGGTGGATAGCGGCGGCGCAGGTCTTGTATGCTTTGTAGAGGGTATGTGCGCCCATCTGCGGGGTGAGACCCCGGAGGACATCTCGGAGCAGAACGACTGGACCGCTCCTGCTGCTTCCGACAGCGTGAGCTTTGGCCCTGACAGCCATCTGGAATACGGCTACTGCACAGAATTTGTTCTGCAGCTGATGAACTACAAAACCGATCTTGCCGGTTTTGACCTGTCTGCCTTTAAAAAGCCTTTGGAGGAGATGGGTGATTCCATTGTGGCCGTGCATAGCGACGGCATTGTAAAAATTCACATTCACACCTTTACCCCCGATCTGGTACTGAGTTACGGCAGAAGGTATGGCGAATTCATCTCTGTAAAGATTGAGAATATGTCCATCCAGCACAGCCAGACGCAGCCGGAAGTGAAGCGGGAGAAGGTAAAATACGCCATTATTGCCGTGGCATCCGGCGACGGCATCAAGGAATACTTCGAGAGCATCGGCGCTTCCTATATTATTGACGGCGGACAGACCAACAACCCCTCTGTCAACGCATTTCTGGAAGCCTTTCGCAAGTTTGACGCGGAACATATCGTGGTACTCCCCAACAACTCCAACATCGTTCTTACCGCCAATCAGGCAGCTGCCTCCTACACCGAGTGTGATGTGCGGGTGATTCCCACCAAGTCCATCGCAGAAGGCTATTCTGCCCTGTCTATGATGAGTCCCTGGTACGACACCGTAGACGAGCTGGTGGAGAATATGTCTATGAATTTGGACAACGTCACCACCGGATATGTGACCACCTCTGTCAGAGATACCCATATGGACGGCCTTGCTATCAAAAAAGGTGATTACATTGGCCTTGACAACAGCCACATTCTGGCAACCGGCAACCACCGGGTGGAAACTGCCAAGGAACTGATTCCCAAAATCACTTCCGCCACACCCAAGGATGTGATTATCTTCTTTTACGGGCAGGATGTCAGTGAAGAGGAAGTGGCGCAGCTTTCCCAGTTCCTGCAGACGGAATATCCCATGGTAGATGTAGGCTTTGTAGCAGGCAAACAGAGCGTATATGACTTTATTATCTCCCTGGAGTAATTACTATGACCAAAATCGTAATTGATACTATGGGCGCAGATATGGGCTTTCAGCCCATTGTCGCCGGTGTGGCGCAGGCTCTTGCCGAGAACCTCCCCTTCTTCCCCATACTGGTTGGACCTGCCGGGGAATCAAAGGAGATTCTGGACAGCCTGAGCATTGACCCCTCCCGCTATGAGCTGGTGGATGCCAGTGACTATATCCGCAACGAAGACCCTCCTACCTGTATTTTTGGCGGCTGCGACAGCAAGACAATGGCCGTTGCCTACGACCGGCTGAAAAGCGATTCCACCTGTGATGCTTTGCTCTCTGCCGGCAATACCGGTGCCCTTTTGGTGGGCTCTATCTGCCGGTTGGGTCTGCAGCCGGGATTGCGGTTTCCTGCGCTGGCCAGCGCCCTTCCCTGCAACGGCGAAAATCTGCTGTGTCTGGTAGACTGCGGCGCTAACATTGAATGCACCGCCGACGACCTGACCCGCTTTGCCCGAATGGGCCATATCTTCTCCAAGTGCTACTGCGGCATCGAAAATCCCCGGGTGGGTCTGATGAGCGTAGGCCGGGAGAAGCAGAAAGGTACCGCTTTGATTCAGCAGGCCTATCAGCAAATTGACCAGCTTGGTTTGAACTTTGTGGGTAATGTAGAAGGCAGCGATTTGGTCAGTAACTACGCCGATGTCATTGTTACCGACGGTTTCAGCGGAAATTTACTGCTCAAGTGCGCGGAATCTGTGGGTAAGGCCGCTATTCAGATTGTAGAACAATCCGGCGCGGACGCCCATGTGGTGGAAGCGATCCGTCAGAAGCTTTTTGAAACCTTTGATTTTAATTCCCGTGGCGCTGCCACCTTCCTGGGCCCGAAAAAGACTGTGGTCAAAATGCACGGCAATGCCAACACCAGCACTGTGGTTGCTTCTATTTCCCAAATTCTCCGATTGGAGAAAGCGCAGTTCTCTCAGGCAATGGCCGCCGAAATGACAAAATAAAAAGCAAACGCCAAAAACAAGTTTTTGGCGTTTGCCGCTTTTTCTTAGCATTATACTTTAGCAGTTATAATCTCTTCCCATGTGCGCTGGGCGATTGCGGTATACTTATACAGCCAATACCGCAGAGGCAGGCACACCAGGAAGGAAATGTTAAACGCCGCCCACAAGGGCACCTTAGGACAGGCATAAAAGAACAGCAGACATCCCAGCATATACAGGATATAGGCGATGATCTGATGAATCAACAAGGTAAACATATCCCGGCAGCGGGTATTGCGGAACACAAAGCATCTGCTGACAATTTCGTTTACCAGATACGATACGATACCGGCGCTGGGAACTGTAAACAACAGGTATTTATAGTCAAAGAGCGCCGATGCGGTTGTCACCCAGATTTCCGCTGCCAACAGCCCAATAAACAGGCCGATTGCCAGCTTAAACAAGCTTCGGTAAATACGCACTGTGTCTTTCACCGGCTGAAAATGGGAAGATTGATTGTTGTTGATGTAAATTGCTTCAATCAGAATGGTAGAAACAGGAATAGACTTTTTGGATGCGTAATATAGCACATTCATCTCGTAATCGTAGTTATCCCTCTCCACCTTTACCAGCCAATCGATATAGCTGCAGTGAAATCCTCGCAGGCCCGACTGGTTGTCGGAAAGATAGCGTTTTGTGAGCAGGGCATAGACCACCCGGGACATAGAATTGCCCACCTTGGAGCGGAAAGGAATCCCCTTCCGCTGCTTTCGCATAGTCAGCACAAATTTATGTCCGCTGTGCAGCTGCCGGCTGACACGAATCACATCCTCCACCCGGTGCTGCCCGTCGGCATCGCAGGTGATAAAGTGCTCCGCCTGGGGTATATTATCCCGAATATAGGCCATACCGGTTTTCAGCGCCGCACCTTTACCCCGGTTATGTTGGTAACTGACAACATCGGCATAGGTTTTGACTCCGTCAAAGATGTCTTTATAGGCAGGACCGCTGCCGTCGTCCACAACCACAACGCCAAAGCCCGCTTCCCGCAGCTGCTTTGTCAGCGGAATCAGTTGTGCATCCGGCTCATAGGCCGGTATCAATACGATGTCCACTTCAAACCTCTCTATCTGTCCGGTTCACGGACCTCCGCTTACTGGCCTATGCTGCGGAGCAAAAAATTATGGATTTCTTCTATCAACGCATCATTTGCCGTTCCGTCATCATCATACAGAATATCTGTATGTCCGGCATTGCAGAGCATATACTCTACCTTGGAGGATGTAATCTCCTGGGCGTGGGAAATAATGGAACAGGCATCCGTGGGTATTTGGGCATCCTCACGCCCGTGGACCACAAGCACCGGCACATCTGTCTGCGAGATAGCCTCATATGCCTGCAGCTGCAAGGTGTCTGTGCCAAAGAGCATAGCCTGATACAGCCACAAAAAGCCGTAATTTCCGTAGCTGATCGGCCCTACCGCCTGGACGCTCATATGCATAACGCCTTCCATGGCGCTGTTGATTCCACTGACAGACACCACCGCCGCCACATCCCGCGTCTGCGGCAATACACAGCAGGCAGCATAGGCGCCACGGCTGTGACCCATCAAAACAAGTTCATTATAACCGAAATTCCGGTTATTTTCAATATATTTCAGCGCTGCCTCCAGATCCGGCACAGACTGGGAAAAGCCCACCTGATTCTTGCCCTCGGACTGCTGTGTTCCAGTGGCATCAAAGGTAAACACACCCCAGCCATATTCCACCAGTTCCCGAATCTGCCACAGATAATCATCTGCGCCGGCAGAGAACCCGGGAACCAACACAATCAGGCCGTTGGTCGGGCCGGACTTTATTGGATTATAAAGATATCCGGTAAGCCGATTCTCCCCGGAGGAGAATTGATGTACACTCCGTTGCCCCACCATAGCTTCCAGGGTTTGGGGGATATCCACCGGCTGGTCATAACGGGAAAATACACCGTCATAGACCAGTTTTGTGGTCACCATAGAGACGGTAAAAACAGTAAAAATAATAAAAATGATAATAATAAGCATCCTTTTGTGGGAGAATTTCTTTGCAGATGCCATCATTATCACCACTTTTCTGTAAAAATATAAGGGAGGCGGGTCTTATGAAAATTTTCCCCAGCTATCAGCTTTCTGTCCTGCAAGAGGACGAATTCCGCGAAAAAATGTCCGGCATTTCCCAGCAGTTGGCAAATTGCCGGCAAGAAGGAACTTTCGCCGGTTTTGACGGAAAGCCCCTCTATTATGAATATTTTCAAACCCAAGACAGTCGGGGCGCTGTGGTAATTGTTCACGGACTCAGTGAATTTACCGGAAAATATCACGAATTT
The DNA here is from genome assembly GCA_045659325.1 of Faecousia sp. Lineage (GTDB taxonomy): Bacteria > Bacillota > Clostridia > Oscillospirales > Oscillospiraceae > Faecousia. The sequence goes on along the minus strand of JAZOWQ010000059.1, from coordinate 6,614 downwards.
GCCTGGTATCTTTTGCATCAAGGCTATGATGTATTCCTCTATGACCAGCGCTGTCACGGCCGTTCCTGCCGCCTTACTGACAGGCAGGATTTGATACATGTGGATGCCTTTGGGCATTATGAGAAGGATTTGGATTGCTTTATCCGGGATGTGGTCCGCAAGGCTACCGCTGGTCCGCTGTATCTATATGCCCACTCCATGGGCGGTGCGGTTGCTGTGCAGTATTTGGCCCACTATCCTGAAGTGTTCCAAAAAGCCGTTCTGTCTGCCCCTATGATTGAGCCTCTCACCGGCAATACGCCTGCCATTGCCGCCCGGGTTGGACTGAGCTTTTACACACTCTTTGGCGACAGGAAGAAGAAATTCTGGTTCTCTGACGAATTTGATCCGGACTATCCTTTTGAACGGGCACAGGACCAAAGCCAGGCCCGGTTTCAGCGGAATATGGAGATCCGCCTTTCCGATGCCTGTTTCCGCACCTCCCCGCTGACGGTCCGTTGGGTACAGCAATCGGTTTGCCTGCGCAGAAAGCTCACAAGTAAAGGATTCCTGAAACAGATTCGAACCCCCATACTGATGCTGTCCGCGGAAAATGACCGGGTGGTCTGCGGAAAAGCACAGAGCAAATTTGCCCGCAACTGTCCAGCCTGCAGGCAGGTAATTCTACCCCACACCACTCACGCTATGCTCTGCGGAACACAGGAAACAATCACCGAGCATTTGCAGCAGGTATTGGCTCACTTCTGTTGAGGTTTCTTCCGATTCGACATACGCCTTGCTTCCGCAAGGACAACCCGCCAAAAGGCGGCCAGCACACGACCGAAACGGGTCACCAGCACCACATTATAGCGGAATACCCCTTGACTGCCAAAGAAATCGCAGCCAATATCGATATTGCAGCCCCGCTTGCGGACCTTAACAAAAGCCCGCAGGGCATTTAGTAAGCCATAGGTAACAGCGCAGTACTGGCCGTAATGGACGGCAGCCTCGTCGGGACCGTCTCCCACACTGCGAATCTTTATCTCCAGCTTTGCAATCTTGCACAGCCGCAGAAGGGCCACCACTTCCTTTAACAGCTCTATAATCATCCCATAGCTGGTTTTGATGGTTTTTTCCAAGCCGTCGCTGTGAATACTCTTTTTCAGTTCCGCCTTCCCTAACCGGTTTACACCGGCGGCAGTCTTCAGAGATTTAATAATAGGGTCGTTGGGGTTCGGGTCTTCGCCAAAAGTTTTACCCAGCAGTTTATAGCGCAGAATAAATTCATTATTCTCATCGTTTTTGACGATAAATTTTACCGGCAACAACACAATCGCTGTGATCAGCGCTGCCAAAAAACCGATGATTCCAAGGGCGATCCACATACTGTCGTTGCCTCCTTTCGTTTTTCTCATTATATAGCATAACCCAAAGGATTTCAATATTATTCAGTCAAAGGATACAGAAATATGCATTGGACTTACTGTGACATAGAAGATTTCTCTCCGGAGGAACTGCAGCAGGCCTACGCCAGCCTGTCCCCCTCCAGAAGGGAACATATTGACCGCCTACGCCGCCAAGAGGACAAAAACCGGTCATTGGCAGGTGAAATTTTGGTACAAAAGCTTCTGCGGGAGCAGTATGCTATCTCCACAGCAGTCATACATCGCAGCAATAGCGGTCAGCCCTATCTGACAGGCTGCAATCTGCACATCAGCATTTCCCATTGCGATGAGTTGGTGGCCTGCGCCATCAGCGAACATCCTGTAGGCATCGACATTGAGCACATCCGCCCGATCAATCCCCAACTCTGCCAAAGGGTTTGCACAGAAGCTGAAATGGCCTATCTGCAGCCGGGTGATTTTGAAGACCCTGCTATCCTGCGTCGGTTCTTTGAAATCTGGACTGCAAAGGAAGCATATTTCAAAAAGTGCGGCACCGGCATTACAAACCTGAAATCCGTCAACATTTTGGAATTACCCAGACAAACCCACTTCATAAAGGATTTCGTCCTGCAGATTATATAAAAACCACGGCAGACCCTCTCTTTGGGTTGCCGTGGTTTTATTATTTTCCTAATTTTTGGCGCAGCTTTTCCCGTACATTTTGCAAGAAGGTAGAGGTATGCTCGCCGAAAGCGCAATCGTTGACAAAATGCTCACAGTTATTGTGAAGGATATCGTAACCGCCCTCTCCCAGTCGTCCCCGGGCAATTTCCACAATCTGCTCCGGGCTTCGCAACTGTCTTCTGGCCGTAGAATCCGGCACAGCCACTTCCACCTCACCGCCCTGCAAAAAGGCAGCTATATCACTGCTGAGCACCTTAATCTGATCCGCAGCCCGCAAGGGTTCATCAGCCAAGCCGAACTGAATGACCTGCTCCTCAGATACAAAAATACCGTAGTGGTGGTAAAACTGCACCTTTGTGCGGATGATGTCTCCATAGACAGGTGTCTTTGCAACCCACTGAATATTTCCAATCATTTGCTCTCAATAAAGGCGATTACATCGCCCACTGTGCGGATGGCGGAGAAATCCTCGTTCTTAAACTTGATGCCGAACTCTTCCTCCACGGCCATAGCCATATACAAAAGACCGATAGAATTAATACCGATATCCTCCCGCAGAGAGGCCTCCGGCGTGAGCTTTGCGGCATCGATATCTTCTCCAAAGACAGCGCGAAAAATCTTTTTTAGACGTTCAACTGTATCCATATTCTTTACTCCTTATTGATGGGGTACACATAGATTCATTGCTTCTACCAGCTTTTGGGATACCCGTTGGATATCCGCCATAGAGGGGAATGTATTCTGCACATAGGCCTTGGGGTCCAGGGGTTCTCCGATCACCACTACCCGGCGGCTGTACCATTTGGTCTTTGGACAGATATACATAGGAATAATCGGCACACCAGCCTGCAGTGCAATCAGCACCGCGCCGGATTTTACCGATTGAATCTCCTTGTCGCGGGCAATACCGCCCTGGGGAAAAATGGCCAGCAGGCGGTCCTTTTTCAGTACCTCCACAGATTTGCGAATGGCTGCAATATCCGCTGCATTGCGGTCAATTTCAATCGCGCCTACGCCTTTGAGCAGCCACTTCCGCAGTTTGCCCTTCATCACCACTTCCGCTGCCAGAAAATGCATCCGCCGGTACCAAACTGCCACGCCCAACAAAAACGGGTCAGCAAAAGATGTGTGGTTAGCAGCTAAAATAGCGCCGCCGTGTATATGACCCTGATAAAGCTCTCCGTTAGGCTTCAGCCGCTTCATACGGTAGACAAGCAGCAAGGGAATACACACAATCCGGGCCAGATCCATAGGAATCTGCTTCAGATTATACTTTTTCTTTTTCGGAGTCTGTGTCTGCATATGCTTTCAATTCCTCTTTCAAGGCAAAAACTTTTTTCTCTAAAAGCTTGGTGAGATAGTCAAGCTGCTGCTGTTCATTCAGCCCTTCCTTGCAGAACTCCTGCAGGTAAATAGGCGCGCCAATGACCATATTGGCCCGCTTACGCAGACCGTAATTGCCGTCGGTATACACCGGCACAATGGGGGCGTCAGTATGCATGGCAATAAAGGCCGTGCTGACAGTAAAGGGGAATTGCTGTCCCTTCAGGGGCAGCCGGGCCTGGGGAAATACACCCACCGCGCCACCCTGATCCAACACCTCTAAGGCATGGGATACAAAGTCAAAGGATTTGGCGTCTCTTTCCACCCGGATACAGCCCATCAAATTTAAAAACTTTGCCATCAGCTTGCCCTTGTTATACAGCACCTCTGCAACCAAAAAACGCACTGTACGGAGGGGAAACACCAGTGTGCACAACACAAAATCCATCAGGCTGATGTGATTGCTGACCAATATGCATTTTTTCGGCAGTCTTCTCTTTGCGCCGGCAGATAGGTGAACCCGGGGTTTCAAAAGAATCCAGGCAGGCAGTGCGCCTGTGATCTTAACAAAGCCCAAAAACAGCTCCACTTGCCACTTTTTCTTGTTCATATTACAGTTTTCTTTCTATATATTCACAGATTTCTTTCGGGGTATAGCAGTAGGTATCGGTGCTGCTGTATTCCGTTACGGAAAAATGCTCTGCCAAGGCAGACAGTATAGAAAAATACTGAATGCTGGTGGCGCCTAAGTCGTAGAAGATATGGGTCTGCTCCCCTACGGCAGCTTCGTCCACATCCAGAACCTTGGCAATAATCTCACAAACCTGACGCAGCAGCGGAGATTTTCCTCCCTCGGAAGCGTCTTCCGGTCTGAACTGCTGGAAACTCGTGAGCTGTACCTGACCGTCCGCAATCTTCTTGCTAAGCTGCGCCCGGCTGATTTTGATTGCAGTGGGCGGCGCCAAGTCATCAAAGGTAAAGTAGAACTTCTTTACCGCCATAGCGGTAGGCAAGGTGTCGTTCACAGTGTAAAAATATGTCCTGATCCGGTCCGCCTGTTTTTGGGTGGTATAGGTAGGAATCTGGGCTACCAAGGACAGCTGCTGACCGTCCTCCCCGGGCAGACCCAGCACACTGAACTGCTGAACAATCTCCGGCACAAAGGCCTTTTCCACTGTATCCGGATTGATGTTCTCACCGTTTTCACCGATGACTGTATCGCTGCGGCGGCCGTGGATATAATAGTGGCCGTCCACGCAGGTCATTCTGTCACCGGTGTCAAACCATTCCTCCATGGAGATGCTCTGCCCGTTAACCAGCTTCTTCACACACACGGTAGGTCCTTTTACCTGCAAAATCCCATCCTGATCCAACCGATAGCTCACAGAACTGAAAGGATGGCCGATGGAATTGCGGTTTCGGTCCTTGGGACGGTGACGCAGTTCCAAAGAAGTAATGCCGATTTCGCTCATACCGTAGCCGTTGTGCAAGCGGTAACCGATGCCGTTGAGCAGTTCCATAGCGGAATCCCGCAGGTAGCTGCCTCCGTTAATACAAAACATCACCGACGGGCCAAACAGCTTATCCGTTACCTCCCGCAGAAGGAATCTGGCAAAATTGGCGCCCACACGGGGAAACAAATTCTGCAATCCGGTGGAGAAGGCCAGGGCCTTACGGAACTGTTTTTCCTTTTTGGGCCCCTGTTTTGCCACCTCGGCACGGACCTGCTTTTCGATGGTATGCCACAGCATAGGCACTGCAAAAATATGGGTCACTTCGTGGCGGCGGCAGGTTTTCAAAATGGTATCGGCGCTGTAATCCCGCAGGAATACCAGCGTTCTTGCAAAGAAAGTAAACCAAAAATACACCGCAAACAGGCCAAACACATGGTAAAAGGGCAAAAACGCCAGTTGTTTTAGGTAGCCTTTGTAGTGGTTTGCGATACAGGGGTTTTCTTTCAGAATCTGTCTAAAATTCAAAATCTGGGCCGCAATCTGTGCGCCGGAATAGAAACAAATCACCTCATTCATAGAGGTTGCCGAAGAGGAAAATGCCAGTTCGTTTTCAAACACATCCTCCGGTACAGCCGGATACTCCCCTGCCAGGTCTGCCATAGTGATCACCTCTCCGGTAAGGCCGGTGGTTTCACTGCAGAGAATATATTTCACATTCAGAGTCTTCAAAATGCCAGCAGTCAGGCTGTCGGGATAGCGCAAATTCACCAAATAGGGCTTGTTGCCGCTCATCAGGATTGCCCAGAACGCCACAATCCAGTCTGGGGAATTTTCCATCTCCAGAGCAACATATGCGTGGGTTGCGCCGATTCTCTCGTACAAGGCGCCGGCAGCGCTGCAAATGCGCCGGTAGATCTGGCCGTATGTATATTTTTGGATGCGGAAGCCGTCGTTGGTTTCGCACAGAAGCTGTTCCGGTTGGCTGAACATAATGGTAAAAATGGACTTTAGGTCCTTTTCGGAAGCTTCCAACTGTTCCCGACGGGTCCGCAAAACAAACTTTAGTTCTTTTCTCATAGTCTTCCTTTCGGCATAAAAATTTCCGCCGGCAAAACGCTGGCGGAAACTCTTTGATTGATAGGTCGATCCCACCTATGTATTTTTACATTGCGTTAAACAAGTCGATAAGCCCAAAGAACATCATCACACCGGAAACAATCATACCGGCAATACTTAACTTGGAACCGATAGAACATACATTGGAGGTGTTTCCACCCTCTTGGCTGCGGGTACAAAAAATCTTGCCCAGAATGCATAAGGGTCAGGAAAATGCACCAATCCCCAATGAAAAACCGAAACCCACGCCAATCTCAGCAAAGCATCCCATCAGCGTGTACAAAACACCAATGATTGCAAAAAACAAACCGCCAATAGACAGGCCCATACCTACAAAGCCAAAGACCTTGGTTTTTACGGAGACAACAGGCTCTGCCGCATACACACGCTCAGGCTCTGCCGGCACTACCACAACAGGAGTTTCCGGAACAGGCACTGCAACGGGTTCGGCCGGAACAGCTACCGGAGCTCCGCAGTTTCCGCAGAACTTAGCAGCGGTATCAATTTGGTTGCCGCAATTGGAACAAAAAGCCATTGTGGTCACACTCCTTTTTCTTTTATTATAGCATAGGGATTTTTACTTCGCAAGCATTTTTTAACCCGAAAGCCCCCGCACATTGCATCCCTTTTGCCAAGAGAAACAGGTTGCAGATGTTGGCAAAAGGCACCATCC
>JAZOWQ010000058.1:0-3735 GCA_045659325.1 Faecousia sp. | reverse complement strand
GGAAAATAGCGGTGGGGCCGTCAGCGCCGCCGATGATACCGATGGATGCAGCCTGCTCGCCGGTGAAACCCAGCAGAACAGCGCCAATAAAGGCGGCAAATACACCCAGCTGGGCAGCAGCGCCCAGGAGCAAACTCTTGGGATTACTCAGCAGAGGGCCAAAGTCGGTCATTGCGCCCACGCCCAGGAAAATCAGGCAGGGGTAAATGCTGGTCTTGACGCCGATGTAGAAGAAGTCCAGGAGTCCCCCTTCCTTCAAAATCGTGCCGTAGGAATGGTAGGCTGCGTGGTCTGCGTTCATAAAATTATCCCACAGTTCCTGGTTGTAAAGGCCTGCGCCGGGCAGGTTACTCAGAATACAACCAAATGCAATACCGCACAGCAGCAGCGGCTCAAACTTTTTCACGATGGCAAGATACAGCAGCACGCAGCCGATGATCAGCATCACCAAATTCTGCCAGCCGCTGTCGCCAAAGGCGGCAAACATCTTGGCAAAGCCGGAGTCGTTCCATAATTTCAGTAGAGTCTCACCGATGTTCATTCTTCTACCTCCTTAATGGAAATGAATCGCAGCTCGTTAATGGGTCTTCCCATCTTGTCAGCCACAATGGCCATGAGCATAGCGGCGGTACGGGGTTCTACATTGTGCAGCTTCACGCCGCCGGCAGAGCCGGGGGCAGGTTTGGCTTCCGCTACGGGAGTGGGCGCTGCTGCAACTGGGGCGGGGGCGGACTTCTTTTCGGCGGCAACAAAGGCCTTGCCAAAGAGAATCACCACGATCATCAGCAGAATCAAGCCGAAGAATACAACCGCGTAACCAAGGAGCGCGGTAATGCCTGCATCAGGCATAGTAATATCAATTGTGTTTGTTAAAATCATAGAAAAATTTCTCCTTAGGGGCATAAAAAGGGGGTTGGTTCATAAAGAGCCAACCCCCGCAGTTATTCCGTATCCGATATTATTTATCAGAGAACAACCAGTTAATCAGCAGGGTGGTGAGGATAATCAATCCGATGACCACAAAAATCACCAGCATACCAACACCCATGTTGGAAAGACGGCTTACAAAGCCCATAGGATTAAAGTAAAAATCCATTTTCGTACCTCCTTAACCGCCGAACATGCTCAGAATGATACCGCCGGCAATGACGGAAGCAATCTGGCCGGATACGTTAACGCCGATGGAGTGCATCAGCAGGTGGTTCTGAGGATCCTCAGCCAGGCCCATCTTGTGAACAATACGGCCGGACATGGGGAATGCGGAGATACCTGCAGCGCCGATCATAGGATTGATCTTCTTCTTGGAGAAGACGTTGATCAGCTTGGCGAACAGAACGCCGCCGGCGGTATCCACGATGAAGGCAATGAGACCCAGGCCCATAATCAGCAGGGTGTCAATCCGCAGGAACTTGTCGGCCACCATATTGAAGGCAACGGAGATGCCCAGGAAGATGGTGATCAGGTTTGCCAGCACGTTCTGAGCGGTGTCGGACAGGGAGTCCAGCACGCCGCACTCACGAATCAGGTTACCGAACATCAGGAAACCGATCAGGGCAGTTGCATCGGGAACGATGGCAGAAGCCACAACGGTGATGATGATGGGGAACATGATACGGGTGGTTTTAGACACAGACTTCTGCTCGTAGGGCATACGGATCATACGCTCTTTCTTGGTGGTCAGCGCCTTGATAACAGGGGGCTGAATCACAGGCACCAGAGCCATATAGGAGTAAGCAGCCACGGTGATAGCGCCCTTATAGTTGGAGCCCAGGGTGTTTGCAACAGCAATAGAGGTGGGGCCGTCAGCAGCGCCGATGATGGCGATGGAAGCGGCGTCCTTAGCATCGGGGAAGAAGATGCTTGCCATAGCCAGGGTAAAGAAGATACCGAACTGGGCAGCAGCGCCGAAAAGCATCAGCTTGGGGTTTGTCAGCAGCGGGCCAAAGTCGATCATGGCGCCGATGCCGATGAACAGCAGCAGCGGGAACAGCTCGTTGTGGATACCTGCGTTATACAGCTCCTGAATAGGGCCAACCAGCGCGGTAGAGCCGGGAATGTTTACGAGAATAGTACCCAGACCCATGGGCAGGAGCAGGGAAGGCTCCATTTCCTTCTTGATGGCCAGATAAATCAGCAGGCAGCCCAGCAGGATCATCACGATGTCCTGCCAGCCAAACTTCAGCAGATTCTCATACAGAATTGCAAAATCGTTCATTTTGGCCTCCTATCAGCCGATGACGACCAGAGGATCACCGGTGGATACGGAAGAGCCCTTAGCGGCAACAACCTGCGTAACAGTGCCGTCCTTGGGGGCGGGGATGTCATTTTCCATCTTCATAGCTTCCAGTACGCACAGCACTTCGCCGGCCTTCACAGCCTGACCGGCAGTGACATTCACCTTCACGATGGTACCGGGCATGGGAGCGGAAACAGCCTCGCCTGCGCCGGTAACTGCAGGAGCAGCAGCGGGAGCGGCGGGAGCAGCCTCAGCTGCAGGAGCAGCAGCGACAGGAGCGGCGGCAGCTACGGGAGCGGGAGCAGCGGGGGCAACAGCCTCATACTCGTCCAGCAGCATAGCCTTGCCGGCCTCCACTTCAACTTCGTAAATACGATTATTCAAAGTAATTTTGTATTTCATATTACTCAACCTCCTTGATAGAAATGAAACGCAGTTCGTTCAGGGGCTTTTGCAGCTTGTCAGCCACAATCGCCATCAGCATAGCGGCAGTCTTGGGCTCTACAGAGTGGAGCTTTACGCCGCCGGCAGAGCCGGGAGCAGTCTTGGCTTCCACTGCGGGAGCGGGTGCTTCCTCCACAACCACCTTGGCAGCCTTCGTGTTGGAAACAGCCTTGCGGATAATGGCAATGATGACAACCAATGCCAGCAGAGCAACCAAACCCAGGGTCAGATAATTGTCCAGCTGGGTGGGTTCAGAAACAGGAATTTCCACGGGAACAGATGTGAGCATCATACCGTACCCTCCTTATGCCTCCACGATGGAGTAGGCGCAAACATTCTCTTCCTTAGCCTTCCGCTCCTCCAGGAACTTCTCGGCCAGGTTGGGGAATGCGATGTAGGACAGAACATCCTCGTCGGACTTGGCCAGGTCACCCAGCTGCTCACGGGTCTTGTCAACCACGGGCTCCAGAGTGTCGGCGTAACGGCCTTCCACTTCCTTTTCGTCGCCCAGAATCTTAGCCTTGATCTCCTCGTTGATGGGAGCGGGGGTAGTACCGTACTCGCCGCGGCAGTAAGCGGTAATTTCCTTGGAAACCTTCTTGTAGCGCTCACCAACCAGAACGTTGGTAACAGCCTGTACACCAACCATCTGAGAGGTAGGAGTAACCAGAGGAGGATAACCCATATCGGCGCGAACCTTGGGAGTCTCAACCATAACCTCTTCCAGACGGTCCAGAGCGTTCATCTGCTTCAGCTGGCTCATCAGGTTGGACAGCATACCGCCGGGAATCTGGTAGGTCAGGCACTGGGTATCGGTGGCCAGAGCCTTGGGAATCAGAGTGCCGTCAGCGATGAACTCGTCGCGAACACCCTTGAAGTAGTCGCTCATCTCGCGGGTAGCGTTGTCGTCCAGATCAACCTCGTAGCCCAGCTGACGCAGAGCGTAAGCCATGGTCTCGGTTGCGGGCTGGGAAGTACCGCCAGAGAAGGGAGAAATAGCAGTGTCGATGATGTCCACGCCAGCCTCAACAGCCTTCAGGTAGGTCATGAATGCC
>JAZOWQ010000057.1:0-8953 GCA_045659325.1 Faecousia sp. | reverse complement strand
ATATGTAACCGGATCCACTTCCGCCATTTCCCGTATCTTGTCAAAATCGTGACAATTCCGAACTGTGCATACTTTGTGGGCCTGTTCCGGCACACAGTTAACAATTTGACGTCCCACACTGTCGGACACCGCGGCTATTTTATCAAAGCGACCAAGCAGTTGACGATTATAGGCGCAGTTTCCCCCATAGGAGTCAAAGTCGCAATGGATGAATACGACCTTCTTCTTGGCATTCACACAGTTAAGTACAACCTCTGCTCCTAAGTTGCAAAACATCCGGTCCGGCATGGGATGGGCAAAGGAGATGGCCACATCATATTCCCCCGGAATCATTCCCGCCATTTTCGTCAGCAGCTTTGCCGGCCATTTCTTTCCTGCCATCTTTGTGCCCAGAGAGAGGCCTGAACGCAGCAATGCATATCTTTTTCCTGCAGCCTGCATTTCTTTGGCGGAACGTTCAGTTAATGCGAGGAGATTGGATGTGGGCACAATATGTACACTATCCGGAACATCCGAAAAGAACGCCCCATTCTGGTCGAAGCACAGCAGGGAAATATCGTACATCCCTTCAATACACCTAAGAAGTTCAATTAACGCTTTGGACACGCCGCCTACACGCAGCTGCCCAATCACAAACAGAATTCGTTTCATATTTCTGAGAACATCCTTTTAAGATTATGCTGCCAGTCCATGTGCTCATCATGATAATGCGTTACCGCACCGCTCATTGCTTCGGCAGCATCCACCGTCATTGCACCAATGGCCACACTTAGTTCTGCGATATCCTTTGCAATAACACCCGTCACGCCGTCCTGAACGAACTGCGTTAACCCGGGAATATTGGAAACGATTACCGGTTTTCCGTATGCATAGGCGATGGGAATGATGCCGCTTTGGGTAGCTTCAATATACGGCAACACCGCCGCTGCTGCATGGGAAAACAACCATTTCATTTCTCCATCCTGGATATATCGGTTGATTAGCGTGACATTTTTGACGCCGCTTAACCTTTCTTTTTCCTCATCGCTGAGCATACCGCTCCCGGCAATAACGAGAGGCAGTGCTGTGTTCGCAACAGGGTCATAGGCTCGTAACAAGTGACCAATTCCCTTGTACTTGTCGATTCTTCCAAAAAACAGGAGATAGGGCTTTTCTGCCATAGCCGTCATTTCCGACGGCATTTTTTCCTGATCCTTCGGAATGTGTGCTCCCAAATTCATGCGCACGGCGCGGGAAAGGTAGGTCGGGAAACGACTTCCAAAAGTCTTTTCACATTCCGGTGACAAAAGGACAAAACGATGAACTTTTTTATAAAAAGTCCGGTTCACCCATGAAACATACCAACGAAGCACCTTACTCCGCAGGCTTTCATGGTTTGTGGGATGATAACCGCCTGCGTCATGCAAAGTCAAAAGCTGCCGCACATTTTCTCTCTGAAGGCAAAGGCCAACATTGGAGCAGATTACGCTGTCGTCACAATACCAAACATATTCCGGCTCTGTCTCCATAATCTGCGCGGCAATCTTTTGATAAGGCTTCTTTGAAAAAACACTTTTTTCCTTGTAATACTGTAATCTGTCTTCCTCAGCAATCTCGTCAATATCGGAATCGTGCATCTGCCACGGAATGCACACTTTTACGCTGTGACCCATGGCTTTTAAAGTATGGTACAACTGAAATGTAAACTGAATGATGCCACCTTGGACATTTGCGGTCATCAAAACGATTCGTTGTTCCATATCTTCACCTCCGTGCCCAGTTTTATGCTAAGGCATTATCATACACATTCAAAAGCGTACTTCTATAATTTTCTATATTCATCATCTCTTCGGAACGCGCCTTTGTCGCAGCAGATAGTTCCATCCATCGGTCTGGCTCATTGACAATCTCCACGCAGGCCCTTATCAATGCTCCGTCCTCATCGCTGAGATAGCCGGTCTTTCCGTTTTCAACCAACTCACACAGGCCATCTGTGGGCGTGCTGACAATAGGTACACCCAGTGCCATCGCTTCCAACGCGCACATGGGCGTTCCCTCCCACCGGGAGGTCATGAGCATTACCTTGGAATTTTTCAAGATTCCGTAGGGATTGCTCATAAAACCCAAACAATGCACATTGTCCTGCAGGCTCTCCTCAGCGACAAGCCGCTGCACTTCTGCTTCCAAGTCGCCGATGCCAATCACTGCAGCTTTCAAATTTGGCTGCTGCTTTACAACCTCTTTCAAAACCTTAATAAGCCTTTGGGGGTTCTTTGGATAGGTCAACCGACCGATATAAATGATGTCATATGCCGCTTGGCATTCTGCCTGCGCAGCCTTTTGCCGCAGTTGCTTCCCATCAATCACATTATATAAGACCGTGCTCTTTTTCTCCAAACCCTTGTGAAAGTAATACCCCGTCATAGAGGATTGAGAAACCCAGAAAATATGCTTCGCCTTGGCTGCCGCAAACCGATATAAATTTGCTTTTAAGGTCGGCTTTTGGGAATCAAAGTTATTATTATGGATATGGCTGATTAAAGGAATACGCCCTACTGCCACTGCCGCAACGAACGAGGCTTTCATATCGTGTGCGTGAACAATATCGGGTTTCACCTCTTGAATGACCTTCTTTACAGCCGCAACCGACAGTTTGTGGATGGGCACAAAGAGAACGCCCCTGTCCGCTAACGCCTGCCGGACAGGTCCATCAGGCGAACAGTATACCATTTCCATATTTACATTTTCTCGAAGCATATGAATGATCTGGCACACAACATTCTCTGCGCCTGAATATTTATTGCTGCTTAACAAATGTAAAATCCGCATTTTCTTTCACCCTATTCTCTCATAAATATGCTTAAGCTCCTCCACAACAACGGGCAGTGTGTATGGTCTAATTTGCTCTGCGCAATAGTCGCCCCATTGTTTGCATTCGCCTGTAAGCTTTTGCATTTTCTTGCACAAGTCCATGCTGTCATCTGCCACAAAAAGGTAAGGATAATTCCGGCCCAACAAATCCACATTGCCGCGAATTCGGGATGCCATACAGGGCAAGCCGGCAGCCATTGCTTCCATTAGTGCACCGGGTAACCCTTCCCGAAAAGATGGAAGGACAAAAATATCGCTTGCTTTCAAAATTTCGAACATATCTCTTCGAAAACCCGCTAAAATAATCTTGTTTTCCATATTCCTTTTGCAAATCAGTTTTTCCAGATCCTCTTTCTTTTCTCCCTCGCCACAAATTACAAAATAGGCGTTGGGAATCTCCGCTTGTGCAAACGCCTCGATGGCAGTTGTTTGGTTTTTGTTCTGGTTGAGTTCTCCTGCCGTAACGAAAACAATCGCATCTTCCGGAATGCCCAGTTGCGCACGTTTTGCAGCTTTGTCCACAGCTATACATTCAACTTTTTCTGCATCTACACCAACTCCATGGACAAAAGTCAGTTTCCCGCCTTTTCTCAGCTGAAACTTTTGCGCACGGGCATAGTCCTCACGGTTAATTGTAATGAGTAAGTCCGTATACCGAGCAAGCAATCTTTCCACAGGATAATAGATTATCCAATTCTTCTTTGGTGCACCTGTCCAGAAATGAAACCCATGTGCCTGATAGATCACATAGGGAATCTTTGCCTTTTTTGCACACAGTCTGCCCAAAAAGCCCCCCATCGGTGTATTGCAATGTACAGCATCAAACCTATGTGTCTGCATAAGTTCAATAATTTGCTCATACGCCTTTTTGTTCTGTGCAAATGCTGTGGGTTCTCTATTAATGTCAATGTGGTGGTGGTAGATCCCCAGCTCTTTACATTCAGCATCCTTTATAGACTGGTCAATCCCTGTCTCATTGGACGCAATATGAAATTCTGCACCCACACTTTGTGCTGCATAAATGGCCGATTTGACAAAAGATCCAAATCTGCTTCTAGCAAGGGTGGTAATGTATAAAATTTTCATCTTATGTTCGCCTCTTCCAACTACCTTCTGCGTCTTAGCTGTGCAAGCACACCCTTAACCGTATGTAAAACTCCAAGTTTGCGCAGAATGTAAACCATCCTTTTTCGCATAGAGGGCTTTGCATAATGCGCGACCAAACGGTCAAAGTCTACATCCATATAATGGCGATAGAATTCGTCCCGTTTGGGATGCTTCTGTGGGGCGCTGCATAAAGCCGCACCGCTGCTATTTCCGTTCTCTTCTTTACAAACCAAGCCTTTTAGGTTTAACAAGCTTTCCGCACCTTTTTCTGTATGTACAAAAATTCTTGAAAGGCCCTGGTTATCAAACATCTCTGGGAAGAAACTTTCCGCGCCCCATGCATCTGCAATGGTCAGATCGCTTTTTCTGTTTGTTTTTCGAAATTGACACTGATAGCAACTGCGTCTTAGGGATACATTTCTAACAAAGGCTTGTCCGTATAAATCGTCCTCAAATGCACGGCAGTATTTCGTGCCATCAGTATATTGGAACACCATAGAGTAATCGCGCCAGCCGTTGGTTTTGTCTCTAAAGGAGATCTGTTTTGCTTTTACATTGCCGTCCTTCTGCTCTCTATAGCGCACATATCGTTCCCATAATTTTTGTGATGGAACACCATGGCAAACAAAATCAACACAAAGCAAGTTATCATACATATCCTTGAGAAAACACCGGAGTGCTTCCACCTGACAAGGCGTTCCTGCAAACAAAACTATCCTGCCCGCAACCAGATACTGCTTCACTTTACGGTAGGTATCTCCAATCTCGCTCTGTAGGTATTTGCTTCGCATGATTTTTGGTAAGTCAGCAACATTCTCGATTGCAATGTGTTGTACAGCATAGCAATCATCTGTCAATGCTGCACCAAATACCACACCGCCTTGCTCCAGAATCTTCTTGGCAAGTAATACGAAAATTCCACCTGATGAACTATTACCGCGTTCCTCTCGATCTGCATTATACGCAATATAGGACACCGGTGTTGTCGTATTTTCCAGTTTAGACTGAAGCACCGGGCATGCTTTCTCACACAGGCCACATTCAACACAACGGGAAGTGTCCACTTTGGGATGTAAAAAACCTTCATGGTTTGCCCGCATTTCTATGCATGCCTTTGGGCAACTATTGGCACATGCGGCACATCCGCAACACGCATCCATGCTGACTTGAATCATTGCACAAATCCTCTTCGTGTTTTCATTTCTCTAGGGACTCTTTTAAATAGTTTAGAGATGTGGTCTTCCAACGCATCATTTTGTCATCCACAGACTTATAGTCAATGGGCTTACCAACAACTTTCTCCAAATGCTTGGAATCGCTTATAAATCTTTCATTTATACCGCAAATATCCAGCAAATCCAGCAAGCGTGAGTTGATTGTGTGCGTATCGTTTTGTTTTCCTTTTCCGAAACAAACAAAGGGTCTGTGCAGGTTGATAGAAAACGCTGTACCATGGAAAGAGTCTGTAAAAACACATTCAGCGTGTAAAATCAACCATACCCACTCTCTGGGGCCTATATCATACAACTGAATATCGCTGTACTGTTCATCTTCCTTCTTAAACCCTGTCTGTAAATGGGGAATCGTTACCACGGGCAGTTTTCCTGTGTAATACTCTTTTATCGTTTTCTTGGGCATCTGGTTGTTCCCAAGAAAAAAAGAAAAAACAAACTTCTCTGGGCAATTCTTGGGCTTTGATGCGAAAGCCACCCACGCTTCCCTATCCAGCAGCAAAGTTGGATCCAAAACTGTTGCTACATTCTGTTCGGTTAACGGGGCAACTAAATCCTTTGCGCTGTTTTCGCGAACCGATATTGACTGCAACGTGCCAATGTGCTTTCGCAAATACTCTTTTTCAGCCGCTGTTAATTGGCTTCTTCCCACACTTGCTGCATATGAAAACCGTTTTTTCGTACAGTTTGGAATATCCAGAAACATAACCGGCGACCACAGACCCGGATTCCAAATTTGGTCGCTGCCGCATACCAGAACATCGTAATTCGCCGCAACCTCTTGAATGGTATCATCGTTCGTAAATTCAGAATGCGGGATTGACATTTCAAATTCATGCAGTCTTTGATTTCTTACTTGAATACCTTCCTTGCGTTCGCTGTTTAAGCATGCAAGCTTTGTATTTATCCGATTGCCTACATACTCCATTGCCCGCTTTACGCCCAAATTCTGCAATCTTCGAATCTTGTAGGACAATCCGTTTTGAAGATAACTGATTATCTCACTGTCATAACCCAACTGATTGATTGCGTGCTGTAACGCATATGCCTGCAACAGCCCGCCATAATTCTTGTTGTTTTTATAAATTGTAATGATTCCGACTCGTTGCATGTTTTCTCCTCGTCATCAACTCAAAGCTACTTTTCGGCTAGTCTCAAAAAAAGTATTCTTCCAACATCAGGCACAGGCAATGATACACCGGCAGGTGCAATTCCTGTACCATATATGTTTCCGTTTCCGGAACACGGATGCACACATCCGCAATGGCGGACAATTTGCTTTCCTTGCTACCAGTCATGCCGATTACCTTCATGCCCTTAGCCTTGGCTACGGTTGCTGCATAAAGCACATTTTCACTATTGCCTGATGTGGATATGCCTAGAAAAACATCCTCAGCCTTACCATAGCCGTTTACCTGCTGTGCAAAGCAAAGCATAGGATTACAGTCATTGGAATAGGCAGTTGACAACGAATAGTGGCCATCCAACGCAATGGCAGGCAATGCACCCTGCAAATTTGCGGCAAGCATCTGGCCCATCTTTTCATCCACAGCCAGCAGTTTTTCTGCAAGCTCTGTGTGGATCTTTCTCGGCAGCTTAAAACTCTTCATCAGTTCACCGACAATGTGTTCTGCATCTGCGGCAGAACCGCCGTTTCCGGCAATCAGAAGTTTGCCGCCTGCTTCATAAGAGTCCTTCAGGAGCAAATATGCGTTATAGATATCCTGCTTTACCCCCATCAAAACAGGGTAGCGGGATATCAGTAATTCAAGTTGTTTCATGTCTGCCGTACACCACCTTTTACTGTGCTACATTTATTTTATAATTGCACCAATAAATTCTGCCACTGACTCTACGGACAGATCCTGTCCGTACGACTCTGTACCTAATAGCGCCGTCCTGCACCCGGCTGCCTTACCGGCAAGTATATCGTTTTCTCCGTCGCCAATCATCCACGATTGACTCAGGTCAATATTAAAATCCTTTGCTGCCTGCAAAAGCATGCCCGGCTTGGGTTTCCGGCAGGCACACTCTATTTTTAATTCGGGAATTTCGCCTTCATATCCCTTGTGGGGATGATGGGGACAATAGTAGATTGCATCTAAGTATGCACCTTTCTCCCCCAACAGGGTTTCCATTTTATTATGGATTTCTTGTAATTGGGCATAGGTCACTTCTCCCCGGGCAATCACCGGCTGGTTCGTCACTACGATAGCCAAATAACCGGATTCATTGATCCGTTTTACGGCCTCGCAAACATCTGGCAATAATTCAAAGTCCTCAATATTCCGCAGAAAACCAATGTAGCGGTTGAGGGTACCATCTCTGTCCAGAAAAATTGCTTTTTGCTTATTTTGCAGATTCTTGCCCTTCACCATGCCGGCCGCAAAATCCTTGCATACACTTTCATAGCGCTCCGGGGTGCCCATGTCCTTCACATATTCAGGACTATCATAGCAAAACATAGTGCCCGTTCCCGCCAACGGTTTTAGCAGTTGCCGATCCAAATCGATCTTTGGGGTATTTATGTCCTGCTCCAGAATTTTGGGAGATAACACATGCAGTCCTGCATTTACCCGGTTTCGATAGTATTGCGGGCGGTCATCCTCTTTTGCGAGCCATTTTGTAACTGCGCCGTTATCATCTGCAAAAATCAGTCCGCTGTCATAGGGATGGCTATTGGGATGGGTAAATAATGTGGCAACACTGCCATGTTGCTTATGGAAGGCAATAAATCGGTTGAAATCCACATCAAAGATAGCGTCCGCATTCAAAAGCAAAAAGTCTTCTGTCAGTTTATCCTTTAGGCGGAACAGTGCGCCGGCATTACCCAGAGGCTCTTTTTCCACATAGTACTCAATCTGCACCCCGAACGGTTTGCCGGTACTCGGGGAAATGCCACTGCCATCTCCAAAATAATCCATGATAATATGGCCCAGGTGGCTAACTGTGATAATTAAATCTGTAAACCCCTGATCCCTGAGACATTCAATTTCATGTTCAAGGACAGGCTTTCCTTCGATTCGGATCATCGGCTTGGGAATATCACTTGCCACAGAGGAAATTCTGGTCCCCTTGCCACCTGCCATAATGACTGTTTTCATATAGCAACCTCACTCACTGAATTCATCCGTTTAAAAAGGAGTTATTCCTCCGGTACATTGCGAAGCAGTTTCGTGCCGCCATCTTCAAAACTGAACGGGATATGTAGCAGGTCTTGCATTGCCTGCCGTACCGACTCCTGATATTCAGGCTGTACATAAAAGACCAGGAAGCCACCACCGCCTGCACCTAAAAGCTTTCCGCCCAGTGCGCCGGCTGCCATGCCTTTTTCGTACAGGCTGTCAATCGTACTGGTAGAAACGGCATTGCCCGTTCCTCGCTTTAGGTTCCATGAATAACCCAACAGACGACCGAAATCGTCCAAATCTGCACTTTCATCTATCAGCACATTTTGGGCATCATCCACCAAAGCAAGCATCTTTTTCAGTTGCTCTGTTTTCGCCTCGGCTGTAATATTGTTTGCCTTTTGTACATCCGAGGAAAATCTTGTAAAGCCTGTGAAAAACATCATAAGGTTCTGATTCAGTCGTTCTTTGCGTTCCGCCGGAATATCAAGTGGTATGACCTCATATCCGTCAGGCCCAAAATTGATGCGATTAAAGCCGCCATAGGCTGCAGCAATCTGGTCTTGCCAGCCACCGGATTCACCGCAAAGAACACGCTCTACATGAATTGCCTCGTCTGCCAGCTGCTTTTTATCG
>JAZOWQ010000056.1:0-5858 GCA_045659325.1 Faecousia sp. | reverse complement strand
GCTGATTGAAAACGGCGGTGTCATTATCCGCGTGAAGGCCGCAGGCATTAACATCTATAAGCGTGATGTGCAAGGTGTTATCGTGATGCGTATTAAGTCGGAGGCCAAGCGGTCTTAGGAAGACAAAATATCTCTCCAACTCCTTGGCTCACAGAACGACATGGCTACGATCCGACTTGATGTGATGCTGATTGAAAACGGCGGTGTCATTATCCGCGTGAAGGCCGCAGGCATTAACATCTATAAGCGTGATGTGCAAGGTGTTATCGTGATGCGTATTGAAGAGGGCAACCAGCTGGTAGCTATCCAGCGGGTGGAAGCCGAGGAAACAGAGGAAGTGACAGAATGAAAACTGTCACCCTCTATACCGACGGCGCCTGTTCCGGCAATCCCGGCCCAGGGGGCTGGGGCGCCATTTTGGAGTACCAAGGCACAGAAAAGGAGCTTTCCGGGGGAGAGTCCAGCACCACCAACAACCGTATGGAGCTCACCGCAGTGATTGCTGGTCTTTCTGCCCTGAAAGAGCCCTGCATCGTGGAGCTTTACTCTGACAGCAAGTATGTCATCGACGGCCTTTCTAAGGGCTGGGCGGTTAGTTGGCGGAAAAACGGCTGGAAAAAGAGCGACAAAAAGCCTGCCTTGAATCCGGATTTATGGGAGAAACTGCTGGACTTGACGGCCATTCACCAAATGCGCTACCATTGGGTGAAAGGCCACGCAGAAAATGAGAAGAATAACCGGTGCGACGAAATGGCGGTTGCTGAGTGGCAAAAACTGAAATAAAACGTTATTGGTCATTGCGAGGTTTTTATGTACTTGAACATAGGTAACGATATGGCGGTGCGGGACAAAGGCCTGATCGGCATTTTCGACATGGACAACACCTCCACCTCCAAGCGGACCCGGGAATTTTTAAGCCGGGCGGAGCAGGACGGCGAGGTCATTCCCTGTGACGATCTGCCAAAGTCTTTTGTTCTGACTGCAGAATACGGATTCCAGCGGGTACACCTGACCCCCTTTAACACTGCAACCTTGGAAAAACGATTGAAATAAAAAATGTGGGCGGCTCTTCCATTCCGGGAGAGGCGCCCAACATATTTACTATAGCATATCGTGTGATTAACTGTCAAGTAAATGTTAAATATAACATAAACTTCTGCATATCTCACAAAAATAAGCCAAATTCTTTATGGAATCTCCCATCTTGTAAAGGGAAAAGGTTTGTGTTATATTATAGACACAAAGAGGTGATACCAATGTACAGGTAAAAAACCCCAAAGCAGATGCAGTTCCCTATTCCGTTAAATATAAAATGAAGAAGTAAGAAGAAATCCAAAAATTGTTCACGGAAGCAAACCGTAATAAAAGGGAAATGCATCAGACAATAGAAAGCGAGGTTAACCAATGATTGAACCCGTACATTCCGCGGAATAACCCCTGACTTAGCAACGTGGTTAGTTGTAAAAGTCAGGGGTTATTTCATTTTATTTTCAATTTAAAAAGGCTTGCCTTTAGGCAAGCCTTTTTTATTAACAGAGTTTTGCGCCGGCGGGGATGGCATCGTCCACCATCAGCAGGTGCAGTTTCTCCTCGCCCTTTTCGGTGTGCACAGCGGAGATCAGCATACCGCAGGACTCCTTGCCCATCATTTTCCGGGGAGGCAGGTTGGTGATGGCAACCAGGGTCTTGCCGATCAGCTCCTCGGGCTTGTAGTATTTTGCGATGCCGGAGAGGATCTGCCGGTCAGTGCCGGTGCCGTCGTCTAAGGTAAACTGCAGCAGCTTATCACTCTTTTTAACAGCTTGGCAGTCCTTGACCTTCACAGCACGGAAGTCACTCTTGCAGAAGGTGTCGAAATCCACATTCTCGGTGGCATAAGGCTCAATTTCAATGTCGGATACAGGCTTAGACAGTTCTTCCAAAGCAGCCAACTCCTTTTCCATATCAATTCTGGGGAACAGGGCAGGACCTGCAACCGTAGCAACCTGGACAGGCAGGGCGCCGAAGTCCTCCAAGGAATCCCAATCCATTTTCGCGCCACCCAGCCGCTTGGCAATTTCCTCGGAAGTTGCGGGCATAAAGGGAGTGAGCAGACCTGCGCAAATCCGGACGGTTTCCAGCAGATTATACAGAACCTTGGCAAGACGGGGGTGGGTTGCATCACTCTTGGCCAGTACCCAAGGCGCGTTCTCGTCGATATACTTATTGGCACGGGAAATGACCTTGAACACCTCAGAAAGTGCGTTCTGGAATGCGTACTTTTCCATCTGCTCTTCGTACTTATCCCGAAGACCGCAGACCATTTCCACCAGTTCCTTGTCCATTTCGATGTTGACCTCCTGCTGGGCAGGGAGCTTTTCACCGAAATACTTCTGTGCCATAGCCACGGTACGGGAAACCAGATTGCCCAGGTCGTTGGCAAGGTCGGTGTTGATGGTGGAGATCAGAATTTCGTTAGAGAAATTGCCGTCGCTGCCGAAGGGGAAGGAGCGCAGCAGGAAGAACCGCAGGGCATCCACGCCAAACCGCTGGGCCAGAATATAGGGGCCAACCACGTTGCCCTTGGACTTACTCATCTTACCGCCGTCCAACAGCAGCCAGCCGTGACCGTAGACCTTCTTGGGCAGGGGCAGATCCAAACTCATGAGCATAGCGGGCCAAATAATGGAGTGGAAACGGACAATTTCCTTACCCACGAAGTGGACATCGGCAGGCCAGAACTGCTCTAAGCCCTCCTTGGCATCGTTGCAGAAGCCCAAAGCGGTCATATAGTTAAACAGGGCGTCGATCCATACATAAACCACGTGACCTTCGTCAAAGTCCACGGGCACACCCCAAGAGAAGCTGGTACGGGAAACGCACAGATCCTCCAGGCCGGGCTTAATGAAGTTGTTGACCATCTCGTGGACACGGGATCTAGGCTCCAAAAAGTCGGTGTTTTCCAACAGATCCTGCACCCGGTCAGCGTACTTGGAAAGACGGAAGAAGTAGGCCTCTTCCTCAGCATCCTGCACCTCACGGCCGCAGTCGGGGCATTTGCCGTCCACCAGCTGGCTCTCGGTCCAGAAGCTTTCGCAGGGCTTGCAGTACTTACCGGTGTATTTACCCTTGTAAATGTCGCCGTTTTCGTACATTTTCTTGAAGATCTTCTGAATGGCGGCTACATGGTAGTCGTCGGTGGTGCGGATAAAGCGGTCGTTAGAGATGTTCATCAGCTTCCACAGATCCAGCACGCCGCCTTCGCCCAGAACGATGTCGTCCACATATTCCTGAGGGGTGACGCCTGCTTCCTTTGCCTTGTCCTCGATCTTCTGACCGTGCTCGTCGGTGCCGGTGAGGAAGCACACATTGTAGCCCTGCAGCCGCTTATAACGGGCCATAGCGTCGGTTGCTACGGTGCAGTAGGTGTGGCCGATGTGGAGCTTGGCAGAGGGGTAGTAGATGGGGGTCGTGATATAGTAATTACCCTTAGACATAGAAATTCCTCCTAAAAAATGAAATTCGCCCTTGCACTGCAAGGACGAAAGAAAATACTTCGTGGTACCACCTTGATTCGCACAAAAAATGTGCCTCAAACGCAATAACGGGCGCACCCGTGCAGGCCTACCTATCGACCCGCCGACTCCCGGACCATGTTCGGCAGCATTCTCTATACCTCTTTCCACCTTTTCGAGGCTCTCTGAATAGATATTTCTGCGTACTCTTCCGTTCGATGTCTTTACATATCCTTGGTATTATACCCTGTTTTTGCTACTTTTGTCAAGGGAAAACAAAGAAAAACCCCTGCCTTACGGCAGGGGTTTTACATTTATTAACCAAACACGCTTAGCAGGAAGCCTGCTGCGATAGCGGAGCCGATGACACCGGCCACATTGGGGCCCATGGCGTGCATTAACAGGAAGTTGGAGGGGTTTGCCTTCTGGCCTTCCTTGTTTGCCACACGGGCAGCCACCGGTACAGCTGAAACACCTGCCGAGCCAATCAGAGGATTGACCCTGCCGCCGGTCAGCTTGTACATAATCACACCGCCAACCAGACCGCCGCAGGTGGACAGAATAAAAGCAGCCACACCCAGCACTACGATAGACAGGGTCTGTACAGTCAGGAAGGTGGAGCCAACCATAGTTGCGCCCACGGAGGTGGACAGAAGCACAGTAACGGTGTTCATCAGGCCGTTCTGTGCGGTGTCGCTCAGACGGCCGGTAACCCCGGTCTCCTTCAACAGGTTACCCAGCATCAGACAGCCGATCAGGGGCGCGGTGTCCGGCAGCAGCAGAGCCACGAACAGAGTAACTACGATGGGGAAGATAATCTTCTCGGTCTTGGAAACGTTACGGGACTGCTCCATCTTCACTTCACGCATCTTCTTGGTGGTCAGCAGCTTCATAAAGGGCGGCTGAATCAGGGGAATCAGCGCCATATAGGAGTAGGCTGCCACAGCAATTGCGCCCAACAGGTGGGGAGCCAGCTGACTGGTCAGGAAGATAGCGGTAGGACCGTCTGCACCGCCGATGATGCCGATGGAAGCGGCTTCAGGACCGGTAAAGCCCATACAAACTGCACCGAAGAATGCGGCCACCACGCCCAACTGGGCAGCAGCACCCAAAAGCATACTCTTGGGGTTGCTCAGCAGAGGACCGAAGTCCGTCATTGCGCCAACGCCCAGGAAGATAATACAGGGATAAATGCTGGTTTTTACACCGATGTAGAAGAAGTCCAGCAAGCCACCGTTGCTGAGAATCGTGCCGTAGTCGTGGTAAGCGGCATTGCCTTCTTCCATAAAGGCATCCCACAGCTCCTGATGATATAATCCTGCACCGGGCAGGTTGGTCAGCAGGCAGCCGAATGCGATGCCTACCAGCAACAGGGGCTCAAACTTTTTGACGATGGCCAAATACAGCAGTCCGCAGGCAATGGCGATCATTACCAGGTTCTGCCAGCCGCCATCGGCAAAGCCTGCAAATATCTGCGCAAAGCCACTGCTCTGCCACAGATCCAGCAGGATTTCACCAATATTGATCATAGCGTCCTCCTTATGCGATGACAATCAGTGCATCGCCGGTGTTTACGCTTGCGCCCTTAGAGGTAACCACCTGCGTAACAGAGCCGCTCTTGGGAGCCAGGATTTCGTTTTCCATCTTCATAGCTTCCAGCACACACAGCACTTCGCCTTCCTTCACGGCCTGGCCCTGGGTGACGTTCACCTTCAGAACCGTGCCGGGCATAGGTGCTTCCACGACTTGGCCGGCGCCGGTAACAACGGCGGCAGCAGGGGCGGGAGCAGCAGCGGCAGGAGCAGCGGCAGGAGCAGCAGCCACGCGACCAGGAGCAATGGCTTCATATTCGGCCAGCAGCATTGCCTGACCGGCTTCGACCTCAACCTCGTAGGTGCGGCCGTATAAGGTTACTTTATACTTCATAATCACTCTACCTCCTTGATGGAAATGAAACGCAGTTCGTTTAAGGGCTTATCCAGCTTGTTTGCCACAATGGCCATAATCATAGCGGCAGTCTTGGGGGGCACATTGTGCAGCTTCAGCTCACCGGCAGTTCCGGGAGCAGTGGCAGGCGCAGCAGCGGGAGCAGCCTCAACAGCCACCGGCTCTTGCTTTTTCTCCTTTTTCCGGGAGAACAGCATACCCATCAGCTTGACTACTGCCATTAGCAGTGCAATGCCCAGGAAAATCACAACCAAGCCCAGGACAAACAGAATACCGGAATTGCCCAAAGACATATGGAGCAAATTTTCAGGTACTTGGGACGTCAACAGCATATTGCTACCTCCTTAGGCTTCCACGATGGTATAGGTAACCTTGTTTTCTTCCTTTTCCTTGCGTTCTTCGCAGAACTTTTCGGCC
>JAZOWQ010000055.1:0-5501 GCA_045659325.1 Faecousia sp. | reverse complement strand
CTTCAACAATGTTCCTCTGGCTCTGGATACTGCTAACATGCGCGCTATTGAGGCCGGTATCAAGGTTTATAACCGTGAAAACGGCAAGCCCATCGTCAACTCCGCTGACGCCGGTTCCCGTATCGGCTACATCGACCTGGCTGCTGCCAACGATGCTATTTGTATCGCTCTGTGTTCCGCTGACGGTATCGCCAAGGACAACGAAGAGCGTATGATGCACTGTGACAACATGCTGGAGCGCGGTCTGAGCCTGGGTATGTCCTCTGACGACCTGTGGTTCGACCCCCTGTTCCTGGTTGTTAAGGGTATGCAGGACAAGCAGATGGAAGTTTTGGAAGCTATCAAGATGTTCTCCGACAAGGGTCTGAAGTCCACTGGTG
The DNA here is from genome assembly GCA_045659325.1 of Faecousia sp. Lineage (GTDB taxonomy): Bacteria > Bacillota > Clostridia > Oscillospirales > Oscillospiraceae > Faecousia. The sequence goes on along the minus strand of JAZOWQ010000055.1, from coordinate 5,121 downwards.
GTCTGTCCAACAACTCCAACGGCGCACCCAAGGATGTCCGTCCCATTATGGACTCCACTCTGGTTGCAATGTGCATGATGCAGGGTCTGACCTCCGCAATCGTCAACCCCAACGACCGCAGACTGATGGAGACCATCAAGTCCTGCGACATCTTCAAGAATCACGTGCTGTACTCCGACAGCTACCTGGATATGTAATTTCCCCGCATTTTATGGCAGGGAGGGAAGACTCCCTCTCTGCCATTTTAATTTTCAATAAAATTGTTATGGAGGAATTGTCATGAGTGTATTAACCGATTTAATCTATGGCGGCTCAAATGCCGTTGCTGGCTTGACCGAGAATGCTGTGAATGCAGCGATCGAAAAGTACGGCGCAGGCCATCCCGTTGCATTCCCCGACACTGCTTACTATTTCCCCACTATTTATGCTGCCACCGGCGTGAAGGTCAAGACCCTGGGCGATTTGACCGCTTGCGTTGGCGTGCTGAAGAGTCTGATCACCAATCAGGAAGATTTAGGGCAGGCGCTGAATGCCGGCCTTGCTACCGCTGTTGGCGCTGAAATTATCGAGGGTCTAAAGTATGCCGAGGGCGGTAACCCCTACGAAAACGACTCCGGCATCGGCTTCGTGCCCGACCCCATTATCCGCTCCCTGGGCGTGCCCCTGGTTACCGGTGATATCCCCGGCGTCGCTGTTGTGCTGGGTAAGGCAGAGAATCCCGAAGATGTGGTTAAGGTGGGCAAGGACTACCAGTCCAAGGGCATTATGACCTTTATGGTGGGCGATGTCATCGAGCAGTGTAGCGATGGCGGCGTGCGTATGGGTCTTGAGTTCCGTGTGATTCCTCTGGGCCATGATGTGACTTCCGTCATCCACGTTGTCACCGTTGCTGTCCGCGCAGCGCTGATTTTCGGCAATGTACAGCCCGGCGATTTGGCAGGTCTGTTGGATTACACCAAGAATAGAGTTCCCGCCTTCGTGAACACCTTTGGCGCCATTGACGCTGTGGTTGTTTCTGCTGGCGCAGGCGCTATCGCACTGGGCTTCCCCGTCGTCGTTGACATTGATTTGGCGGAGAATCAGGTACCCGGCGCACTGGAATCCGTCTGCGATCATAACGATACTGTGAAGAAGTCCCTGGAACTGCGGAATATCAAGGTCAAGGTTACCGAATTGTCCATTCCTGTTGCCTTTGCCGCTGCCTTCGAGGGCGAAATCATCCGTAAGGCTGATATGCACAACGAGTTCTGGTCCTCCAAGAATCCCACTGCCGAGCTGGTGGTTATGCGGGAAATGAATGAGGTTGAGGATCATAAAATCACCATCATCGGACCTGACCTGGATGCGGAAAAAGACTTGGCATTGGCCACTTTTGTGGAGGTTGCCGGCAAGAAGATGCAGGTAGACTTCGAGTCTGTTATCGAGCGAAAATTCCACGCCTGGTTTAACTATATGGAGGGTGTGATGCACACCGGTCAGCGGAATCAGGTTCGTGTCCGTGTGGCAAATTCCGCATATGAGGCCGGCCTGCGGCTGAAGGACTTCGCCGAGGTTCTGTACGTAATGATTATGGATGAATTTGAAGCGGTTGTTGACAAGTGTCAGATCACTCTGATCACCGATCCTGCAGAAGCCGGCAAGTTCCGCGACGAGATCGCACTGCCCCGTTATGCCCAGAGAGATGACCGTCTGGCCTCTATGACCGACGAGGCGGTTGACCGTTACTACACCTGTATTCTGTGCCAGTCCTTCGCTCCTGCCCACTGCTGCGTGGTTACTCCTGAGCGTTTGGGCCTGTGCGGCGCAGTTTCCTGGCTGGATGCCAAGGCTACCAACGAACTGGACCCCAACGGTCCTTGCCAGCCCATCCTGAAGAAGGGCCTGATTGACGAGCGTACCGGCCGTTACGAGGAAGTCAACCGTATGATCAGCGAAGCCACCCACGGCGCCGTGGAGAATGTCACGCTGTACTCCATTCTGGAAGACCCCATGACCTCCTGCGGTTGCTTCGAATGTATCTGCGGTGTCGAGGCTTGCTCCTCCGGCGTAATTGTTGTCAACCGTGAGTACAAGGGTATGACCCCTGCCGGTATGACCTTCGGCGAGCTGGCATCCTGCACCGGCGGCGGTGTCCAGGCGCCCGGCTTTATGGGTCATGGCCGTCACTTCATCTCCTCCAAGAAATTCCTTGCCGCTGAGGGCGGTATCGAGCGTATCGTATGGATGCCCAAGGAACTGAAGGACGATGTGGCGGAACGGCTGAACAAGACTGCTAAGGAGCTGTACGGCATCGAAAACTTCACCGACATGGTGGCAGACGAGACTGTCACCTGCGATGCAGAGGAGCTGTTGAACTGGCTGACCGAGAAGGGTCACCCGGTCCTGGGTATGGAGCCTCTGATGTAAGACAAAAGAAAATCCCAACAGCCTCGGCTGTTGGGATTTTTTATATTGAATATTGGTTTACATAATTGTTTTAGCGAAACAGATAATCAATAAATTGCCGTGTCATTTCCGGCCGGGTAGTGTTGGTAACGACGCCCAAATACAGCACTGTGTCGGGGAAATAGTAGGCACTCTGGAAATCCTTCCGGTCGCTTACATCAATACCCACAGGGATGGGGTCTTTCATGGTTTCCGGCTTGGTGGGGTCGGGAATGGGAATGCTGGTGTCCTGCAGCTCACCCACCGGTACAGATAGTTTTTCAATCACCGCGCCGTCCACATAATACAGCCGATCGGCAAAGGTTTCCAGTGTTTCTGCGTCCAGAAACTTCCGCAAATCCATAAACATCCGGCTGGTGTTGTAGGCGCACAGCTGAAAGTTTTCCTTTTGACCCACTACAAAATCCGTGTCCTTGGTAGCAATGCCGGCCATAATCCGCTGGAAGGCGGTGATATCACTCTTGTTATTCTTATCGGTAAGTGTGATATCCGTGTAGAAGGCGGCTTGCTGGCACTTGGTATCGATACCGGCATGGTCGTAGAAGCCCTGCAGAAATTCATCATCCTCAACGCTGATCATACAGTTGAGCAGAATACCGGAGAAAACGGTCTCCCTACGATTAACGATGCTTACCACACCCTGGATCAGAATGGCAATGGCCAGCACAATGGCAACCATATGCCACTTGTAGTAATCCCAAAAATAACTCCAGCGCTCTTCCTTGGGTTTACTTTTGATGTTTTCGTGCTGCTTTTTGATGTGTTCGAAGATTGTCATAGGGCAGTTTTACAGAGCTTTGTTGTTCAGCCGCTCACCCACAGCTCCGCCGGGATGAATCAGGGCAAACTGCTCTGCCTGATAGCCGGTCTCCTCGATCACGGCAGCCTGCAGAGCGTGGAAAATCATACACAGAGCAGTGGTAGAGGTAGTGCCCTGGGCGTTCCACTTGTCGGTCTCCTTGTTCACATGCTGCTTCAGCACCACATCAGCAGCCTGAGCAAGGGGGGATTCCATATTTTCGGTAACGGTCATGTTGCACACGCCCTTGCCCTTGCAGATATCTACGATAGGCAGCAGCTCCTTGGTTTTGCCGCCACGGGATGCGAAAATCATCACATCGCCCTGCTGCAGGAAGCCGGTTGCGCCGTGTACAGCCTCGGCAGGGGAGATAAAGCGGGCAGGCCGCTCAATGCAACACATCAGGTGAGCCATATGCTGGCAGATAATACCGGAGTGACCGCAGCCACAGGTGCCGATACGGGGGGACTTGCTAAGCAAATCCACAGCCTTTGCAAACTGCTCATCGTCAATGTAATCCATCATTTCATTGATGCAATCCCGCTCAATGATATAGGCGTCTTTGATAGCCTTCAGGCTTTCGGGTTTCATAGAAAATTCCTCCTAAAATTTATCTTTTTCGCCCAGTATAGCACAAATTTTACCTGCCTTCAAGCCGTACAAAGAAAATTTACAAACCGATTTCCGATTTCACGAAAAATATTCACCAAAAATGCCCAAAAAGACTTGGTATCAATTGACAAATTGTCCGTTCGGGGTTATGATAGGTACAGTGAAAACTATGCCAAAATGAGGCAGTCTGGGTTACTGCCGGCAAAATACTGATTATGGGAGAAAAAGCTATGAACAAGAACTGTTCCATCAAGGCCCCTTTCTTTGAAATCGGCCCCAAGTCCTACCTGTATGGCGACCAGATCCTGGAGTTGGCCAAAGCTGCTGACGCTGCCTCTGAAAAGTACGGTGTGGACATCATCTTCACCTGCCCTGTGGTGGATATCCGCCGGGTTAAGGAGAACACCAAGCATGTCCATGTGTTCGCCCCCCATATGGACCCCATTCCTGTGGGCCGCGGTCTGGCTGACATCCTGCCGGAATCTCTGGTAGCTGCCGGCGCTGAGGGCGTTATGCTGAACCATGTGGAAAAGCCCATCTCCTTCGAGGTGCTGAGCGAGACCATTAAGCGCGCTGAAGAGGTTGGTCTGCTGACCATCGTCTGCGCCGACTCTATGGCCGATGCTTCCAAGATTGCGACTCTGGCACCCGATATTATCGTAGCCGAGCCCTCCGAGCTGATCGGTACCGGCGTGAGCGTTGGTCCTGAGTATGTGGAGGCTGCTACCAAGTGCGTTAAGAGCGTCAATTCCGACATTCTGGTGCTGACTGCTGCCGGTATTGCCAACGGTACCGATGTGTACAACACCATCATCGCCGGCGCTGATGCCACCGGTTCTTCTTCCGGTGTGGCCAAGGCTGCTGACCGGGCTGCTATGGTAGACGAGATGATCGCCGCTGTCCGTAAGGCCTGGGATGAACGCCACAACTAAGTAAATCGCAACCGGTATCGGTTGCCAAAATAAAAGAAAAATTAAATTTTTGGAGGAAACAAAAATGGAATTCAAAGTATATCAGAAAGAACTGCAGCTGCAGTCCCGCGGCTGGATCCCCACCTTCCACGACATTTCCAAGGAAGTTATGGAGATCGTAAAGGAGTCCGGCGTTAAGAACGGTACCGTTGCTGTGGTTTCCCACCACACCACCTGCTCCGTTATGGTTCAGGAGTGCTCCCACGATATCGACTCCTTCGACCTGGAGTTCCTGCAGCACGACCTGCTGGACATCATGCGCAAGATGATCCCCGACTACACCAACGAGGGCGA
>JAZOWQ010000054.1:0-1695 GCA_045659325.1 Faecousia sp. | reverse complement strand
CCTGCTGTTGCCTGCGGCATGGTGCGCCCGGGCGTGGGGGGCGGTGACACGGCATGGGCATCTGTTTCTCCAATGGGGAAAGGGCGTAGGTGCCGTGGATCGGGAGAAAATCCGGGAACAGCAGGAGATGCTCCGTCGTTTTGGGATTCGTCTGCCGGAAAAAGAATAAGAAAAGGGCGCGTTGCAAAATACGCTTAGAAAAAAACAAATCGGTCAGCTCCGAAAGGAGTTGGCCGATTTGCCTTATTGTTGTAGAATTAAACTGCTCATGAATAACCCTAAACAACAAGAAAAGTATAATGCATCATATGATAATAATCAACTGGTAATTATACTGAATAGTGAAATTGAGTTATCGACGAACGCACCCGTCCGCGTGACCAGCGCCCAGCTTGAGGAACTGGATTACAGGAAACTGTATGAAGCGTATTCTTCCAAGGGAAGAAAATCGGTCGCCGACCCACGAGTGATGTTCAAGGTAATGGCCTACGGATACCAATGCGGCATCTATTCTACCCGCAAGCTGGAAGAGGCTTGCCAATACCGGATAGATTTCAAGTGGCTTCTGGAAAATGAAAAAGCACCGGATCATAGTACCCTTTCCCGGTTCCGCACGGGAAGATGCGCTGAAGCGGTAGAGGATCTGTTTTACCAGTATGTTCAGCTTTTGGAGAAACAGGGCGAAACAGACCACAAGAGTGTCTTTATTGATGGCACCAAACTGGAAAGCAGAGCCGGCAGATATACCTTCACCTGGCGTGGAACGGCAGAGAAGAATCTGGAAAAGACAAAGAAAAGGGTACTGGAACAAACAGGCAGCAAAAGTGCGGAAGAACTGGAAACATATGTTTCTCAAAAGGGAGAAGGAATTCGTTTTGTTCACGGAAAAGGTAAGCACAAAACGGATGCGCAGAGAGAATGGGAATCTTTAAACAGCCTGCTGTTACAGTGGAGAAGATACGAAGAACAGCTGAAAATCATGGGAGAAGGGCGCAACAGTTATTCTAAAACTGACAATGATGCCACTTTTATGCGGATGAAAGAAGACCACATGCGGAATGGTCAGCTAAAGCCTGCCTATAATGTCCAGATTGCGGTAAACAGCGAGTATATTACCGGCATCGATGCATTTTCCAACCGCACCGATGTAGGTACCCTTATTCCTTTTTTACACAAGCTGGAGATGGCACATCAGCAACGGTATGAGGAAGTAACGGCAGATGCAGGGTATGAAAGTCTGGAGAACTATCTGTACTTGGAAAGTAACGGCCAGGTGAGCTTCATTAAGCCATCCAATTACGAAGCGCAGAAAACAAAGAAATACAGATCTCAGATTGGGCGTATTGAGAATATGCAGTACGACAAAGAGGAAGATTGCTATATTTGTTCCGAGGGAAGAAAACTGTATTGCAGAAAAGTTTCCACAGAGGTGAACAACGGTACACCGATAACAAGAGCATGGTATCGGTGTGAAAACTGCCAGAATTGTCCCCAGCGGGAAAAGTGTTGCAAGAAACAGGATAAAGACGCACCTAAGGAAGTGATTATGAAAGAAACCTTCTGGGAAAAGCGGCAGCAATCTTTGGAGAATATTACCAGTGAGAGAGGAATCCAGCTGCGTATGAACCGATCTATCCAGGTAGAGGGAGCGTTTGGCCTGATAAAGAACGACTTTGGATTCCGGAGATTCTTAAC
>JAZOWQ010000053.1:0-12338 GCA_045659325.1 Faecousia sp. | reverse complement strand
TATAACGAACTTTATAAAGGGCAGCACAAAGCATATATTGGACCGGGTTGTCCGGCAGAATGATCAACTTTATCAACAGATTTTTCAGCCTGAATTAGAAGATAACGCTTTCTGTGAACATATTGTGCTTGATTGTATTACCTTTTTGCTATACGGTAACAAGCAGGCCAATACCATCTATGCATTAGGGCCGGTGATCACAAAGGCCCTCCGCCGGGAGGATACGCTTCCGTTACTGGAAAGATACGGAATTCCCCAGCAGACCGTATCCACCATCTTGCAGTATTGCAGCGGTCTCCCCGTGGTACCCGGGCACACCCTGTATCGAATGGGTGAATTGATTGTCCGGCATCTGACAGGGCAGAAAAAATCCTCGCATATTGCAGCGGAATGGGCACCCCCCTCCCCGGAAAAGCTATTACTCCACCAGGCAATTCCCGCGGGTGAAAATATCACAAAGATGCGGCAGGTGGAAATGCGATATGAGCACAGCGCCGCTCTCACTGATGCCATCAAGCAAGGCAACCTCTCTCTTGCACTGCATATGATCGGACAGTATGCACCCGGTGAACAGACCGACATCCGCAATACCAACCCTTTACGAAATGCGCAGAATTACTGCATCGTACTCAACACCCAGCTCCGCCACGCATTGGAAGAATCGGGCATTCACCCCTACCGGGTAGACAGGCTTTCCAACGAAATCGGCTTGGAAATTGAGCAGCTAAAAAGCACTGCACAGGTATCTCAATTTTTTCCTCAGATTATCCGTCGGTACTGTCGGCTGGTGCAGGAGCACGCCTATCCCAACCTGAAGCCGCTGGTGAATTTAGCTGTGACCTATATCAAGGAGCATTTGACGGACAATCTCACCGTAAAGGATACTGCCAAAGCATTGACGGTGAACGCAAACTATTTATCCTCCCTGTTCCACAAGGAAATGGGTATGCCCTTTATCGATTTCGTCAACAAGGAACGGACGGATCAAGCCGCTGCCCTATTAGAGCACACCAATCTGCAGGTTCAGCAGATCGCATCTAGCGTGGGATACAACAACACCAGCTACTTTGCCAAGCAGTTTCTGCGATTCCAGGGGGTCTCCCCCACCCATTACAGGCGAGATCGAAAACGGTAAAAGACATTGATTTTCCCGTATTTTGATATATAATGTATCTTTAGTAGAAAACCTTTAAGGAGTGATTCTATGCGCTACGAGAAATACTTACAAACAGTTGATGCGTACAGCCAAGTACTTTGCGGCTTGTCTGACGCCATGTATGACAATCCCGAGACTTCATACAAAGAATTTGAAGCATCCCGTATGCTGGCCGAAACCCTTGAAAAAGAGGGATTTACTGTCGCCCGGGGTGTAGCAGGTATTCCCACTGCATTTACTGCTACCTTTGGCAGCGGGAAGCCCCATTTCGGTATCTTGGCCGAATTCGATGGACTGGACAGTATGAGTCAAGAGGGCGGTGTCGCGGAAAAGCGTTCCATTCCCGGGAAGGACACCTGCCACGGCTGTGGTCACAATCTGTTTGGCGCGGGCTCTTTGGGCGCTGCCCTTGCGGTAAAATCTTACATTGAAGATACCGGAAAGGGTTCTATCACCCTGTTTGGCTGCCCTGCTGAAGAAGGCGGCGGTGGCAAGGTCTTTATGGTGAGAGAGGGTGTATTTGACGGTGTTGATGCCATCGTCAGCTGGCATCCCGAACGGATGTATATGGTGCGCACCCGCCCTGCCCTTGCCAATGTGCTGGTAAATTATAATTTTGAAGGCACTGCTTCCCACGCAGGCGCTGCACCGCATATGGGAAGAAGCGCTTTAGACGCAGTGGAACTGATGAATGTGGGCGTCAATTTTCTCCGGGAACATATGGAATTGACCAGCCGGATTCATTATGCAATATTAGATGCCGGTGGTACTGCCCCTAACATGGTACAATCCCACGCGGTTGTGCAGTATATGATTCGGGCCGTGGACAGTGAGGCTGTGAGAGACTTACATGCCCGGGTAGACCGGATTGCCCAGGGCGCTGCTATGATGACAGACACCACTGTCAGTGCAGAGGTTCTGAAAGCCTATTCTCACCTGATTACCATTCCTACTTTGCAAGCTGTTGCAAACGAAGCTATGCACGACATTCCTCTGCCCGTCCCCACCGAAGAAGATTTAGCCTACGGAAAGGCTCTGCAGGCTACCATGATGCTGACAAAAGAAGATGCGGCCAAGCCTATGTATGCTGACAAGGTGTTGGACCCTGCGCCCCCTGTGGCCCACGGTGGCTCTACCGATACTGCCGATGTGAGTTGGATCTGTCCTACTGTGCAAATGCATATTGGCAACTGGGTCGTGGGTACACCCGGCCACAGCTGGCAATCTGCCTCCCAGAGCAAGAGCAGCTATGCAAAGCGGGCTATGCTCTACGCTTCCAAGGCCGTTGCCGGCACGATTCTGCGGCTGATGGAAAGTCCCGAATTACTTGTCAAAGCCAAGGAAGAACATAGCGAGAAGATTGGTGATGGATATATCTGTCCCCTCCCCGCAGGCGTTATGCCTATGCTTTAAAAGAACACCCCTCTGTGGTTTTGTCACAGAGGGGTGTTTTTTAGTATAACTTAAAAATTTCTACCGCTTTACGGGCAATTCTGTAAGCAGGGCCTTCCAGTGATTTTTTCACATTTTTCAGTTCCTGCCGGATTTGGATTCCCTGAGGGCAATGGCTTTCACATTTGCCGCAGCCAATGCAATTATAGGCAGCGGTGGAATCCTGTCGGGCAGCGCTGCACATAAAGTGTTCTTTTATACCTGCAATTTTACCCTCTGAGGCCAAGCGGTTATAGGCAGCAAAGGCACCGGGAATATCCACACCCTTGGGACAGGGCATACAGTAGCCGCAGCCGGTGCAGCCTACCTTCATACCTGCATTGATAGCGGATACCACCTGTTGCAGCATTTGCTGTTCCGACTCGCCCAGTTCGCCAATTTCTGTTTCCGAGGCTGTCTGCACATTATCCGCAAGCATTTCCATGGAGTTCATACCGGACAGAACGCAGGTAACCTCTTTTTGATCCCACAGCCAACGGAAGGCCCACTGGGCGGGTGTCCGTTGCACAGGGTAATTTCCAAAGATGTCCAGCGCCTTTTGAGGCAGGCGGTTTACCAGCTTGCCGCCCCGGAGCGGCTCCATAATGATCACCGGTATGCCCTTTTTATGCGCATACTCCAATCCCCTGCGGCCGGCCTGGGAGTGTTCGTCCATATAGTTATACTGAATCTGGCAGAAGTCCCAATCGTAGGCGTCCACCAGTTTGCAGAACATATCGGAGTTGCCGTGGTAGGAAAAACCGATCTGGCGGATTGCGCCGGATTTTTTCTTTTCTTCCAAAAACTCCAAAATGCCCAGCTTTTTCAACTTCTCCCAAGTCTGCACATCGGTGAGCATATGCATCAAGTAATAATCGATATAGTCGGTTTTGAGCCTCTTCAGGTGCTCTTTGAATAGCCGTTCCATTCCCTCCCGGGATTTGATCAGGTAATGGGGCAGTTTGGTGGCAATGTAGATTTTCTCACGGACATTATTCTTGGCAAAAATCTCACCGATCGCCGCTTCACTGCCGGGATATATGTAGGCGGTATCAAAGTAGTTGACACCGGCATCGATGGCCGCCATCAGCTCCCGTTCCGCCTCTGCCATATCGATGCTGCCGCCACTGCGCTGAAAGCGCATACAACCGAAGCCCAACGCAGAAATATCGTTGCCGTATTTATCCTTGCGGTATTTCATACTGTCACCTTTTTCTTCCCTTTATAGTAATTGCGGAACGCAAAGATTTCCGCCACCAAGCATACGGGCAGGGCCGCAAAAATATCCACCACAGAATGCTGCTTGGTAAAGGCCACCGACAGGCAGACTCCAATCACAAATACAGTTACAATCAGCTTTACGTACCAGGCGGCGGATTTTTCCTTCAGCCACGCGGAGGCGATACCCACAGAATATGCCACGTGCAAAGAGGGGCAGACGCCTGTGTTGGTGTCAAACTGATAGATGATACCCATAATCCACGTAAGGATATTTTCCCGGGGGAATTCCTCGGGCCGCAGGTCCTGCCGGGTGGGGAATGCGATATAGCACACCATGGCCAGCGCTTGAGTCACCATAATGTAGGTTTGCAAACCCTTGAAACTCTCTACGCTGTACAGCAGGAAATAGCCCAGGGACAGAACAATCAGCACATACCAGCCCACATAGAAGATGACAAAAGACTCATGAAAGGGAATGATGTCGTCCAGTTTGCACCACACAGGATAGCACTTTTCCGCGGGAATCAGATTTTCCGTCAGAAAGTACAGTCCGAAGTACACCACCCAACCCAGCAGTAACAACAGATGACGATACTGGGGGGAGGTAATATTGGAAAGCCGCAGTTTGCGGTAATCAACAACAGGTTTTCTCATTTCTCGTTCTCCTCGTAGGGTTTATTGAAGGGGTATTCCTTTTTCGGCAGATTGGGATAGGGTACAACTTTGTGCCGGGGCAGGTTTACGGCAATTTCCGTAATTGCATCCATTAAGTAATTGGCAATTTCCTTTCGGTGTTCCTCAATGGGCGCGTTGGGATTGAACGCAACAGGCTTGCCGATGTACAGTTTCTTCAACGCGGGAGCGATGTACAGAGGCACAAAGGAAACTGTTTTTCCGGTGCGTTTATAATACAGCTTAGCCACATCGATGAAACGGTCCTGAAAGGTATAGACAATGTGATTATGGGGCTCATAGCACTCTGGAAACACAATCACGTTCTCCCCCTCCGCCAACGCAGAAACCGTCTGCTTAAAGGTGGTCAGAAGCCGGTTATCCCGAAAGACGGGAATGGTATTGGCGTTGGTGAACACGCAGGCGGAAATGGGAGCGATTATGTAAGAAAGGAGTTTATAAAACCAGCGAACACCCTTGGGTTTTCCGCTCCAAAAATCCTGATAAGCATACGCAGGAACTTCCTTCAGGTACATCATCTGTTGAGCGCACCAGATTTTTCGCTTGCCTGGAAAATAAATTTCTCCGCAAATCGGGCCGTTCATCTGGGTATGATTGCCAACAACGATGCAAGCCTCCGGAGGAAGATTCTCTATTCCCTCCACGGTCATTTTGGGATAAAAAAGCCATACAAAAAACCGGATGATCCGGTAACATACATAAGAAAATCCTTTTTTCAGTTTCACATTCTCCCTCCTTCATACGGATATATTTTGTTTATTATAACATAAATTTTTCTTTTGTATATGAAATAATTATAAATTCGCCAAATTGCCTTGCAATTGCCCCTATTCGGTGGTAAACTATGGATATACAATTAAAAGAGGGGATTCTCAGTATGGAACTGAATGAAAATATACTGAAGGAAATTGAGGACAGCCGTCAGGAGGCTTTGGAGCTGCTGATGGAACTGGGCAAAATCCCCGCCCCCTCCAACCACGAGGAAAAGCGGGCTGCATTTTGCAAGGCTTGGCTAGAAAAACAGGGTGCTGAGGATGTGTACATCGATGAAGCCCTGAATGTGGTGTATCCCGTGGGCAATGTGGAAGAAGGCCCTCTGGTTGTATTTATGGCCCACACTGACATCGTGTTCCCCGACACAGAAGAGCTGCCTATGCGCATAGAGGACGGCAAGCTGTACTGCCCCGGTATCGGTGACGATACCATTCACGTAGTGGCCTTACTGATGACCGCTAAGTACATCGCCAAAAACAAACTGGTACCCAAGAATGTGGGTATGTTGCTGGTTGCCAATTCCGGTGAGGAAGGTTTGGGCAATTTAAAGGGCTGCAAGAAGATTATGGAAAAATACGGCGACCGGGTAACCGAGTTCGTCACCTTCGACGGTCCTTTCGGACCCAACGCCACCCGCGGCGGTCTTGCCGCTAAGGCCGTAGGTTCCAAGCGGTATAAGATTGAAATTGACACTGAGGGCGGTCACTCCTTCTCCAAGTTCGGCAATCGTAATGCCATTGCCTATCTGGCCTCTCTGATTGACACTTTGTATCAGATTAAGGTTCCCACCCGTGGCAGAACTACCTTCAATGTGGGCACTATTTCCGGCGGTACTTCCGTTAACACCATCGCCCAGCACGCAGAAATGCTGTACGAATTCCGCTCTGACAACCATGAGGATTTGGCAGAGATGGAAGCCCATCTGGACGCTGCCCTGGCCTTCTACGCCACCAAGGGTATCAAAGTCACCGCTACTGTGGTAGGCTACCGTCCCTGCGGCATTGAGGTGGGTCAGGAGCGTCATCAGGCGTTGATTACCCGGGCCCAGGCCATTACCGAGAAGTATTTCGGCTTCTTCCCCACCACCGGTGCTGCCTCTACTGACTGCAACATTCCTCTGTCTATGGGTATCCCTGCCGTGGAGCTTCGTTGCGGACGGGGCGCAGGCGCACACACCCGTGAGGAATATATTGAGATTGACAGCCAGATTCCCGGTATCAAGGTAGCATTTGAATCCATTCTGTACCATATGTAAGGAGGGAGAATGATGGCCGAAAAGACAACCTTTATTGCCACCGGCGATACCTTTATGACCCGTCGGTTGCCGGAGGGTGGCTATCCCGGTTTTGCTGAAGTTCAGGAGATTATCAACCGCCACGATGTAAAGTTCAACAACTTGGAGATCACCATTCACAATCAGGAAGGCTATCCCGCCGTTGTATCCGGCGGTACTTGGGCTATGGCCGAGCCGGAAATTTTGGACGATTTGAAGCAGTTTGGCTTTAATCTGTTTAACACCGCCAACAACCACTCCGGTGACTACAGCTACGGTGGTGTTCTGGCCACAATGAAATATCTGCGGGAGCGGGATATGATTTTTGCCGGGACAGGTGCAACCCTGCGTGAGGCTGCTGCCCCTGCTTACTTAGAGACTCCCAACGCCCGTGTAGCACTGATTGCTTCCAGCGTTTGCGACAATACATATGCCGCTATTGCCGGTAATCAGAGTGTGGATATGATTGGCCGTCCCGGTCTGAATCCCCTGCGGTTCAAAACCACCTATCATGTAGAGCAGAAGTACTTTGATGTGCTGCAGGAAGTGGTGGAAAAGACCAATATGAACGCCACCAAGAATTATTCCATTTCCAACGGCTACTCCAATCCCCTGCCCGAGGGAGAGCTGACCATGGGGGGGTTGGGTTTCAAGCTGGACACCGTCACCGAGCAACATACCGCTCCCCTTAAGAAAGATATGGATCGAATGATTGCCAATATTCAGGAGGCCCGTCGTCAGGCGGATTATGTACTGGTCAGCATACATTCCCATAAGTTTGCAGGTACAGATACTGTAAATCCCGCTGAGTTTATGAGAACCTACTGCAAGGCATTCATCGATGCCGGTGCAGACGCTATCTTAGGTCACGGTCCTCACGAGCTGCAGGGTATTGAAATCTACAACGGCAAGCCTATCTTCTATAGCTTGGGCAACTTCATTTTCCAAACTGAGACAGTGCGTGTACAGCCTGCTGATGCCTATCAAAACAAGGGATTCGCTCACGACACAATGGTGGGCGAATATATGGCAAACCGCAGCCAAAACGGCACAAAGGGCTACTGTGTACTGGAGAACATCTGGCGCAGTGTCATGGCAGGCTTCACTGCTGAGGACGGCAAAATTACCCAGATTCAACTCTACCCTGTCACTCTGTGTATGGGCGCGCCCAGAAGTAAGATGGGCAACCCCCACATTGCAGACAACGACGCGGTATTACAATACTTAGCAGAGCTTTCTGCCCCCTTTGGCACAAAACTGAACATCCAGGATAACGTTGCAACTATAGATCTGTAATTATATTTAAAATTTTATATTGAATCTAAAAGTTATTCTATTATTCTTATAATAAAGCCAAAAATCGTTGACATTCACCCCTCGTAGTGCTACAATTTCCCAAAAGGAGGGGTACTATGGAAAACATCTTTCACCGCAAAAATCTGATCTGCACCATTGCTAAAGAGCAGAGTTTCTCCAAGGCCGCTCAAAAATTATTCATCGCACAGCCTTCCCTGAGTCTGATGGTAAAAGCGCTGGAAACGGAGCTGGGCACGCCCCTGTTTGACCGAAGCAGCAAGCCGATTCATCTGACTGAAGCCGGCGAGGAATATGTCCGGGCCGCAGAACAGATTCAGGAAATTGAACATGCTTACAGCGAGTACATAGTAGCACTAAACAATTTGGACACCGGTTCCTTACGGATTGGCAGCAATCAGCTGCTGTCATCCTTGGTGCTGCCCCGGTATATCTCTGGATTTATGCAAAATTACCCTAAGATTCAGATTTCTCTTACCGATGCCAATTCCACCACCCTAGAAAATGAAATCAGCAACGGCGCATTGGATATTGTCATTGACAACAGTGTGTTGCCGGAAGATTTGTTTGAGCGCAGCTATCTGACTTCTGAGCAACTGCTGCTTGCTGTTCCCAAGCAGTTTCCGGAAAACAATGCCTGCAAGCTCTGTCGGCTGTCTTATGAGGACATCCTCAACGGCAGGCATATCAATGGGGCTGATCCCGTTTCTCTGGAATATTTCACCGAAACACCTTTTATCCTGATGAATCGGAATAACGATACCCGCAAGCAGTCCAACACGATATTTCAGGAATCCGGCTTTACACCTAAGGTTCTGTTTGAAATGGACCGGCTCACCACCTTGTATTCCTATGTGGAGCAAGGCTTGGCAGCTTCTTTGGTCAGTGATACACTGGTGCGAAATATCCGGGGCGTCAGTCAGCGCAACATCCATTTTTACGTGCTTCCCACCCGATATAACCATCGTAACATTTACGCCTACTATAAGAAGAACAAGTTCTGTACCAAGGCAATGTCCGCCTTCATAGAGGGCCTGGGCAAGATCGACTGGTAGGCTACAGGCGTATTTGCATAAACAACACATATTTTGGAGGATACAACAATGGCAGAAAAAATCAGAGTTATTTTACCGAAAAAATACGACTTGGTCGTAGGTGACACCTTCCAGCTGTTTTATAGAAGTGTCATCGAAACGCCCAACCCTTATGTATATTCCATCGTAGTCAAGTGTAAGGAAGGCAAAAGCTTCCCCCGCTATTACGAGTACACCCCCACCGCGCCCGGCCAGCACAAGCTGACAATCCAGGTTATTGATGCAGACTTTACCGTACTGGGCAGCGCTGAAACCATGCTGAATGTGGTTGTTGCTAAAAAGCCCGAAAAGCCCCTGAATATTATGTGTATCGGCGCATCTACCACCGAAGGCGGTCACTGGGTTGCCGAGGTTAACCGCCGCATTAACGGCGAGGGCGGCGCACCTGAGGGCCTCGGTTTTGGTGATGCGGTAAAATTTGTTGGCACCAACATTCCCGAGAATCATCCTGAGGTTGCCACCGAGGCTTACGGTGGCTGGCATTTGGGCAGTTTCCTGTCCAACAAGCCCGGCGCCATCTGGGCCAAGTGCAACAACAACCTTTCTCTGGAAAATCAGCACTCCCTGTGGAAGGATGAAAACGGTGCTATCTGGCAGCTGGAAACCCTGCAGGTTGACTATCTGAAGTTCAACCGCTATATGGATCACGACTCCCCTGTGCCTATGGTACCTCCTCTGGTACACTACCAGAACGCTGTGGACACCGATCCCATCTACTTTGAGAAGTGCTCCACCTGCAAAGCTTCTCCTTTCATTGATCCGGAAACAGGCTGTCTTGATATTGCTTCCTATTGTCAGCGGAACAACATCGAGAAAATTGATGTCATTTATATCTTCTGCTACCTGAACGGTCTTGCCAGCCAGGAAGCAAGAACCCTCTCCCGCAAGGAATATGCACAGATTGTTGTGGGCAGAGCCAAGGAACTGGTTGCCAAGTTTAAGGAAGCCTTCCCTGACATTAAAGTAAAGATTATGGGACCCAGCGGTCACTCCCTCAACGGTGGTATGGGTCACAGCTACGGCTGCCGTTCTCCCCTGAACGACTGGTATGAGATCATGTACTATGCACACGAGCTAGAGCTGGCTTATCAGGCTAGCTGCAACGAGGACGGCTGGAAAGACTTCGTGGAGATTATCAACATCGCCGGTCAGTTTGACAGCGAAAACGCCTTCCCTGCCAAGCCCAAGCCCGTGAACACCCGTTCCGAGGTCACCGAGATTATCGGTACCAACGGCGTACACCCCACTATTAACGGCTATCTGCAGATTGGTGACGCGGTTTACCGCAGTGTGGTCGCCAGCTTTATGAGCGAATAAATCATATAAGCCAAAAGGCTCCTGCCAAAAAGCAGGAGCCTTGTTTTTATCCTTCTTCTGTTTTCTCAACAGGAATCTTTCGAAGCAATGCGGTTTCCACCTGATAGTTCTGGGTCTTGGTAACAGTAATATGCAGACCTTCCAGTTCTACCACTTCATCCACCTCGGGAGAAGTACCCAAATGGTGGAAGACAAGACCGTTCAAGGTGTCATATTCCTCAGATTCCAAGGACATTCCCAGCACCTGGGACAACTCTTCCAGCATAACGAAACCCTCTACCTGCCAGAGATTCTCCTCCAGCTGGACAACGGCCTTTGCGATTTCCTCTTCAGGAATGTCATCCTCCAGATCACCCACCAGTTCCTCAATCAGGTCCTTAATGGTAATGATACCGCTCATTCCGCCGTATTCGTCCAAAACCACAGCAATCTGTTGGTGTTCCTTCTTCATATTCCGGAACAGCACATCCGCCTTTAAAGATTCCGGCACTATATAGGCCTCGGACACAGCCTGTTCCAGCACAGCTTCCTTGTTTTTATCCTTCATACGGAAGTAAATTTTGCTGTTCAGCACACCCACAATGTGGTCGGGGGTTTCCTTACAAATAGGATAGTAAGTAAAGCGAGTATCTGTGATGGTTTGATCCCAAACATCCAGGCTATCTTCCATATATAGGAACGCCACCTCAGTTCTGTGGGTGATAATCTCCTCCACAGACAGATTATCAAACTCAAACACATTTTGAATAAATTCCCGTTCCTCATTGTCGATCGTACCGCTTTCATTACCTGCGTCCACCATCATACGAATTTCTTCCTCACTGACCTCCTCCGGCTGCGCATTGGGGTCAATACCCATCAGTCGCAGAACACCATTGGTGGAGACGGTAAGCAACCAAACCAACGGGCCGCACAGCTTGGAAATGCCGCTGATCAGACCGGACATTCCCAAAGCGAGCTTTTCTGCCTTCCGCATAGCAACCTGCTTGGGAACAAGCTCGCCAAACACCAACGTGAAATAGGACAGCACAATGGTAATAAGCACAACAGAAATGGAATGCAGCACATCCGCCGACAGGGGCACACCCAGCTTCAGCAGACCGTTTACCAGCAGACCGGCAAAGTTATCAGCCGCAAATGCAGAGCCCAGGAAGCCGGACAGGGTAATGGCCACCTGAATCGTTGCCAGAAAACGGGCAGGCTGGCTAGTCAGCCGGGCGAGACGCACGGCTCGCTTATCCCCCTCCGCTGCCATTTTGGCAAGCTTATTATCATTCATAGAAATCACAGCGATTTCCGCACAGGCAAACACAGCATTCAGCGCAATCAGAACAAGCTGCAGAGCTATAACAAATACAATTGAATTATCCATTTTATTATTTATTCCTCCATTTATATATCACAAAAAAGTCCAAAAAACGCGCAAAAGGCAAAGCCTACATCCTTACATCCGCAGATGGGGACTACGCTTCGCCTGAACTTCTATACGATATAAATTGGGAGTGTCGGGATTACTGTCGCCGTCGTCCATAGCCTTCAAGAGGTCTCCTTTCTCAAGTTATCGATAGAGATTATATCATAATTTTTCAATAATGCAAGTGTTTTTTGTTTCCTGCCCCAGCACCAGTTGATAGACAAAGTGCGGATTCGATTTGCATTTTTGCCTATGGCAAACGGCATTTGGGGGAGTCGGATTCGCTCGCCTGCGGGCGAGCCACGGCGGTTGCAAGTGTCCACTGGACACTTGCTAAGAGCCGCCTTTCGAATCCGTCCTCAGCACAAAAAGACCAACACCGAACGGTGTTTGTCTTTTTGTGGTGGGGGAGGACGGATTCGAACCATTGAAGCGATACGCAGCAGATTTACAGTCTGTCCCCTTTGGCCACTCGGGAACTCCCCCATATTCAGTTTGTTTGAGAGTCTGGTTGGAGCCGGTAGACGGACTCGGTCAATCAAGGTTCGGCTCGGTCTAGCCCTCGCCGGCAACAGTCCACCGGACTGTTACATTAAATTGTTCTCGTCCTACGCCTCCAAGCTCCGCTTGGAGCCGGTAGACGGACTCGAA
>JAZOWQ010000052.1:0-4452 GCA_045659325.1 Faecousia sp. | reverse complement strand
GCAGTTTTGATCTGCATTTGGATGCCAACGAAATCAAGTGGTACAATCTATAAATATATACGAAACCGCTCCTCATCCGAGGAGCGGTTTCTTTGTCGATAATGAGTGAACATACCGTGCAGGGAGTTTTGTGTCTTGTTTTAGAACTTCGTGCTTTAACCCATCGCAAAAATCCACTTGAATACCATTCTAAGATACCACGGTTTTTCAGCAACCTGTTTGATAAGCATTTTGTGATAATCCTCAAATTGTTGCAATTCCTCCGGCCTGATTCTGTGCTGGCTGAATGTTGCCTTTTGAGCCAGGTTGTCCAAATCTTCGGGATACGGCTGCTTCAGCAGCTTTGCAAAAGAGCGGGTCTGGCGCCATCTGGTCATCGTGCGCTGATTCGGTCTTCCTTTGTTCCATAGCTTCCGCTTCCGACAAATGCGCAAATAGCCTTGAAATGGTATACAGGCTACGAACAACAACCATTTGAAAACACTTTTTATCCACTCAGGAACTTGGAAAGATTCCTTTTCCGTAGTTTGTTCCGAAACATTCTCCGTGGGATCGGTGGGTGTTCCAGGAATTTCTTCCTCGCCCGTCGGCGGTTTTGTGGGAACACCTTCTGTAGCACTGGGTTCGGTTTCTGTATTGTCCGGCTCCGTTTCAGGCTGCGTTTCTTTGGGAGATGGTTCTGTTTCCGGTGTGGGCACCGTAGACGAAGGGGTCTCATGCTCAGCATCACCCGGTGTTGCCTCAAGAATACGCCATACACGAGAAACAGAATCATAATACTCAACCCAGGCATGGGCATCCTGACTGGTTGCCAGTACATGCAATCCTGCTTTACAGATCACCTTATATCCGTCCACGTACCGCGCAGGAATCCCGGCAGCACGTAGCAACACGGTTGCAGCTGTGGCGAAATGAATACAGTATCCGGTTTCACTTTCTTCCAAGAACCATTGTGCAAAATCATCGTAATCAGGATCCATTTGCGCGGTGGATAGATCATAGACTGCACTGCTTCGAACATAATTCTGAATCCGAATGATTTTCTCTTTGTCCGATATATTTCCGCCTGCAATGTCCAATACAATTTTCTTTGCCCATTGGAGTGTATCGTCTGGAAGTTTCGTATACCGAGAGTGGGGAGTGCTAGCATTTGCGAGACCTGTTTCGGACAGAAAATAACTGTATCGTGAAAGATTTTCTTCGTTTTCCATGGCGCCGCCTGCGAGATTGATTTTCTCAGTTGCATAATATGGGACATACAGCACGTTATGGACACCAACGGTAAAGATGGTTAACTCTCCCAGAGAAGATTGGCCGGAAGAGAATTCCTCGTTTCGTATTTCAGAAGCATTCCAGCCAGTGCCAGTATATTCATCGTAATCTCGACCGCGGAAGTAAAGCGTCCCGCTAACAGGTGATTTTACACCCATAACATAAAAGGACATCTCACTTTTAGGCCCCACGGTCCTCAGGTTTAGTTCTTCTCCGACAGGTACGTCTACGACAGATTCCGTCGTGTTCCGGAGTTTTTGAAACCACGCCACAACTTCTTTCTGAAAAACACTTGCGCTGGTATCATATTTGTCTTTTGGATTAAAGGCAAATAACAGTGCCAAGGAAACGGCAATCGGCAAAGCTGTCCAAAGGAGCAGTTTCATGCCCTGGTCAGGCTGTTTCTTTCTCGTCCAGTCCGTTATTAACAGAATAGCCAATCCCAAGATCAGCAAATATAGGTACACCGTATCAGGAACTCTAGCGGTTGTCAAAAAGCACAGTATCAACGGTATTACTACTGGGATTATAGCGACAACAATGTGTTTGCATCGGCAGATATGCCAGTTAACACTTGCTGCCACAAGGGTTGCCCAAATGATTAGTGGAAGTGATACATCTTGCGCTGCAGGCGTTCCCCAAACGGGCCACCCGTACACTTTGCTGTACTGGGCGGTAAGAACATAAACAAGGCATTGTGTCTGCTCCTGTATTTGCTGCCAAACTGTCCCTTCTCTCCAGAGCACGATCAGCACAAATACAGCAATACATCCCATGATCCTTCCGCCATAGCGGAAGTGAAGCAGCACGGATGACATCACCGCCAAAAAAGCGCACCAGAGATATAGTTCGCTGAGTGAGTCTACCGGAAGCGCATGGCCTGTGACCAGACTTCCGATCGCACTAACTGCAAGTACAAAGGCAAACAGCGCACTGACCAGATGGTGTATCATCTTATGCTTCACCCTGCTCACCTCCGATATGATACCGCCCAACAACTGCAGTCGAGCCGCCCCGGGTGGGATCGCGCGGGGCAGCAGGCGTACAGAGCAGCGTTTCCATGCTTTTGTGCAGATCCCATTCTTCCCGGATGGTCCAGCTTTCGATGCCGTTTCCGGTTAGAACCTGAACATCAAAGCTAATCCTCTGCTCTAACAGCCAATTACTCAGCCAGAGCAATCGGCCCAACTTCGCATCCAATTCAAAGGCTGTACCGCACAACTCCATGGTGATCAGCATCAGCCCCTGCTCCGGCTCCATCGGCTCACGGAGCATAAGATCGCCCGTTTTGGCAGAGAGCTTCCAGTGGATCTGGTTCAGATTATCACCGGGGCGATATGGCCGGATTTCGTGATTTTCTGCAAAACCGCCGCCGGGTTTTGGCCGCCAGCTCCGCGCCAAATATCTTTCCAGTTCCGGTGGGATCTCCATATTGACCGGTTCAGGCCAAACAAGAAATGTCTGGCTGCTTGCCTTTCGGACTTTGAAGCGGAACAGGCCAAGATAATCGCATATTCTGGGCCTATATAGCTCAGCCCGCAATCCCCCGCAGTGGTCCGTAGGCAGTTTGTCTCCTGGCTTCAGAATCCATCTCTCTCCAGTAAGCGGCTTTGTAACGCGAATTTTACTTTTGTGTGGAGGCTCGGGCTGTTTGGAGGATACTTTCAGCTGGACCGTTTCTGCGCTGCCTATCGGAATTCTTTGGGCGGCGGCCGGCTCCATTCTAATGCGGACTATCGCCCCTATGCTTAAAAGCAGTGAAAGCCACGGAAGAAATAGCACAGCCTGAAAAAGAACCCAAGAAAACCATTCCTGATATGCTCCGTAAAATATCAGGCTTCCGATCAATGCCAGAATATATAGAATCCTTCGCCTTGCCATATCAGCTCATTCTGGGCGCAGGTACCTGACTGATGATTTCAGTCAGGATCTGCTCTGCAGTCTTCCCCTGTCCTTCTGCTTTTGGTGAAAGAATCAGCCGGTGAGCGACCGTCCAGGTAAAAACCTCCTGAACATCGCTGGGCAATACATAGTCGCGGCCCCGGAGCTGGGCCACAGCCTTGGCCATGGATGTCACAGCCAGGGTAGCACGGGGACTGGCACCTCTGCGGATATTCTCATTGTTTCTTGTAGCTACGATCAGGTCCACCACATATTTTACGACTGAGTCCTTGATATAAGTATTTTCAACCTCGTTCTGCATGGCAACAAGGTTTTCTCTGGTCATCAACGCAGTAAGCTTATTTAGCGGATTACCCTTCTGTCGGTTCAAAACCATGGCCACCTCGTCCTTGGGAGACGGATAACCAAGACTCAGGCGAACGGTAAAACGGTCCATCTGGCTGTCAGGGAGTAGTTGTGTGCCTGCCGCCCCCGTGGGATTCTGTGTAGCGATCACGATAAAGGGCTTGGGCAGCGGATGGCTGATTCCATCCACGGTAACCTGACCCTCTTCCATGGCCTCCAAAAGGGCGGACTGGGTGCGGGAGGTTGCACGATTCAGCTCATCGGCCAGAAACAGATTGCAAATGACTGCACCCTTTTGATAAATCATTTCGCCTGTTCGTTGATCCGGAATGGTATAACCGGTAATATCGGAGGGCAGTACATCAGGGGTAAACTGAACACGACCATAATCCAGATTCAGGACCTTGGAATAAGCCAATGCCATGGTGGTCTTACCTACACCCGGGATATCCTCCAACAGAATATGGCCCTTGGCCAGAATCACTGCCAGCACCCGCAGAAGCACTGTGTCCTTGCCTACAACGACTTTCTGAACCTGCTCCATGATCTGCTGCGCATAGCTGGCAACGGTATTTTCTTTTATCTGCATCATGATACCTCCTAACAATTGTCTCTTTATGATTTATTATAGCATCTACTGGTATTTAATGGCAAGTGGTGTACATAAATCTTAAGAAATGACAGCCAACAGGCATTGGTACTATTAGAAAGTTAAGTTCTTTTCGTGTTGTTTTTTGTAACAAGACCGCCACTGAAAACAGTGGCGGTCTTGTTTGTTATTCATGCTCTTCCTTGAGCACATTGCGCAGCACATGGCGGTAGATGCCTGTGAATTGGGCTTGCGCCCTTTCCAGTTCTTCGGACGAAATCTCGCCCGCTTCCCAGCGTTTGCGAAGCTTCTTCGCCTTTTTCTCCAGACGGGAAAACTCCCGG
>JAZOWQ010000051.1:0-6920 GCA_045659325.1 Faecousia sp. | reverse complement strand
TAGCTGGCAGATTGAGAATTCTTATGATCCATACTCTTCTCCTTACTTAACCCTTGCCGTTCCAGCAATAGGTACAAATCTTGTCTTTGTCAATTCCGACAGCCTCAAGAAGGCCGTCCAAGGACTGATAACCTAAAGAATCAAAGCCTAACTTTTCACAAATGGCCTTTGCCAGGCATTTACCACGCTCTGTGGTGGATTCTGCGTACTCAGCAATATACTTATCTGCTTCCTCTCCCTCAAGCTCCCGAATGGTCTTACGGGCAATCAGTTCCATGGCGGAATTACTCCGGGAGAAGTTCAAGTATCTGCAATTATAGAACACAGGGGGGCAAGCGGAACGCATATGTACTTCCTTTGCGCCGCTTTCGTACAGAAATTCTACGGTTTCTCGCAACTGTGTGCCACGGACAATAGAATCGTCCACCAGCAACAATTTCTTACCTACAATCAGCTCCGGCACAGGAATCTGTTTCATTTTTGCCACCTGACTGCGTACTGCCTGACTGGAAGGTGTGAAGGAACGAGACCAGGTGGGAGTATATTTCACGAAAGGACGGGCAAAGGGTTTATGGCTTTGATTTGCATAGCCAATAGCATGAGGAACACCGGAATCGGGAACGCCGGCGACATAGTCCACATCCGGCATCGTGCCCCGCTCTGCTTCATTACGGGCCATAATCTCACCGTTACGGCAGCGCATAACCTCAACATTTCTGCCCTCGTAATTGGAGTTAGGATAGCCGTAATAGGTCCACAGGAAGGCGCAGATCTTCATATCCTTGCCGGCAGGCTGAAGGATCTCCATATCATCTGCCGTCAGCTTTACGATCTCACCGGGGCCAAGCTCATAATGATCCTCGTAACCAAATTTATGGAACACAAAGGATTCAAAGGATACACAGTGGCCATCTGCATCCTTGCCGATGAGAACCGGGAGTCTGCCCAATCTGTCACGGGCAACAACAATGCTGCTGTCGGTCATAATCAGGATCGTGGCAGAGCCATCAATGGAATCCTGCGCATGACGAATACCATCTACCAGTGAGTCCTTCTGATTAATTAATGCTGCAATCAGTTCCGACTGGTTCACCTTACCGGAGGACATGGCCATAAACTGATGGCCATGGTCAGAGAAATACTTCTCTATAAGTACGTCGGCATTATTGATAATGCCAACCGTTGAAATGGCATATAAACCCAAGTGGGAACGAACCATCAGCGGTTGGGGATCTGTATCGCTGATACAACCCATACCGATATTGCCCTTAAATTTTTCCAAATCACCCTCAAACTTTGTACGAAAAGGGGTGTTTTCTATACTATGAATCTGCCGCTGGAAGCCCGTCTCCGGATCGTAAACCACCATACCGCCCCGACGGTTACCAAGGTGGGTGTGATAGTCAACACCGAAGAAAATATCCAAGACACAGTCACGATGAGAAATTGCTCCAAAAAAGCCTCCCACGGTATTTCCTCCTTAATGATTTAGCGAAACAAATTATGCAAAGAAAAGTTTGTTCAGGGTCATGGGATCAATATACTGACCGTCCTTATAGACACGCATATTGCCGGAAGCGACCTCATCAATCAGCATCACATTGCCCTCGGGATCGTAGCCGAACTCAAACTTAATATCGTACAGGTCCATACCCTTGGCTGCCAGATCATCAGCAACAATCTTTGTAATCGCCTGGGTCTGTGCCTTCAGGGAATCATACTGCTCAGCAGTCATAACGCCCAAATCTACCAGACCATCCTTGGTAACCAGGGGATCGCCCAGTGCGTCGTTCTTGAAGGTAGTCTCTACATAGTAGGGCAGGTCCTGACCCTCGGTGCAATACTCATTGTAGCGGCGGAAGAAAGAGCCAACAGCCTTACGGCGGCAGATGACCTCCAGACCCTTACCAAAGACCTTAGCAGGCAGAACTTCCATGGTGGTAGTTGCCAGGTCAGCAGATACATAGTGGGTCTTAATTCCAGCGGCATTGATCTTTTCGAAATAGTAAATGGACATACGCAGGTTTACATCACCCACACCCTCGATGGTCAGGCCAACGGAGTTTTCACCGGGATCGAACACACCGTCCTTGCCGGTGCAGTCGTCCTTAAACAGCAGCAGGCAGTTGCCGTTAGGCAGAGCGTAAACGTTCTTGGTTTTACCGGTGTAAATAAGCTTCTTTTCCATAATTATAATCTCCTTTATGGTGGTGAGTTTGTGACTCAAAAATTACAGGTTTGCTGCAATGTCCGCGTCCTTCTGCAGGACCTTGGCAGCATCACTCTTGCGCTTAGCGTCTAACTTTGCAGCCAGTTCCTGATCCTCAACGGCAATAATCTGCGCGCACAGCAGAGCAGCATTGGCAGCGCCGTTGATGGCAACAGTAGCCACAGGGATACCGGTGGGCATCTGAACCGTGGAAAGCAAAGCATCCAGACCGTCCATCATTCCGCCCTTACAGGGAATGCCGATCACAGGCAGGGTTGTATTGGCAGCAATAGCGCCGGCCAAGTGGGCAGCCATACCGGCTGCGCAAATCATAGCGCCGAATCCGTTGGCTCTGGCATTTACAGCAAAGTCCCGGGCCTCAATGGGAGTTCTGTGGGCAGAATAGATATGGACCTCATAGGGAATCTCCAAGCTTTTCAGCATATCCACAGCCTTTTGTACGATGGGCAAATCGCTGTCACTGCCCATAATAATTCCAACTTTTTTCATTTGTTTCCTCCTAAAACCTTAAAAGGGCGCACTTGACCCCAAACTCGTGTCAAATGCGCCCAGACGGTCGGCAATTGCATTCTTTGTTCCCTTGTGGTGCTCCACATTTCCGTCAGTCGCAAAGAACGATATTCATTACAGTAAATAGTTTACCACGGCTACCATTTCGTGTCAAGACAAGCTAGCCAATTCTCTGTTTTTTACACGAAATTTTGGGTTTTATGCTGCCGTTTTGTGTAACATATCAACCCAGTGTTTTTTTAGCCTCGCAATAGATGCAGCGGTAGATACCATGCTCAGCATCCACAAGCTTAAATTTGTGGGGCAGCTCCTGCTCGGTAGCAGAAATACAACGGGGATTATCGCAGGCCAAACGGTCGTCCTCTACTGCGTTAGGCAAGTCCATTTGCTTGCCCTCTTCTGCCTCTTTCAGCAGCTTCAGAATCAGCGCCATACGCATATATTTTGCGTTCAGGGCCTGACGGAAGTAGGCGGCCCGGGGATCTTCGTCCACCTTGACACTGATTTCATTGACTCTGGGCAGGGGGTGCAACACACGCATGGTGGGCTTGCCTGCTGCCATCTTCTCGGGATTTAGAACATAGCTATCCTTCAGGCGCTCATACTCATCAAAGCTATCAAAACGCTCCTGCTGGATACGGGTCATATAGAGCACGTCCAGCCCGGGCATTACGTCCTCCAAGGATGTGGTCTCCACATACTCCATGCCGTTCTTATCCAGCACCTCATACTTTACGTACTTGGGAAGCTTCAGCTCCTCGGGAGAGATCAAAACAAACTTGATATTCTCGTACCGGGCAAAGGCGGAGATCAGAGAATGAACGGTTCTGCCGTACTTCAGGTCGCCGCAGCAGCCGATGGTCAGGTTGTTCAATCTGCCGTTTTCACGATAGATGGTCAACAAGTCTGCCAAGGTCTGGGTGGGATGGCAGTGGCCGCCGTCACCGGCGTTAATGACAGGAATAGATGCATTGGTAGCAGCAACATAGGGCGCGCCTTCCTTGGGATGACGGATTGCCATAATGTCTACATAGCAGGAGAGCATTTTAGCAGTGTCTGCCATACTCTCGCCCTTGGAAGCAGAGGAAGAACCGGCATCGCTGAAGCCCAGCACATTACCGCCCAACTCGTACATAGCCGCTTCAAAACTCAGTCTTGTACGGGTGGAGGGTTCAAAGAACAGGGTTGCCAGCTTCTTGCCGCGGCAGGCATCTGCATATTTGGCAGGATTCTCGCTGATATCGCAAGCGGTTTCCAGAAGCTGCTGAATCTCTTCCACAGAAAAATCTACAATGTCAATTAAGCTTCTCATTTATTTCGCTCCATTCACGGCCAGATAGTTCTTGATACGGGTAACATTCTCTTCGTTAGCAGGGTCTTCCTCCAGGTATTCGATAATGTCGTAAACGTCTACAACGGAGTATACAGGGAAGCCAAACTGCTCTTCAATTTCCTGCATAGCGCCCTTTTCGGTCTGACCCTTTTCCTTGCGGTCCACCATAATGAAGGTGGCAATGACCTTGGTGTTGTCCAGGTGGCTCAGGATCTCCATAGATTCACGAATGGCAGTACCGGCAGTGATCACGTCCTCGATAATGACGATCTCCTCCCCTGCCTGAGGAACATAGCCAACAAAAGTGCCGCCCTCGCCGTGATCCTTGACCTCTTTACGGTTAAAGAAGAAAGGCACATTCAGGCCGTTGCGAGACAAAGCAACAGCAGCGGAAATAGACAGAGAAATACCCTTATAGGCAGGTCCGTACAGAACAGCCTGCTTTTTGCCCAGCTTATCAAAATAAGCCTTGGCATAGAACTCACCCATCTTGGTGATCTGGTCACCGGTCTTAATCATACCGGCATTGACGAAGTAAGGAATCTTACGGCCGGACTTTGCGGTGAAATCACCGAATTTCAAAACGCCTGCTTCCTGCAGGAACTCAATAAATTCTCTCTTATAGCTTTCCATTGTAGTTCTCCTTAATCGCAGAATTCAGCGACGCAGCGCTCGTAGGCGGCTACGGGGTCCTCAGCGGCAGTAATGGGACGGCCCACTACGATATAGTCGGAGCCGATTTCCTTAGCCTGAGCAGGGGTCATAACACGCTTTTGGTCGCCCACATCGCCGTCAGCAAAGCGGACACCGGGGGTAACGGTCAAAAAGTTCTTACCGCACAGGTCGTGAACCTTGCCTGCCTCCAGAGGAGAACAGACGATGCCGTCAAGGCCGGCCTCTTCGGCGCACTTTGCATAGTGCATAACCACCTGGTCGATGGGCTTTTCGATGAGCAGATCCTTTTCCATACTCTCCTGGTCGGTAGAGGTCAGCTGGGTAACTGCAATCAGCAAGGGACGAGTACCGTCCTCACGGGTCAGGCCCTCCAGTGCAGCGCGCATCATATTCTTGGTGCCGGCAGCATGCAGGTTGGTGATATCCACGTCCAGATTCCGCAGAACGGCCATAGCCTTCTTAACGGTGTTGGGAATGTCGTGAAGCTTCAAATCCAGGAAAATCTTGTGCCCTCTTGCCTTAATCTGCCGGACAATTTCCGGTCCTTCGTCATAGTACAGCTCCATACCAATCTTTACAAAGGGCTTTTTATCCTGAAACTTATCCAAAAAATCAAACACCTGCTGTGCACTGGAAAAATCGCAGGCAATAATGACATCCTTACCCATTTTTTACGCCTCCAATCAATTCTTTTAATGTAGGAATGTGATACTGCTCCATTACTTTGGGCAGTTGTTCAATAATCTGCGGACAGATATAGGGATTGACCAAATTGGCAGCGCCAATTTCAACTGCGGTTGCACCGGCCATCATCATTTCCAAAACATCTTCTGCACTGCTGACACCGCCCATACCGATAACCGGAATTGAAACCGCGTTTGCCACTTGATACACCATTCTCAAAGCAACCGGGAAAATGGCAGGGCCGGAAAAACCGCCCATAGTGTTGGCAATCACGCTCTTGCGGGTACGCAAATCAATGCGCATCCCCAACAAGGTGTTAATCAGGCTAATGCCGTCCGCGCCTGCATCCTCACAGGCCTTTGCAACAGACACAATATCTGTCACATTGGGAGAAAGCTTCATAATCACAGGCTTTTTCGTAACTGACTTCACCGCTTTTGTCACTTCTGCGGCAGCTTTGGGATCTGTTCCAAAGCTCATTCCACCACCGTGGACATTGGGACAGCTGATATTGACCTCCAGCCATCCCACCTGACTTTGCTGATCCAGCAGCTCGCAGGTGTAGGCATACTCCTCTACGGAAAAGCCGCTGACATTTGCCATCACAGGTTTATGAAAACAGGCCGAAAGCTTGGGAAGCTCCTGTTTAATAACCTGCTCCACACCGGGATTTTGCAGACCCACTGCATTAATTAATCCGGCAGTGCACTCAGCGATTCTGGGGGTGGGATTGCCAAATCGGGGTTCTTTTGTAGTACCCTTAAAGGAAAATGTGCCGAGACAGTTAATATCATAAAGCTCGCTGTACTCATAGCCAAAGCCAAATGTACCGGAGGCGGGGATGATTGGGTTATCCAGCTCAATTCCGCATAAATTTACGCTTAACTTTCCCACAGAATCTCCTCCTTCTCCAAAACCGGACCTTCCTTACAGATTCGCTTATAGCCTGTAATAGTTTTACAGGAACAACCCATACATGCACCAAAACCGCATCCCATCCGTTTTTCAAAGCTCATTTGCCCGGAGGTTTTGCTGCATTTATACACAGCTTTGAGCATGGGCTCAGGTCCACAGGTATAAAAATAGGGGTAATCCATCTGCGCCATTGCATCTGTAACAAAGCCCTTTTGCCCATAGCTTCCCTCTACTGTGGTAACTGTGACCTCAACGCCCAAATCCCGGCATTGCTGTTCATAAAACACTTCGGACTTCGTATTAAAGCCCAGAACGACCTGAGGCTTTTCCCCCTGCGCCAGCAGGGATTTGCACAGCAAGTACATCGGTGGAACGCCCACGCCACCGCCCAATAACACCGGGTTTTGTCCTGATTTTTCCAGGTTATAGCCATTTCCCAGTCCGGTGAGCACATCTAACTGGCCCTCCTGCATCTGAGAAAGCTTTTTTGTACCGTGACCGACCACTTTATAAAGGATCGTCAGACAATCCTCCCGTACATCGCACACAGAAATGGGACGGCGTAAATACAAA
>JAZOWQ010000050.1:0-1809 GCA_045659325.1 Faecousia sp. | reverse complement strand
TCCAACTCCTTGGCTCACAGAACGACATGGCTACGATCCGACTTATAGGAATGACTAACACATCCGGTTCACGGTAATCCTGCACCGGGGCGTTTTCTGCATAATGTTTGTTTTCCTTGGGATGGATACCGCCAAAGAAAGATCTCGCCATTGCTATCACCTCTTCGCAATCTTATGCAGGCACACGCCCGCATCATATACTGATTATAGTTTAACAGAGGGTGTCCTTTTTGTCCATAGGTCCATGTCGCTTTTATATGATTTTTATGATAAAATATATTATTATCGATATATCCCCATTGAAATCCTGACATAAAAATTCGAATCCAGTCCCCTCTTCCCGTCCTTGACAACAGATCATAATCCAGATAAAATGCAATCAGAAAGTAACCAAAAGGAGTCACTATGGCACGAACACTGAACATGACAACCGGAAGCCCCATGAAGCTTCTGTTTTCTTTTGCGCTGCCGCTGATGTTCGGCAATATTTTCCAGCAGCTATACACAGTCGTGGATACCGCCATCGTAGGCCGGGGTGTGGGCATGCTTGCCCTGGCGGCACTGGGCACCGTCGACTGGCTCAACTGGATGATGCTGGGCATTGCCCAGGGCTTCACCCAGGGCTTCTGCATCCGTATGGCTCAGAAATTCGGAGCCCAGGACATTGACGGTCTGAAACAGACCTTGGGCACTTCCATTGTACTGACCGGCCTTGTGGCAATTGTCGGCACGCTGATCTCCCAGCTGGGATTGCCGGTATTTCTTACCTGGATGCAGGTACCGGACTATCTGAAGCCCAGCGCTACCCTCTATTCCCGGATCATCATGGGCGGCTTTACGGCGGTCTGCTTCTTCAATCTCTGCTCCTCCACCCTCCGGGCTGTGGGTGACAGCAAGACGCCCCTCATGGCTATGGTGATCGCCGCCACCACCAATATTGTTCTGGACATCGTGGCGGTCTATATTCTGAAATGGGGCATTGCCGGTGCTGCAGCAGCCACAGTTTTCTCACAGCTTCTGTCCGGTGTCATCTGTGCCGTAAAAATTGCCAAAACACCGGAGCTGCAGTTTAAAAAATGCCATCTGACTCTGAATCTTGCCATGGCCGGTGATCTGATGGGCATTGGCATCCCCGCTGCCGCCAAGAATATTATTATCGCCGTAGGCGGTATGGTAGTGCAGACAGTTGTCAACAGCTTCGACTCCATGGGCTTTATCGCAGGCTTCACCGCCACCAACAAGCTCTATGGCCTGTTGGAAATCGCAGCCCTTTCCTATGGCTATGCGGTCACCACCTATGTGGGTCAAAATTACGGCGCTGGAAATCTCCCCCGGATCCGCCAGGGCGTCCGCGCTGCCAACATGCTGGCACTTCTCAGTTCTGTTGTGATTGCCGCTGTGATGATCTTCTTCGGAAGATCTATCACCATGCTTTTCATTTCCCGGGAGGATGCAACCCTGGCTTTGGAAGCCGGCGAAGCTGCTTACCGTTATCTGTGTCTGATGAGCGTTTCTCTGCCGGTTTTATACCTTCTGTATGTGTATATGTCGGCACTACAGGGTATGGGCAACACCATTGCCCCCATGTGGTCGGCTGCCTTTGAGCTGCTCATCCGCCTGACGGTGGCCTTTGCCGTAGCCCAAATTGGTCTGCGCAACGGCATCTTCTGGGCAGAGGTGGGCGCCTGGTACGGCGGCGGCGTCACCCAGGCATTGGGATACTTCCTGCAAATTCGGAAATTGAAAAATAACACTTCCCAGGGGTAAGCATTGCTTGTCCGCCCCCACACAGATTCATCCACATAAAAA
>JAZOWQ010000049.1:0-8919 GCA_045659325.1 Faecousia sp. | reverse complement strand
TGCACCCGATTATCTTGTTCAGCTGCCTGGGCATGAGCCCCAAACAGCCACGAAATGGCTATTCGATTGTCAAAAGTATTGTAGCACAGAGAAAAATTTGTGTCAACAGGATACCACAGAAAAAGCTCCCCTTGTGAAAGGGGAGCTTTTGTGTGGGGCATTCTTATACCATTGCGCAGGTGATGATGGCCATCTTGTAGACCTCGTCGGCATTACAGCCGCGGGACAGGTCGTTGATGGGAGCAGCCAGACCCTGCAGGATGGGGCCGTAAGCCTCGAAGCCGCCCAGACGCTGAGCGATCTTGTAGCCGATATTACCAGCCTCGATGGTGGGGAAGATAAAGGTGTTGGCGTAGCCGGCAACGGGAGAGCCGGGGAACTTCAGCTGACCAACCTCGGGAGCAACGGCAGCGTCAAACTGCATCTCGCCGTCGATCATCAGGTCGGGAGCCAGCTCCTTAGCAACCTTGGTAGCCTCGTTGGACAGCTTCACAGTGCCGCCCTTGCCGGAACCGTTGGTGGAGAAGCTCAGCATAGCAACCTTGGGGTCAATGCCGAAGACCTTAGCGGTGTTGGCGGTTTCGATAGCTACCTCAGCCAGCTTGCGGGCAGCGGAAACGGTCACATTGCCTTCCTTATCTACGGAATCCTCGTAGCTCAGATTGATAGCGCAGTCGCCCATAGCCAGCTTCTCTTCACCGCGAACCATAATGAAGCAGGAAGATACCAGGTTAGCGCCCTTCTTGGTCTTGACCAGCTGCAGAGCGGGACGAACAGTATCAGCGGTGGAGTAGGTAGCGCCGCCCAGCAGAGCGTCGGCGTAGCCCATCTTTACCAGCATAGTGCCGAAGTAGTTGCCCTTGCTAAGAGCGGCCTTGCACTCCTCAGCGCTCATCTTGCCCTTGCGGAGCTCGACCATCTTTTCGACCATAGCATCCATGCCCTCGTAAGTAGCGGGGTCCAGAATCTCAACACCTTCGATGTTGAAGCCGCCCTTGGCAGCGTTGGCCTTCACTTCCTCAACGTTGCCCACCAGAATGGGGGTCAGGAAGCCGCCCTCAACCAGGCGTGCGGTAGCTTCCAGAATACGGGCATCGTGGCCCTCGGTGAAGACGATCTTCCGGGGAGTTGCCTTCAAAACTTCAATCATTGCATTGAACATCGTTCATTTCCTCCAATGTTTCTTGGGCCTAGGCCCATATTTTTACATTCTAATTATACATCATATCCGCCTGTTGTCAAATGATGTTTGCGAAAAAATCATTTACAATCGGGAAGTTTTCTGCTATTGTTGAGGTAGAAATGATTGCAAGGAGGATATTTTCGTGGCAGAGAAGAACAAGCGGTTTATCAAGGTCTATTCCCAAGGGGGCGGGTTTGCCGCTCCGTCAATGGAGATTTTGGTGGATCGGGAAACCGGCGTGAACTATGTATATGCCAGCCACGGCTACGGCGGCGGCCTGACGGTGCTGCTGAACCCCGACGGAACGCCGGTGGTTACCCCTGTATCGGATAAAACTGAAGAATCATAAAAAGAGGAGTGCATAAGCACTCCTCTTTTTATTAGATTTCCTTATACATCGTCACCGCGTCGTCCTTACGGACATTGTCGGCAACAACCAAGACCTCCACAGCTACGGTTCTTGCGCCCAAAGCGATTTCAATTTTGTCGCCGGGCTTGACCTCATAGCTTGCCTTCACCACACGGCCGTTGACACTGATGCGGCCATTGTCGCAGGCCTCATTGGCAACGGTGCGGCGCTTAATCAGGCGGGAGACCTTCAGGTACTTATCCAGACGCATCTTACTTAGCGATAACGTCCTTCAGAGTCTTGCTGGCCTTGAAAGCGGGCAGCTTGGTAGCAGGAATCTTGATCTCTTCCTTGGTGCGGGGGTTGCGGCCGATGCGGGCCTCACGGGTCTTAACCTCAAAAATGCCGAAGCCGGAGATGCTGACCTTGTCGCCCTTCTTCAGGGACTCGGTAACAGTCTCGAAAGTTGCACTGACGACGCGCTCTGCGTCCTTCTTAGTCAGGCCAGCCTTTTCAGCAACGGCAGCAATCAGTTCGGTCTTGTTCATTGAAAATTACCTCTTTTCAAAATATTTTGGATATTGTAATATTATCACCTATTTTCACTTTTTGCAAGTCTTTTTTGCAAAAAATAGCCAATTATAGGTGTAAAAATTTCGAAATTTTGTCACCTTTGGGAAGTAGCATACAGTCTTCCCGGCGGATTGCCTTGAAAAATACGATGCCAATACCATAGACAAGGACGCCCACCACAACGGGAAAACCGCATAAAATCAAGGTACTTTGGCCCAAGGGCAGTTTTGTCAGCACCTGCAGCGTACCCCACACGCAAACGCCCATAATGGCCGCCGGAATCAGGGGCCGCAGGACATTGGACAGAATCCTGGACTTGTGGGGAGCTACGATGGCGATGGCAATCAGATTCATAATGCTGATGGCAATATAGCAAAGGAGCATACCGATGGGCGCGCCCAAAATACCAATATGGGGATTGCCCACCAGAATGTATACCACCAGCAGCTTGGCGCCGCCGCAAAGAAGTGTGTTAATCACCGGGATAAAGGCAAAGCCGTGGGACTGCAAGACCACATTGGTGTACTGAATCAGGCCGTAGAAAAAAATGTTGATACCCAAAATGGCGAGAATCCGTCCGGCCAGCACCGCGTTTTCCCCGGTATAGCCACCCAGGAGGGACATCACCGGCTGGGCCAGCACAAACAGACCCACTGCGCAGGGCAGGCTGAGCAGGCCGGTAATCCGGGCGGCGGATTCCTCTGTGGCCTTTGCGCCCTCCCGATTGCCGGTGGACAGCATCGCGGTGATGGCAGGCAGCACCGAGGTGGTGATGGGCACCATAAAGGAGCAGGGCATATTGAACACCGTAAAGCACATATCGTAGATGCCCTTGGTGATGTCAGCGGCCTTTTGGCTCAAGCCGTTGGCGGTGAGCAGCTGACCCATATACAGATTGGTTTCAAACAAGGTCAGCATCTGCAAACCGGCAGAGCCGATGGTGATCGGCAGGGCAATGGCCAAAAGCTGCCACAAAGTTTTGCCGTAACCTTGGGGGGGCGTGTGGCTCACCGGCAGCTCCTTATAGGCAGAACGCTGCTGGAAGGCCAGATATACCGCCGACACCAGACAGCTTACCGTCACGCCAAGGATAGCGCCGCCGGCAGCGTAGGCTACGGAGTTTGTCAGCTTCATTATAACCAGCGCCAGGGCCAGGCCCACAAACAGCTTGATAAAGGCCTCTAAAATTTGGGAATTGGAGGTGGGGCGCATATTGCCCTGTCCCTGAAAGAAGCCTCTGTGGGTTGACATAACACACATCAGCAAAGCGCAGGGGCCAAGACAGAAGATGGCCACCCAGGCGTCCGGCTGCTTTTGGAAGGCGGCCAGCTGGTGGGCAAAAATCATCATCAAAGCCGAGCTGACGATGCCCAGGGTCAGGAAAATGCCCCTTGCGGTGGCATACACCCGCCGGACCTGATTGTGGTTGCCGGTGGCGCTGGCCTGGGAAATCATACGGCTCATGGCGATGGGGAATCCCGCGGTGGAAATCAGCAGCAGCACCGCGTAGATATTGTAGGCGGTGTTGAAATAGCTGAAGCCCTGGTCGCCGATAATCATTTTCAGGGGGATTTTATAGAACGCGCCTACTACCTTTACAATGGCGGTGGCCATAGCCAGCAGGGCTGCGCCGTGGAGGAAGGTTTGCTTTTTACTTACTCCGCTCATACTTCCTCCTTCATCAGCTTGGGAATGGCGTATTCCATAATTTCAGATACCACCGCGTTCAGGTCGATGGTGGGGAACTGTCCGTTTTGGTAGAGGATTTTGCCTCGTACCATAGTCATAGCCACATCGCCGCCCTTGGCGGAGAAGACCAAAGAGGATACCACATTGTGGCAGGGCATCAAATGGGGTGCGGAGAAGTCCACAAGGACGATGTCCGCATCCATGCCTTCCTTCAGCATGCCGCATTCGTCGCCGCGACCCTGGGCGCGAGCGCCACAGACGGTAGCCATCATCAGGGGGGCAGCGGCAGGCATTACATCAGAATCCCCGCCCGCCTGCCGGGCTTGCAGCGCCACAAAGCGCATCACTTCAAACAGATCCAAATTGCCGCTGGCTACGGCGCTGTCCGTACCCAAAGCCACATTCATACCGTTTTTGACACAATCGGTGATGGGGGTGGATGCGTAGCCTTGTTTTGCGGCCGCAATGGGGGTGGCCACGGCGGAAGCCTTGGCTTTGCCCAGCATTTTCTGCTCGGTTTCGGTCAGATGGGCGCAGCCTGCAGCGGTCACAGGCACACGGAACACACCGTGGCAGTTCAGCAGTTCGGCCTGGGTAAGGCCTGTGCGTTCCTCGCAATCGGCGACTTCCTCGGCGCATTCTGCCAGGTGGAGCTGCAGACCCAGACCCTGTTCTGCGGCATAGGCAGACAGCGCCTCCCACAGCTGATGGTTGGAGGTAAATTCCGCGTGGATACCGGCATCGATTTTAATGCGGCCGTTGTCGTAATTGTGCCATTTTTCCGTCAGGCGCACCAATTCCTTGCACTGTTCGTCGGTCTCAAAGTCAAAGTCCTCGCTGTCGTCCACAAACCGGGTAGCGGCCAGGGCGATGTTGGCCTTAATGCCGGTATCTGCCACCACCTGGGCAGTAACCTCCGGGGAATAGTACAAGTCAGAAACAGAGGTGACGCCAAATCGCAGACACTCCGCAATGGCCAGCTGAATGGCGGCCTTGCCTGCCCGCTCATCGATTTTGCTCTGGCGCACCAAAAGCTGCTTCAGAGCCTCTGTTTTGGTGGCGTCATCCAGGAAATTGCGCAGCAAAGAGGTGGGCAGGTGGGTGTGACAGTTTACAAGACCGGGCATGGCCACCATACCGGTGCCGTCAATGATGGTCTTGGGCTGGTCAGCGGGGGCAGTTTTGCCAATATAAGCTATTTTGCCATCGGTGACGCCCAAATATGCGCCAAAAAGGACATCCATTTTCTCGTTCATAGACACAACGGTGACATTGGAAAACAAGGTATCCAAAATAACACTTCCTTTGGAAAATGATAGAGTATTGCCTTGGTAATCATACTTTCTCACCGGCGAGAAAGTATGCAAAGAGCCGCCGGGACCTTCCGTATGGTCCCGGACCCCCAGACGGCTAAAAGGGGAAGTGGCACGAAACACAGGTGGAAAGCCAAGATTGCCTGCACTTCCCCCTTTAGAATCCCTAAAAACTGCGGAGCAAAAAGGTTCTTTCTTTTTCCGCACTATCAGAGGGGCGGCGGGGGATACATAAGGGGGCGCTATTGGCTCGTAGTGCCCCTTATGGCGCATTCTTTGGGTACTTTCTTGGAGAAACAAGAAAGTACCGCTGCCGGCAGGCATGCTATTTCAGCAACCGGAACAGCTCCTCTTTTTGTTGGAGGACGCTGTCTATTTGCTCGATATACTGCTCCGGGAACTTGGGGTTATGGAATCGCTGAATACTGCCGTCGGGGAAATTCACTTTGTTCATTCCGCCGCCGCCCAGGGATAAAATGGTGTGGGTCTCCTCCATCATATAGATGTTATACAGGCAGTCAAGACTCTCCCGGCTCCAGCCTACGTTCTCGAAAGAGCCGGACATATACTTCTGCCGGTACAGATAGTAAGGCTTGTAGCCAAGGGTGGGCAAAATCGTATTTGCATAATCCACCATCTGGGAAACAGTATCAAAATCCGGCAAATGCCGGGGATTTTCAAACAAATCTGCTCCTTTTTTTAGAGCCAGAGTGTGGACGGTGATATTGGCGGGGTGTAATGCCGCCACCGTGTCCAGAGAGAGGCAAAAGCCCTCGAAGGAATCCTCGGGCAGGCCTGCAATCAGGTCCATATTGATGGCGGAGAAGCCTGCATCCACTGCCTCCTGATAACGATTCATAATATCTGCAGCGGTGTGGGGTCTGCCGCAGGCACGGAGGACTGCATCTTCCATAGTCTGGGGGTTAATGCTCATCCGGTCTGCGCCGTGCTGACGAATAACACGCAGCTTTTCACCGGTCAGGGTATCTGGCCGGCCGCCCTCCACCGTAAATTCGATGCAACGGGATAAATCGAAGGAATGGGAAATGGTGTCCAGCAGACGGGCCATCTGGTCACTTGTCAAAGTGGTAGGGGTGCCGCCGCCTATATAGATAGTACGAATGGTTTTCCCGGAATTTGCCAACAGTTTTCCCGTGTGGGCCAATTCCTTGTAAAGGGCATTGAGGTAAGGCTCAATCAGTTCCGTCCGTTTGCCCACAGTGCGGCTGACAAAGCTGCAGTAGCTGCAACGGGTGGGGCAGAAGGGAATGCCTACATACAGGGAAATGTCGTCGGAATTGGTCTTATTCACCGCCTCTACAGTGGAAAGGGAGCAATCAATTGCCAGTTTCCGCCGCTGGGGCGTGACAAAATACACGTCTTTCAGCAGCTTGTCAGCGCTCTTTGCCGTGCCGCCTTCCAGCAGGTGCTTGGTAGACAGCTTGGTAGGGCGAACGCCTGCCATTGCCCCCCAGGCCGGGGTGCGTTCCAGGTGGGGCAGCGCAGCCAAATACACACTCTGCTGCAAAATTTGCCGCCGCAGACGAACGGTTTCGCTTGCTGCTTTCAGCCGACGGGCAGAGCGGGTCTTTTTGCTGCCCAGTTCTATTTCGGTAATGGCGGTGAGCCACTGTTTCCCCCGGCTTAGGCGGGAAAAAACGGTGATGTCCTGTTGGGAAAACAAGCTCATTAAAAGCTGCTCCACCGCATATCGGTCATCGTGACCGCAAATTGTCAGATTCATAGAATTCACCCTTGCAGATAGGGATTATACTGCCGCTCGTCCTCCAGCGTGGTTTCCATACTGTGGCCGGGCAGCACCCGGTAATCCCCGGGCAGGGCTGCCAAACGGCGGAGGGATTTGAAAATCTTCGGGGAACTGCCGCCGGCCAGGTCTGTCCGTCCGCAGGAATCCCGAAACAGGGTATCGCCGGAGAACAGATTATCTGCAATGATCAGGCACACGCAGCCGGGGGTGTGGCCGGGGGTGTGAAGCACCCGAACGGTCAGACCGGCAAGGGTCAAAACATCTCCCTCGTCATACACATCGGTGCAGTACAGCGGGCCGGCAGTGAGGCTGGTAGGCAAAGACAGCTCGCTTTCGTGGATATACACCTTGCAGCCGGTGGTTTCCGCAATACACTTCACGCCGCCCACATGGTCAAAATGCCCGTGGGTCAGAAGAATAGCCGCAAGGCGCTTTTTCAGCCGTTTGACCTCCAAAAGGACGGTTTCCGGCTCGTAGCCCGGGTCAATGACGATGCACGCTTCAGAGGCATCCTCATAAACAAGATAGCAGTTGGTTTGATACGCCCCAAGGGGCAGGGTTTCGATATTCAGCATAGCAAACTTCCTTATCTTCTGGGGGTGTCCATCAGCTGGTCCGTGTCTAAAATCAGGGTCACCGGGCCGTCGTTGACGGACGCCACCTGCATATCCGCGCCAAACTCTCCGTGCTGGGGAGGGTAGCCCAATTCTTCGCAAATAGCGAGGAATTTTTCATACATAGCATTTCCCAGTTCCGGACCGGCGGCCCCCACAAAGCTGGGGCGGCGGCCCTTCCGGCAGTTGCCGTAGAGGGTAAACTGGCTGACAACCAGCACCTGTCCGCCCACATCCTCAAGGCCTAAGTTCATTTTGCCGTTTTCGTCTTCAAAAACCCGCAGGGCTAAGCATTTTTCTGCCAAATACCGGCATTCTTTTTCCGTATCCTCCGGGCCTACACCCAGCAGAATCAGAAAGCCTTGTCCGATTTGGCCGTTGACCTTCCCGTCAATGGTGACGGAAGCGGATTTTACTCTTGTTAATACAGCGCGCATAGCGTTCCTCCTGAATTGACAATTGTCCATTGTCAATTGTCAATTAGTTTTGTCCTCTTCTGGAACCGGTGATATCACGAATGTTCAGAAGCTTGTTCCGAATAGAGTCCAGCTCCTCCACATTCTTCACCTCAAACCGCACCGTAAACACACTTCTGCCGTTGGGCAGGTCCTTGCCGTTCAGTTCCTTCACACGGACACGGGCGGTGGTCATGGTAGTGGCCACATCCAGCAGCAGGCCGTCACGGGTGATGCAGTCCAGCTCCAGGGTAGTTTCAAAGGGCTGGTCGTCGGCCTCTGCCCACCGCACCCGCACCCAGCGAGCAACCTGGTGGGGTTCGTCCCGGTTTTGGGCATTGGGGCAGTCAATTCTGTGAACGGACACGCCAAAACCCTTGGTGATAAAGCCGATAATGCCGTCTCCGGGAACGGGGGTACAGCACTTGGCAAACTTAATCATACAGGACTCGATGTCCTCCACGATGACACCGTTGACACCGTGGCGGTTGGTCTTGGGAGCGGCGTCTGCCTTGACCGCCTGCAAAGCGGCTTGCTTTTCACTGTTTTGCAGCTTCAGCGCCCGGTTGATATCGTCACGGATACGGCCCACGGCTTTCACAGCGGTCAGACCGCCGTAGCCGATAGCGGCGTACATATCCTCCCAGGAGTCGAAGGCCAGCTTCTTCAGCAGTTGGGGGCCAACCTCCGGGTCTACGGTAATGGGGAGCGGCAGGCCCACCCGTTTCATTTCCCCTTCGAAGGAGGCGCGGCCGTGAGCCACATTCTCCTCCCGCTTTTCCCGCTTGAACCACTGCTTAATCTTGGTGCGGGCCTGATTGGACTTACAGATGTTCAGCCAGTCACGGCTGGGGCCCTTAGCGGCCTTGGAGGTGATAATTTCCACAATGTCACCGTTTTGCAGGGTGGCATCGATATTGCAAATCCGGCCATTGACCTTGGCGCCTACCAGAGAGTTACCCACGCCGGAGTGAA
>JAZOWQ010000048.1:0-2386 GCA_045659325.1 Faecousia sp. | reverse complement strand
ATTTTTTCACTTTTTTTCGATAAAATACCCTGTTTTTCTAATTTTAGAACGCTTGTTCTAAATAAATAGAACAAGCGTTACTTTCAGGATTGGAAGACAAGCTTCCCATCTTCTATTTTCGATTTGATTTTGGAAGGCTTTTTACTGCACTTTAACAGGAATACCGCAAGGGGTCCTTCTACCCGCTCCTGGACCAAGCGGCGGATCTGACGAGCACCGCCTTCCTGTTTCACTTCTTTACTTAATTCTCGTGACAGTTCCTCCGGAAAGGTAAGCTGGATTCCCATAGCCACTGTCCGCCCTAACAGTTGATTCAAATACTTTTGGGCAATACCTTCCATGGCATCCCTGCTTAAGGGCGAAAAGGGTACAACAGCATCAATGCGTCCTAAAAATTCTGGGGTGAAGTATTGACGCAGCGCCTCTTTGGTCTGCCCTTCTCTACCCGTGGGTTGGAAGCCCAATCCATCACCTTTCAGGTTGCCCCCTAAGTTTGAGGTCATCACTACAATGGCATTACGGAAGCTGACCCGTCTGCCGGTGGAGTCGGTGAGCACCCCCTCCTCCATAATCTGCAAGAGAATTCCCGCCACATCCGGATGGGCCTTTTCCAATTCATCAAAGAGCACCAGGCAGTATGGTCTGCGACGGACCGCCTCAGTAAGCTTACCACCCTCCTCATAACCTATATAGCCGGGGGGCGCGCCTAACAATCGAGCCACTGCATGTTTTTCCATAAATTCCGACATATCCAGCCGGATCATCGCATCTTTGCTGCCATAGAGTTCCTTTGCCAATGCCCGGCATAGCTCCGTCTTACCCACGCCGGTAGGACCGGTGAGCAGAATGCTTGCTACCGGTCGGTTTTCTTCCCGAATGCCGCCTAAGCCCCGGCGGACACATTCCGCCACCTGACAGACCGCCTTAGATTGGCCAATCACCTGTTTCTCCAAGATGGATTCCAACCGGAGAAGCCGTTCCTTTTGGTTCGCAGTCAGGCGGCCCACGGGAATTCCTGTGCGGGCAGACACCGCCCACGCTACATCGGCAGCGGTTACGGTTTTATTTCGTCTCCCTTCTGCACCACGGGCAGCCAGGCGCTGCATTTTATCCCGCAGCTGGGCCGCTTTTTCGTAACGGCTTTCCCGGACTGCCTCCTGCAGTTCCTCCTCCAGCTCCTGCCGCTGATTGGTATTGGCGATGCACGTCTCCTCCATCCGCACATGGGCCGCCCCTTCGTCCAACAGATCGATCGCCTTATCCGGCAGGTATAGGTCCGGCAGATATCGCACCGATAGGGTAAGCGCTGCCTGTATTGCTTCTTCGGAGATACGGATATGGTGGTGGCGCTCCAAACCGGGTTTTACCCCGTGGAGAATGGCAAGCGTCGCCTCTCTGTCCGGCTCCTCCACCATCACGGGGCGGAACCGTCGGTCTAAAGCCGGGTCTTTTTCAATAAATTTCCGATATTCGTCTAATGTGGTAGCGCCCAGCATTTGCAGCTCTCCCCTGCCCAATGCCGGTTTGAATATGTTCGCCGCATCGATTGCGCCCTCGGCTGCGCCGGCGCCTACTATGGTGTGCATTTCGTCCACAAAGAGAATTACATCTCCGGTGCGCCGTATTTCTGCCAGCACATCCCGAAGCCGTTCCTCGAACTCACCACGGTACTTTGTGCCAGCTACCAGATTCGCCATATTCAGGCTATACAGGCGTTTATTCTTCAACTGAGGCGGTACTGTACCCGCTGCCATCCGCTGGGCAAGGCCCTCAGCAATCGCAGTTTTTCCCACACCCGGCTCCCCAATGAGTGCCGGATTGTTCTTGTTTTTTCTGCTTAGAATTCCAATGACCGCGTCAATTTCCCGTTCCCGACCGATTACCGGCTCCATAGTCGCCGCTTTCATCACCAAATCTTCACTGAATTGTTCCAGCAGTTTCGTTGCAGTCGCCTCCTTATTCATTCCTTTTTCCTGTTTGACTTGGAGTGTTTCCACTGTCCGGCTAAACAGTTCCTCCACGTCCACATTGCTAAACATTAACAGTTCTCCTGCCGCTGTCCGTTCCTGCCGCAGCAAGGATAATAAGATATGCAGCGGCTCCACCTGTGCGCTATGTTGGAAGCCCGCCTCCCGGCCGGCATCATAGAGAATTCTCTGCATTTGAGAGGAGAAGCCCTGGGGAAGGGGCAAATCCGGGGTTCCCACCCCATAAAGCACCGATACCAGTTGTTCCGTCAGGCCGGATTCCACGCCTGCCGATTGGAGCAGTCTGCCCGCCGTATCCTTTTCTCTTATCATCGCCCTCAGCAAATGGCCGCTGCCCTCATAGCCATGACCCAGTCCCCTTGCATTCCGCGCTGCGGAAAGCAAAAGATTCTGCGTTT
>JAZOWQ010000047.1:0-2051 GCA_045659325.1 Faecousia sp. | reverse complement strand
CGCTGTCCGGAAATGGGGCAATGAGCGTGGCATACAGTACCCCATTCTGCAAGGCAAGATACTTTGCCCTGTCCATAGGAATTTTCTGCAAAAGCGCTGCCTGCCCGTTCTCATACAGGCGGTAGCGGTATGCACCGCCCTCCGGTGTACAGGATGCGGCAAAAAACTCACTGACTGCAATCTGGTTCATAATTGCCTCCATTTTATACATTGTTGTTTATATTTATCATACCACATACAGCATGGAAAATCAACATACTACAATGCGAACGACGGTGTCAAGTTGTTGTAGGAAAAATTTGAACAACTCAAAGCAGGTAGCACAGCTGCCAGTGGGTGTCAAGGGTAAAGTGAACGGTAGGCCGCCCTTGACACCCACTGACATCTGTACAGTTTGGATGACAAGGCGGCTGTCGCCGGATTTTATTTACAAAGTGTGCTAAGCAATCTGAACAGAGGTGTAACTTTTCCTTGTTTGGCAGGCATGGATGCAACCATATCCGGGTGTGGTAACCCCAAGGAATTTGGTACAATCTTTGCAGTCGGAGTGCATTTGGTACTTCGCTTGGATTTGGTCTCGCCCGGAACCGGAGGACAGAATGTACACTGTCCTGCCGCCAGGATCGGCACAAGCTTTTTCAGTGTTTTTGGACTCCATCCCACAGGTCGGCTGCTTAACCGACTGGACAGCACATGGCTCACATGGGGTTCCGTTGCACCGCCGTTCCGGGTTTCCGGATCTGTAGTATAGATATGAATCGCGTCAAAATTACTCAACAAGTAGTTAGTCGCATCCAGGATCGTCTTTTCACGCTCAGACCACCGAACCAGCAGACTATCCCGGACAGAACAGAAATAGTCCCGGTCTCCCTCATTCAGCGCCTGCCGCAGGTGATACTCATATTGA
This sequence comes from Faecousia sp., assembly GCA_045659325.1. GTDB lineage: Bacteria > Bacillota > Clostridia > Oscillospirales > Oscillospiraceae > Faecousia. Next base: position 1,144 of record JAZOWQ010000047.1, on the reverse strand, counting down.
CAGCCGCTTTTTCTCTCGATTCCGCTGACCGCTGACTTCAATGCTTTGTTAACATGATAACGGTCCAGGACAAACCTGCTGTTTGGTAGCCACTCCAAACCTGTCTTGATCCAAGGCGCTCCGTCGCCGTGAAGATAAATCTTTGTATTGGTTAGATCATACCGTCTTTCCATTTCTGTCAGCACTTCTTCCCACAGATCCTCGGTTTTCTTGCCAAACTCAGAACAATGGAACACATTTTTGCAGATTCCCCGCTTTCCCTTCTTCTCGATTCCCTCATACACACTTACAAGGGGAACAATCCTGCTGTCACCGCTTTGCAGCTTCACATGATCCTCGTCCGCATCTACATGGAGAACGGAGATCTTTTTCCGCATGACCGGCTCCACTGCCGGAGTGGCTTCCCGGATCTTCCGCATCACCGTCTGTTTCGTCACAAGGCCGCCGGTAACCACGCGGCTGGCTCTGGCGTATGACATTTCACGGGCGGCATCCACTAACCCCAAGCTTACACCGTTGCTCACTCGCTGATAACTCTCCAAGCCCACCACATTGTCAATTGGATAACAATACCCACCTTCACGGCATGCGTAGTAGGTTCGGCGGTACGATACGATTCCCAGTTGTGTCACTACCTGCCGGGTATCACCACGCCGCTCTACTACCAGCCCGGCTTCCTTGCGCCCCGTTTTATCGGAAAGCAGCTGCGCATCCTTCTGTTCATAGCAAGCTGCCAGCAGTTCCCGGACTGTCTCTCCGATCCGCTGAACGAAGTACTCCTCCGCTGTATCAAGCCCTATTTCTTCCTTTTCAAAAAATTTTTCAATCTCACTCTTGAGCTTTGCGATCTCTCTTGCTATAATATCTTTCACAGGGAACAACTCTCCTTTGGTTTGTGGTGTGTGGTAACTTCATTAAACCATATTTGAGTTGTTCCTTGTATCTTTTTTTATTTCTCCTACAATTATTTTACACTAAGCCAGGTCTGCCTGCTGTTACATTGGTTTGATGATCAAAACTATTATAATAGCATGGGTATACCGATAAAACCTGTAAGGGCGGTTTGAAATTGCCCTTACAGGTTCTGGAAGAAGTGTGTTATGTTATTTTAAGGACGGACTTGTAATGGTAGAAGAAGGTTATG
>JAZOWQ010000046.1:0-21128 GCA_045659325.1 Faecousia sp. | reverse complement strand
GATCTTGGGGGTCTTGCCGTAGGGAATGATTTCGTCTTCCAGCAGGCCTAACTTCTCACGGAAGAAGTCAACGGAGGGCAGGGTCTTTTCTGCTTCCTCTGCGATCTGCCAGTCAGCAAACTTGGTGGGGTCGAGCTTTACTAAGCCCTTCTCGTCCACATACTTGCCATTTTCGTCAAATACGATTGCCATGGTGTGTTTCCTCCTTGTTTTTGGTGCTTTCTCTTCAGCACAAATCAAAACTTATTATACTTCCGTCACGATTGCGGCCTCACGAATGAATGCCATAACCTTGCCGGTGAGTACACTTCTCATAACCGCTTTTTCAAACTCTTCATCGTAGACGTCCTTCAGCTGTTCTACGGTGACACCGTTATTGCGGCAGATAACGGCGATGGCCTGACCCAGTTCCTCCTGGGTGGCTTCCATTTTTTCAATCTCCACGATCTTATCCACAGCGGCCATATTCCGCATAGCGGCTTCGGCGGCGGGATAGGCGTCTTTGCGCAGATCCTCCTCGGTGGTCTGCATAAACTGGCAATACATCTGCAGATTCAGACCCTGTTGGGCAAGCTGAGCTTCCAAATTCTGCAGCTGCTGGTTAACAGCCTGTTCCAGTTCCTCGGGGTCTACGGTGTAGTCCAAAGTGGCTGCAGCCTGACGGAGGAGTCTATCCTGCAGGTCCATTTCGCCCCGCTGGTCAACATTCTCCTGCATGCTCTTTCTGACCTGCTCACGCAGCTCGTCGAAGGTGTAGCACCCACCCACTTCCTGGGCAAATACATCGTCCAGCTCATACTGGGTCTTTACACGAATTTCGTGAATGGTGCAGCGGAACTCGGCCTTTTTACCGGCCAGGTTGGGGGCGTGATACTCGGTGGGGAAGGTAACCTCCACCAGCACAGGCTCCTCGCAGACCTTATCCAGCAGCTGCTCCTCGAAACCGGGGATAAACATACCGCTGCCCAACACCAAAGTCTGATTCTCGGCGGTGCCGCCTTCAAACTGCACGCCGTCGCAGTAGCCTGCGTAGTCCAAAACAACCTCGTCACCGTTTTCAGTGGGGCGGTCCTTGATTACGGCAATGCGGGGATTCTGAGCCCGTACCCGTTCAATCTGCTTGTCAACCTCCTCGTCGGTGACGATGTGCTTATTCAGCTGGGCTTTTAAGCCCTTGTAAGTAAATTCCATGATGATTCTCCTATAGGCTGAGAGGACTTAAACTCAAACAGGTTTTCAGTCGCCTGCATTCCCCAATACCTCAGAAAATCCCTTGATAATACAGTAAGTATTGTCTGCGTGATTTTCCTTGTCTTGGAAAATGCAAGAGGCTGAAAACTGCAAAGCACCTCTCAGCAAGTAATTTTTGATTGATTTTTGGCGCAGATAACGCCGCCTTGCTGACGCAAGGCAAGGAAGATAAGGCAAAAAGCAGCAAAAAGAGCTGCTGAGAGGCTGTTTGGGCTTGAGTCCTCTCAGCCTAAATGAATAAAAAAGGGCAATCCAGTTCCATACAACTGAATTGCCCAGACGGTCGGCATTGAACATCTGCGTTCCCTTGCGGTTAATCCGCGGTCCCGTCAGTAGCGCAGATGGATTATTGGCGATGCATTTTCGTCATTTAGGCATCACACTTATAGTATACGAAATTGCCTTTTTTGTCAAGGGAAAAGGACGTTTTTTCGGTAAAGATTTACGGATTTCTCTTATTCGCTAATGCGGTAAAGTCGCTTAGCATTTTCGGTGGTGGCGGTAATGGCTTCCTCCACAGAAATGCCGCGGATTTCTGCCAGTTTTTCTGCCATTTTCGGCAGGTAGCCGGGGTCGTTCCGCTTGCCCCGGAAAGGCTCCGGCGCCATAAAGGGACAGTCGGTTTCCAGTACGATTCGGTCCAAGGGGATGGATGCGGCGGTTTCCACCGCTTTCCGGGCATTTTTGAAGGTGAGCACACCGGTAAAGCCGATGTACCAGCCCATATTCACCAGCTGCCGCGCCATCTCCGCAGAGCCGGAATAGCAGTGGAATACACCCTTCACCTTGGGGAACTCCTTCACAATCCGCATACCGTCGTCATGGGCCTCCCGCTCGTGGATAATGACAGGCATATCCAACTCCTGAGCCAGCGCCATCTGCATACGGAAGGCATTTTTCTGAATCTCCCGGGGGATATCCTCGTAATAGTAATCCAAACCGATTTCGCCGATGGCCTTTACTTTTTCGTGGCGGCACAGTTGGCGATATGCTTCAATGACTTCCTCGTTTACTTCGTCAGCAGAGTCGGGGTGGCTACCCACAGAGGCGTAGAGCCAGGGATACTGCTCCGCCATTTGGATAATGTCTTTGGAACTTTGCAGGCTGCAGCCGGCATTCATCACATAGCCGATGCCCTTGTCTGCAAGGCCGGCCATCAACTGCTCTCTGTCCTCGTCAAAGGCCGGGTCATTCAGATGGGCATGGGTGTCAAATAACATATGTGCTTCTCCTTTATTTCACAGTAATTACAGTATAACTCCGGGTATGTTTCTTGTCAATGACACATAGTCTGTTAACGATAAGGAGGGATGGCTATGAGTGAACAAAGCGTATTGCCCCACAAGCTGGTACTGAACGAACGGAAGCTGTTGACGGTTACCGGTGTCACCGAGGTGGTTAGTTTTGACGATGCCGCGGTGATTGCCCAGACGGATTTGGGAACATTGGTGGTGCAAGGGAAGGATTTGCAGCTGAAAACCTTGCTCCCGGAAGGGGGACAGGTAATTGTGGAGGGAACGATTTCCTCGTTAGTGTATGAAGAGCCACGGCCTGCCGGCTCTTTGTGGCGCAGGCTGATGGGATGAGCACACCGGAGGTTGCCTTTCGGCGGTTTGTGACGGGACTGGCCCTTGGGTGTGTTTTGGGAATTTTTTACGGCTTTTTGCGGCCGGTCAGACGGGGAAAGGGAATATTCACCGATTTGGTGTTTGTTGCCTTTGCCGGGTGGGTGTATCTGTATTACGGCTTTGCGGTGTGTCGGGGAGACTTGCGGATGGGGTATCTGGCAGCGCCCATAGTGGGCGCCATTGCCTGGGACAGGAGCATAGGCCGGTGGCTGCGGCCGGTTTTTGACGGGTTTTGGTATTTGATTGCTGATGTAAGCCGTCCGTTCAGACGAATTCCGAAAAAAATTTGGATTTTTGTGAAATTTCTCTTTGCAACCGGGAAAAAATGGGTTACAATAAAATGGAGAAGTCGTAAGCACCCGGAGGAAGGAGTCCAAAATGAGGAAAAATCCCTTCAGTCATATTCGTCTGGTGTACCGCCGCAGCTCCCTGCTGGTGAAAAGTATGGTGCTGGCCACACTGGTTTTGTCTATACTGGCGCTGATTGTTCTGCGGATTTCCATTCAATCCAACCAAGGCCAGCAGGCAGAACTGGAGCATCAGGTTGCCCTTCTGGAACAGGAAAACCGGGCGCTTACCAAACAGATTGCCGAACTGGGCACCGTAGAAAGCGTAAAGCGCATCGCGACGCTGCAGTTGGGTCTGGTAGACCCTGACAGTCAGTTCTTTACCCCAAGCAATTAAAATGAAGGAAGTATCAGAAAGTTATGGAATTAACCGTTGGAGCCATTTTAGATGGCAAGGTAAAGTCAATCACCAATTTCGGCGCATTTATCAGCCTGCCGGAGAATAAGACCGGTTTGGTACATATCTCCGAGGTGGCCAACACCTATGTCAGCGATGTGCGGGAACATCTGACAGAAGGTCAGGATGTAAAGGTTATGGTCCTGAGCGCAGAGGCGGGCAAGGTCAATCTGTCCATTAAGCGGCTGGAGGCAAGACCCCAGAGAGAGGATCGGGCACCCCGCAAAGAAAATGCACCCCGCCCTGCCCGTACTGCACCCACTCCGCCCCCTGCACCCAAGACTGCGGACCAGTTTTTCGAGGAAAAACTGAAGCAGTTTATGAGCGAGTCTGACAGTAAAATTTCTTCCATTCGGCAGTATTCCGATCACCGCACCAAAAGCCGCAGAAGATAATTTCTAAGCTGCTGCCGAGGGCAGCAGCTTCGTTTTGTTACCGGGAGGTTATTATGAATGTAGTCATTACCGGCGGCAGCCGGGGAATCGGCGCGGAGGCCGTCCGACAGTTTGCCAAACGGGGGGACAAGGTGTACTTTCTCTATGAGAAGGAACACGAAAAGGCAAAGGCAGTTGCAGAGGAAACCGGTGCTATCGCTATCTGCTGCGATGTGGCGGACGGACAGGCTGTGAAAGCTGCTTTTGCCCAAATTCCTGATGCAGATGTGCTTGTTTGCAATGCGGGAATCTCTGTTACCGGTCTGCTCAGCCAGACCACGGAGGAGCAGTGGGACAGGCTTTTTGATGTGAATGTAAAGGGTATGTATCACTGTATCAATGCCGTGCTGCCCCTGTTTCTGAAAAAACAGGCAGGAGCCATTATCACCGTCAGTTCCATGTGGGGACAGGTGGGCGCATCCTGCGAGGCGGCTTACTCTGCAACCAAGGGAGCGGTAATTGCTATGACAAAGGCGCTGGCTCAGGAGTTAGGACCGTCCGGTATCCGTGTCAACTGCGTAGCCCCCGGAGTGATCGAAACGGATATGTGCGCCAATGTGGACCCAGAGATTATGGCAGAATTAAAGGAACAGACCCCCGTAGGCCGCAACGGCACACCGGCAGATGTTGCCAAGGCAATGGTGTATTTGGCGGATGCAGAGTTTGTTACCGGTCAGGTGTTGGCCGTCAACGGCGGCTTCGTTATATAACAAGGAGGATTTACAAATGAAAATAGCAATCGGTTGTGACCACGGCGCGCTGGCGCTGAAAAATGTGCTCATTCCCCATCTGGAGAAGAAGGGCTTTGAAATTAAGGATTTCGGCACTTATACCTTGGATAGCTGTGACTATCCCGATTTTCCCGCTCCTGCCGCCCAGGCAGTTGCCAGCGGTGAGTGTGACAAGGGTATTGTCCTGTGTACCACCGGTATCGGTGTGTCCATCACCGCCAATAAGGTCAAGGGTATCCGCTGCGCCCTTTTGTCCGATGTAATGAGCGCCCGTATGACCCGTGAGCATAACGACACCAATATGATGGCAATCGGCGCAGGTGTTGTGGGTCAGATGCTGGCCTTGGAAATCGTAGATACCTGGCTGGGTACTGAGTTCTCTAACGAAGCCCGTCATCAGCGCCGTATCGACAAGATGATGGCCCTGGAAAAATAAAACTTGGCTCTCCCTTTGGGAGAGCTGTCAGCGATCGCTGACTGAGAGGGTCATAAGAATTAAACAACCCTCTCCGTCACGGCTTTGCCGTGCCACCTCCCCCAGAGGGGGAGGCAAGAATATTGTAAAAATCGCCTGCCGTGTGGCAGGCGATTCTCTTTTTCTCAATGTTGTACTTGGGTTGGGGTTATATATGCCTGATGGGCATCCTGAAATTCAGAGAAATTTCGAATACCGCAGATTAGGTATGTATCCTTTATCTCGATTCTGTCAACATCCCTTTTTGCGGTGACACTGACTTCCCCGGAAAAAGATACACGACCCACATTAAAAAGCTTCTCAAAGGCATTTTGGTGAAACTCCAACTGCCTGATTCCTGTTACGGTATAGCTGACCTTCAGCCACCAGAAATTGGTTGACATAACTCTCCTTGGCCGCATACTGATGTAATCTTCAAATTCTGCCGTTCCCTTGTGGAAAAAGAACCTTTTGGGACAGTGCAGCAGCAGATTGGGAGTGATAAGCAGGTTGACGAGGACAAAGGCAAAAATCCATTCTCCCACAGCGATTTTGGCGATGCTGATGCAATAGACGACCCAGGCCAGGAGGAAAGCGTTCATCACCAGCAAATACCGATATACTTTTGGATTAAAAATATTAAAAAACCGATGCAATCGATTCCAAGTGGTATCGTTGTACAGCATAGCCGTTGCACCTCCTTATAAAAGCATCATACCATATCTGCCGCTTACTTGCAATAAGGAAACCGCCTGCCGTGTGGCAGGCGATTCTTTTATTTTTCCATTTCCTCGGTGAAGGACTTCTTGTCGGCTGCGCCGAAGTAAGCAGAACCGGCAACGAATACATTTGCGCCGTTTTCCTTACATTCCTTGACGGTGTTCAAATCCACACCGCCGTCAACCTCCAGATGGCAGGCAGGATTGACCTTGTCCAGCATTTCACGAAGCTTCTTGACCTTGGGCATCATATCTGCCATAAACTTCTGACCGCCGAAACCGGGCTCAACAGTCATTACCAGCACCATATCCACCATAGGCAGGTACTCTTCAATAGCCTCGGCAGGAGTCTTGGGCTTTACTACGATGCCGGGCTTTACGCCCAGGGAGCGAATCAGTTCCAGAGTCTTGCGGATATTTTCGGGGGTGTCAGCCTCCACATGAATGGTTAAGTAGTCAGCGCCGGCCTTGCAGAAATTCTCCGCATATTTGATGGGGGTGTCAATCATCAGATGTACATCCAGCACCAGATCGGTGACGGGGCGCATGGACTTTACCAGAGAATAGCCAAAGGACAAATTTGGCACGAAATGACCGTCCATAATGTCCACATGCAGCCACTTGACACCGTTTTCCTTGCAGGCGGTAAAGTCTTTCTCCATATTCATATAGTCACAGGAGAGAATAGAAGGAGCTAAAATACCCATAGTTTGTTTCCTCACATTTCTTTATTGTTCTCCAGCAGATCTGCCAGAGTAATGCCTTCAAAAAATTCGTTAATCATATTGTCCAGCTTGTCCCACATAGGCTTGGTTTGACAGCAGGTGGAACGGGAGCAGGCAGACGGGCCCTGGCTGGTGCAGGATACTGCCGCCAGGCTTCCTTCCGTCAGCTTCAGAATGCTGCCAACGGTATATTCTTCCGGCTTGCGGTTCAGACGGTAGCCGCCGCCTTTTCCGTGTACCGCATCCACAAAGCCGGCCTTGCTCAGCACGGTCATAATGGACTCCAAATATTTTTGGGAGATATTCTCCGATTCCGCAATTTCCTTCAGTGGAATAAAATCCTCTGCCCCTTTCAGCGCAAAATGCACCATCACCCGCAGGGCATAGCGGCCTTTTGTCGATACGATCATGGGCTTAGTGACAGTGACCGCAGTTGGCGCAGTCGGGGAATTGGGAGTGGTCGTAGTCGATGCCGTTTTTGTCGTAGTAGTTCTTCAGAGCGCCCTTGATGGCTTCCTCTGCCAGCACGGAGCAGTGGAGCTTGTGGGCAGGCAGACCATGGAGGGCTTCTGCAACCGCATCGTTGGTCAGCTTCAGGGCCTCGCTGATAGGCTTGCCCTTAATCATCTCCGTTGCCATAGAGGAGGAGGCGATGGCAGAGCCGCAGCCGAAGGTCTCAAACTTTACATCCACAATGATGTCGTTTTCAATTTTCAGATAGATTTTCATAATGTCGCCGCACTTGGCGTTGCCAACCTCACCGATGCCGTCAGCGTTTTCAATGGTGCCAACATTCCGGGGGTGCATAAAATGGTCCATAACTACTTCGCTATATAAAGCCATAATGTTTCTCCTTATTACAGAATATATTCTCTCTTACCGTTTTGCAGGTCGCGCCACACAGGGCTCATACTCCGCAAAAGCTCTACAACCTGAGTGGTGGCGGTGAGAATGTGATCCATTTCTTCATCGGTATTCTCGTGGCTCAAAGACAGCCGCAGAGAGCCGTGGGCCACATCGTGGACTCTGCCGATGGCCAGCAGCACATGACTGGGATCCAGACTGCCGGAGGTACAGGCAGAGCCGGAAGAGGCGGAAATGCCCTGGGCATCCAGCATCAGCAGCAGGCTTTCACCCTCGATACCCTCAAAGCAGAAATTAACATTGCCGGGCAGGCGGTTCACTCTGTCACCGTTCAGGGCGCAGTGGGGAATCTTCTCCAGACCTGCAATCAGCTTGTCCCGCATAGCGATGACCTTTTTGTTGTGCGTGTCCATATGCTCGCAGGCATCTTCCAAAGCGGCCGCCATTCCCACGATACCGGGCAGATTTTCCGTGCCGCCCCGCTTGCCTCGCTCCTGAGCACCGCCCTCGATAATGTTAATGAGAGGCAGACCCCGACGGACATACAGCGCGCCCTCGCCTTTAGGTCCGTGGAACTTATGGCCGGACAGGCTGAGCATATCAATATTCTGAGCCTTCACATCAATGTGGAGATGACCAACCGCCTGTACCGCATCGGTGTGGAAGGGAACACCCGCCTCCTTACACACAGTGCCGATTTCCTCGATGGGCAGAACGGAGCCGATTTCGTTGTTGGCATACATACAGGTCACCAGGCAGGTGTCTTCACGAATAGCGTCCTTGACCTGCTGGGCGGTGACATTGTGGCCTTCCTTTACATCCAGAAGGGTGATTTCAAAGCCTTCCTTTTCCAGCGCATTCAAGGTGTGCAGCACTGCGTGGTGCTCAAAAGCGGTGGAAATAATGTGCTTTTTGCCCTTTCTTGCACCGTAAAAGGCAGCAGAACGGATGGCCTGATTGTCGGCTTCGCTGCCGCCGGAGGTGAAGAAAATCTCACGGGCCTCACAGCCCAGGCACTTGGCAACTCTGGCTCTGGCATCGTCCAGCACCTCTTTGGCTTCCTGACCCACGGTGTGGAGGCTGGAAGGGTTGCCGTAATAGGTTTCAAAGCAGGGCATCATGGCCTGCAAAGCGTGCTTACTGATTTTTGTAGTAGCCGCATTATCTGCGTAAACTTGCATATATCTTCCTCCAGGGGATTTACCTATTTATTGTGTAGGTAATATACCATCTTTTACCTATGTTGTCAATAGGTAAAAGGGATGTTTCCTTGTAAAATTTTCCTTTTTTTTCGACTTTTGCTTGGATTACAAACCGCCTTCCGAGGAATATTAACAAAGCCAGCGAAAGGAGGGCAAATCATGAAAAAATTACTCAGTCGAACAAGTATTTTGATTATATGTGTATGGGTGCTGAGCCTGAGTGTCAGCGCCGTGAAGATGCTGATTCCCGTAGGACAGGTGGTGGGTCTGGAGCTGTGCGATAATACGGTTACCATCTCTTCTTTTGATGAGAAATTCGGTGATGCTGCCAAGCAGGCAGGCCTGCAAGTGGGTGACCGGATTACCCAGGTAAACGGCTACAGCGTGCATACCGCCGAAGATATCCGTTACGCCCTGGACCGGTGCGACGGGACAGTGGAAATGACCGTTGTCCGCAATCGGAAGGAGAGTACCGTTCGCTTTGCTCCCGGTGTGACCGAAGAAGGCCCGAAGCTGGGTATTTATCTGAAACAGGGCGTCACCGGTGTGGGAACAGTGACCTGGTATGACCCGGATTCGGGGAAATTCGGCACGCTGGGCCACGGGGTAAACAATCCCCGGGGAGAACTGCTGAAAATGGTGTCCGGTACTGCTTATCAGGCATCTGTTGTGTCCGTGCGAAAGGGTGCTTGCGGAGAGCCGGGACAGCTGATGGGGGCGTTGAAGGATTCCAAGCCGTTGGGTATTCTTTATAAAAATTGCACCCAAGGCGTGTTTGGAAAAACCGAAACCGGCTGGTCCGGTGAAAAGCTCCCTGTGGGTACGGTAAAAGATGTGAAAGCAGGACCTGCCATTATCCGTTCCACGGTGCAGGGCGATACCGTACGGGAATATTCTGTGGAGATTTTAAAGGTTTATCCAAATGCCACGGCCTCAGGGAGGAACATCCTCCTGCAAATCACCGATGAGCGGCTGCTGAATACCACCGGCGGCATCGTGCAGGGTATGTCCGGGTCACCAATTATTCAGGACGGGAAACTGGTGGGCGCGGTGACCCACGTGCTTGTGAACGATCCAACTACTGGCTATGGAATCTTTATTGAAAATATGTTAGACGCGGCAGCATAAGGAGGTGTGATTATGGATTTCTACAAAGTTCCCATTGGGTTTGGCATGGCATTGGCAGTGAATGAGCCGGCGATGAATGCATATTCCAAAATGACCGAAGACCAAAAGCAGGCAATTATCAACAAAGCCCACAATGTCCGCAGCGAAAAGGAAATGCACGATCTGGTAGCAAGTCTTGCTCACCCCACAATGAAATAAACAAAAGAGCAAATCTGCCATACAACAGATTTGCTCTTACTTATTCACATTAGGGTTATCTGTTCTTCCCAACAAATAATCAATAGAAACATTGAAATAGTCTGCAAGGCAGATCAATGTGGCATAATCCGCTTCCCGTTCTCCGGATTCATAGCGGCTTATGCTGTTTTGATTCAGTCCTAAATCCATAGCAAGCTTCAGTTGAGAAAGCTTGTGTTTTTTTCGTAATTCTCGTAACCTCATAAAGCCATGTCCCTTAAAAATTTTCTTGACATTATTATACCAATATGGTATTGTAAAAATATCCCGATTTGGGATACTCAAAACTTTAGGAGGTCTGTTTTGAAATGTTTATTGAGAAGGTAAAGTCTTTTTTCAAGACGAATATTTTGGTGCAGCACTGCGACACCCTTGAGGCAGCGGTCAAACAGGAAAAGGACCGTAGAAATATGTTGCTGCTCGGAGCTGCTGTTGGTGTGCTTTATGTAATTTGCGCGCAGATAGAACTGCTGTCGGGACTTGCTGGCGTTCTGATGGTTGTTGCTGCTGTTGTGCTGGTTACCGGATTCATCACCTATGCAAAGGCAAACGAAGAGCGCCGCAGACTTCAACGGGTGCTATGCCCCAAGTGCGGCGAAAAGTTTACATTGGAAAATGTTCAAAGCACTTTCCTGAAAGAACGCAAAAGCACCGGCGCGGCAAAGGATAATGGCCAAAGAGATTTTACAGTTGTGCATACATACCAGTTTAATTGCACTTGCAAAAAATGCGGAAATGTTTCCAACTTTAACTGGGATCTGATAGCACAGAGGGGAACCATGAATAATCGCGGGGCAGTTTTAACATCCCGTGAGCGGGATATGCAAGAGCAAATCGCAGCGTTGTTCGAATAATAGGTCTTGCTCTAGTGGCGCAGGGGTTGATTCTCTGTGTTTTCTGCGGCTCGTTTTGTTGGTCCTAATATAACACGTATAAACGAAAGTTGCGTTCCTATCATACAAAGAAATCGCACCAAGAAGGTGCGATTTCTTTACGTTTAAGGGGAAATTTTAAGAATTATCACTATAAAAATATGTTGGTCCTATATTGACACGTGCGTGTCCGGCTCTCCTGTTGCGGTGCCCGATAAAATCTTCGGGCTTGCGCTTTCCCTTGATTTTATCGACCGCTGCCACTCGCTCTCCTCCCTTCCTCTGCCACCGGCAGCGGTCGGATCGCTCGCCCATCATCCAGGACGGGAAACTGGTGGGCGCGGTGACCCATGTGCTGGTGAATGATCCAACTACGGGTTATGGAATCTTTATTGAAAATATGCTGGACGCGGCAGCATAAGGAGGTGTGATTATGGATTTTTACAAAGTTCCCATTGGCTTCGGTATGGCTTTGGTAGTGAATGAGCCGGCGATGAATGCGTATTCCAAAATGACCGAAGACCAAAAGCAGGCAATTCTGAACAAGGCACACAACGTCCGCTCCGAACAGGAAATGCACGACCTTGTGGCAAGCCTTGCCAACGGCACGATGTAATTCTTTTAGGGGCGGCAATCTGCCGCCCGCTTTTTATGGAAAATTTCCCCTGTTATTTTGTTGTTTTGTGTGCTATAATCAAGCAAATGAAAAATTTGGGAAGCAATAAAGGTTTGTAAGGTATGCTCTATGATGAAGAAAACCATAAAACTTGCATATAAGAAATCTTTGCCGGTGATGGCGGGGTATATTGTGCTTGGTATCGGGTTTGGCATTCTGCTGAAAGATGCGGGTTACGGCTTATGCTGGTCTTTTTTGATGGGGCTTACCATTTATGCCGGCTCTATGCAGTATGTGTCCGTGTCCCTTTTGACGGCGGGGGCATCTCTCATTACGGTGGCTTTGACCACATTGATGGTAAATGCCCGGCATTTGTTTTATGGCCTGTCTATGATTGATAAATACAAATCTGCCGGCAAGAAAAGGCCTTACTTAATCTTCTCCCTTACCGACGAAACCTACTCCCTTTTGTGTGGAGATGATATTCCTGATGGGGCAGACCGGCATTGGTATCAGTTTTTTGTGTCCTGCTTTGACCATATCTATTGGATTTTGGGTTGTGTGCTGGGAAGCTTGCTGGGAACGGTGATGCCCTTTCATACGGCGGGTATTGATTTTTCCATGACAGCCTTGTTTGTGACGGTGTTTGTAGAGCAATGGCTGACTGCAAAAAACCATTGGCCCGCCATCGTTGGACTCACTGTCTCCGTCTTATGTTTGGGGATTTTTGGGGCGGACAGCTTCCTGATTCCTACCATGATTGTCGTTACATTTGCACTGTTGTTGCTGAGAAAAACCAAGAAAGCGGGAGGTGCAGACGGTGAATGACAGAATCTATTTTGCACTGATTATCGGGGTGGTTGCCTTGGTGACTGCGCTTCTGCGATTTTTGCCCTTTTTGATTTTTAACGGACGGCGCCCCGTGCCCAAATGGATTTCCTACTTAGGCGCTGTTCTGCCTGGTTCCGTGATGGCTATGCTGGTGGTGTATTGCCTGAAGGGTATCTCCTTTGGGCAGATTTCCGGCTGGCTGCCTTATGTGATTTCTGTAGGTGCAGTGGTGACATTACATGTTTGGAAACGGAATACCTTAATTAGTATCATCGGCGGCACGATCTGCTATATGCTGCTGATTCGACTTTTATGATAACTGAAAGAGGTGTAGAAATGGCGGTATTTACTGCAACACTAAATCAAACGGCATTCTTGTTCCTGTTTATTGTGGCGGGTTACATTCTGTCCAAAGCAAAGCTGGTGCCGGACAATGCCCAAGGGGTACTGTCCAAACTGGAGCATTACATATTTATTCCCGCCTTGGTGCTGGGTACTTTTATGGGAGGTTTTACTCCGGATAAGCTGACAAGCGCCTGGAAATTGCTTTTGGGAAGTTCTGCCCTTGCGGTGGTGGCCATCGGCCTGACACTGGTGTGTGTACGCTTTTGCAGCAAGGACCAATATGAGCGGAATATTTATACTTACGGCCTTTCCTTTTCCAATTTCGGGTATATGGGAAATGCGGTGGTCAGTGCCCTGTTCCCGGCAGTTTTTCCGGATTATTTGATTTTTACCCTGCCTCTGTGGACGCTGATTTACCTGTGGGGCGTGCCGTCGCTGCTAATGGGAGGCAGTGGAGAAAGACCTGGCTTGAAGCAACAGCTGAAGAATTTTCTGAATCCCATGTTTGTGTGTATGGTGGTGGGAATAGGGATCGGATTGCTCCAGATTCCTATGCCCCAATTTGTGGATTCCGCTGTCTCTGCTGCCGGCAGTTGTATGTCCCCGGTGGGTATGCTGCTGACCGGTATGACCGTGGCCCGGTTCAAGCTGAAGGATGTGCTGAGCATCAAGGGTGTTTACCTGGTGTCTGCCCTGCGGCTGCTGGTGTTTCCCGGGCTGTTCCTTGGGGTGATGGCGTTGTTCCCTATGGAGGAGACCTTCGCCATTTGCGCAATTTGCTCTCTTGCTATGCCCTTGGGCCTGAATACCATCATCATTCCCAATGCCTTGGGAAAGGACACACGGGTGGCCTCCGGTATGGCCCTGGTGTCTCATATCCTGGCCTGCATTACCATTCCTGTGGTCCTTGCCATTTTTCAATGTCTGTAATATTTGGTAGGGGAGGGTGCTGCAGAGCGCAGCGAATCCTTCAATAGCCATACTTGCCGGGAGCAAGCATACCTTAACAAAGTACCCCGCCCGCTTTTTGTTACTTGACAGAATCTTCTTGTTGTGGCATACTGGAAATGACGAGGTTATGACAAGGTTTTGCGTTTACACGCAAAAGGAGGGTTTTTGTGAAGGTAGAACGGAGAGCGCAGATTGCGGATTTGATCAACCAGCAGCGGACCATTACCAATGCAGAGCTGATGGAGCGGTTTGGGATTTCCATTGAAACCGTGCGGCGGGATTTGGATTATTTGGAGCAGCAGGGTGTTCTGCGGAAGGTCTACGGCGGCGCGGTGGTAAATGTGTCACTTAACACCGAGGCGGAGTATGCCAGCCGTTCCAAGACCAATCTGCCCCAAAAGAATGCGATTGCCAAGGAGGCGGCTTCTTTGATTTGCCCCGGTGATGCGGTGTATTTGGGTGTGGGTACTACGGTGCAGGCTATGGCCCGATATATGAAAAATATCGGCAATCTAACAGTGTTCACCAATGCCCTGCGGACGGCGGTGGAGCTCAGCGAAATTCCCGGCTGTACAGTGATTATCCCCGGCGGTCAGCTGCGGGAAAAGGAACTGACCCTGTCCGGCTACCCTTCACAAGAGAATTTGGCACTGTTTAATGTGGATAAGGCCTTTATCGGTATCGGCGGTATTACCGAGGACGGTGTTACGGACTTCCATATGGGTGAGGCTAAGGTCCACCGGCAGATGCTGGCCAATGCCCGGCAGGCCATTGCCCTGGCAGACTCCGGCAAACTGGGCGTGCGGGCTATGAACAATGTATGCCCCTTGGAGCAAATCGACCTGGTGATTACCGACAGCGATGCCCAGAAACCCCAAGTTAAGGCTTTGGAAAAGGCCGGGGTAAAGGTGATCGTGGCAAAATAACAACAAAAAGCTGCAAATCTGCGGATTTGCGGCTTTTTCTTTTGCACGCCCTGACAAAGTTTTGAAAAGTTCTTGCAAATATTGTGCAACTGTGGTATGCTGTATGGTAGAATGCTTTCAGCAGTGTTCGTAGAATGAAATTTAGGAAGGTATTTTGTTATGCTCAAAACAGATGTGGTTGTCATTGGCGCCGGCGCAGTTGGCTGCGCAGTTGCCAGAGAACTTTCCAAGTACGAAGTTGATGTGATCGTGGTGGACAAGAATGAGGATGTGGGTGGCGATGCTTCCAAGTCCAACAGCGCCATCATTCACACCGGCTATGACGCAGCCCCCGGCACACTGGAATCCCAGTTGGTGGTGGCCGCCAATCCTATGTATGACGAGCTGGTAAAGGATCTGGAGGTTCCCTTTGCCCGCATCGGCGCTATACTGCCTGCTATTACCGACGAGCAGTTCGCTCAGCTGCCCGCCATCAAGGAAAAGGCGTTTAAGAATCACGTATACGATGTGGAATATAAGACAAAGGAAGAGCTGCTTGCTATGGAGCCCAACCTGAATCCCGAGGTAAAGGGCGGTCTGTGGATTCCCCGTGAGAGCATCATCGATCCCTTTGTTCTGGTGCAGGCCTATGCGGAAAATGCTTACGCAAATGGCGTTCGTTTCCTGCTCTCTACCAAGGTCACCGGCATTACCACCGCAGACGGAAAGGTAAAGACCGTACAGACCACCGAAGAGGAAATTGAAACCAAGTATGTGATCAACTGCGCGGGCTTGTACTGCGACGAAATCGCAGAGATGGTTGGCAAGGCAGAGTATAAGGTGGTTGCCCGTAAGGGTCAGTTCTTTATTCTGGATAAGAACACCTCCTGTCAGGTAGAGCATATCGTCCTGCCCATTCCCACCAAGATTACCAAGGGTAAGCTGATGTGTCCCACCATCCACGGCAATATGCTGGTAGGTCCTACTGCTGAGGATCAGGACTCCAAGGTGGATAAGTCTACCACCGCTGAGGGTCTGGCATCCATCACCAAGGATGTGATGAATCTGATTCCCAATGTGAATGTGCGGGATTCCATTACCCAGTATTCCGGTCTGCGGCCCAACCGTAACCCCGAGGGTCTGCATTTCAATATCTGGGAGGATTTGGAAGGTTATGTAAACCTCTCCGGCGTCCGCTCTACCGGCTTGACCCTGTCATTGGCTATGGGTACATATGTGGTGCAGCAGCTGCTGATGCGGGGCGCAGATTGGAAGCGGAAGGAGAACTTCGTTTCCAAGCGCAAGGGTATTGTCAAGTTCAGTGAATGCACCCGTGAGCAGCAGGACGAGCTGGTGAAGGCGAATCCTTTGTACGGCAATGTAATTTGCCGCTGCGAGACCATTACCGAGGCTGAAATTCTGGATGCGATTCATCGTCCCTTGGGTGCAAAGAGCGTGGATGCGGTCAAGCGCCGTGTCCGGGCCGGTATGGGCCGCTGTCAGGGCGGCTTCTGCGGTCCTAAGGTCATTGAGATTTTGGCCCGTGAGCTGGGCTGTCAGCCTACTGATATCAACAAGAACAATGCCGGTTCTTATATGGTCACCGGCTCTACCCGCTAATTAGACAGGGAAGAGGTGTGAAATATGTATAATGTAAAATGTGACGTAGCAATTATCGGCGGCGGCCCCGCCGGTTTGGCAGCAGCCATTGCCGCTAAGGAAGAGGGCGCAGAAAAAGTACTGATTCTGGAGCGTGACAATGCTTTGGGCGGTATTCTGCAGCAGTGTATCCACCCCGGTTTCGGTCTGACCCGCTTCAAGGAAGAGCTGACCGGTCCTGAGTATTACGGCCGTTTCGTGGACAGAGCCAAGGAAGTGGGCGTAGAGTATATGCTGAACACCATGGTTTTGGAAGTGAACCACGAGGCAAATGAAATTGTCTGTACCAGCAGTCAGTTTGGTATGACCTGCGTGCAGGCTGGTAGCATTGTGCTGGCTATGGGCTGCCGGGAGCGGACAAGAGCTGGCATTATGGTGCCCGGTACCCGTCCTGCAGGCTTGTATACCGCCGGCTCTGCCCAGCGTTTGGTCAACCGCCAGAACATTATGGTGGGTAAGAAGGTTGTAATCCTTGGCTCCGGTGATATCGGCATGATTATGGCCCGCCGTATGACCTTGGAAGGCGCCAAGGTGGTTATGGTTGTGGAACTGATGGACTACCTGGCAGGTCTGACCCGTAACCGTGTCCAGTGTTTGGACGACTTCGGCATCCCCCTGAAGCTGGCCCACACCATTACCCGCATTGAGGGTAACGAGCGTGTCACCGGTGTGTGGGTTGCCCCTGTGAATGAGAAGAAGCAGCCGATTAACGATCAGGCTGAGTTTGTGGAGTGCGACACCGTTCTGTTCTCTGTTGGTCTGTTGCCTGAAAATGAGCTGACCCGCAAGGCCGGTATTGCCATCAATCCCATTACCAACGGTCCTGCTGTCAACCAGTATATGCAGACCTCTGCTCCTTCCGTATTTGCCTGTGGTAATGTGGTTCATGTTAACGATTTGGTTGACAATGTTAGTGAGGAAAGCGCCCGTGCCGGTAAGTATGCTGCCCGTTATGCAATGGGTAAGCTGAACAAGGAGCAGAAAGTTGTGACCTGTGTCACTGGTCGGAATGTTCGTTACCTGTGTCCCCAGACCATCGATGCCAACGAAAAGGATGGCAAGGTGAGCCTGTATTTCCGTGTGCTGCAGCCTGAGATGCAGGTAAAGCTGATTGCCCGTTGCGGCGACGAAGTGATTGCCCAGACCAAGGAATTTCGGGTCAATCCCGGCGAGATGTGCCATGTGAATGTGCAGGTAGAGAAGCTCACCGGCGATACCGTGACCGTTGAAGTGGTGAAGGAGGACTGATATTATGAAAAAGGAAATTATCTGTACTGTTTGCCCCCGTGGCTGCCACATTCAGGTAGAGGGCGAGGGTGATCAGATTGTGTCCGTAGAGGGCTACGGCTGCAAGCGTGGTCTGGAATATGGCAGCACCGAATTTGCCCATCCCGTGAGAATCCTCACCACCACCGTGAAGCTGGAAGGTGAGCAGATTGACCTGCTGCCCGTCCGCTCCAACAAGCCCCTGCCCAAGGAAAAGATTATGGACTGTATGGACATCATCCGGGCCACTGCTGTGAAGGCCCCCGTGGACCGTTATACCGTGATTATCTCCAATATCTGCGACACCGGTGTGGGTATCGTTGCTACCAAAACTGTGGAGGCTTAAAATATGAAGAAAAAGCTGTTTGTGCTTTCCATGGACGCTATGGTTCGCGAGGACATCGCCTATCTGGAAACCAAACCTAACTTCAAAAAAATTATGGAAAAGCGGGCGGAGGTAGACAAAGTACTGACCGTATACCCCGCCAGCACCTATCCGGCCCACACCACATTGATGACCGGCTGTTATCCTGCCAAACACGGTGTGTTTGCCAATTTTCAGCTGAAAACCTTCAATGACGGTATTTCCCATTGGGCAACCAATAGCAGTTGGGTATATGCAGAGGATATTTTTGCGGCTGCTAAGCGGGCAGGTTGCACCACCGCTTCCGTATTTTGGCCCATTACCGCCAATAATCCCAATGTGGATTATATTATCAACGAGTATTTCTTCTACTATCCCGATGAAATTAGCCGGGTAGAGGAGGTGTTTGCCCAGCAGGGTGCCAACGAAGCTGCGCTCAAGGCCGTCCGGGAAAATATGCACCTGTTCCCCAGAGTGGATGGCGGCAACAATCCTCTGGCAGAACGGTTTGACGGCTTCCTGATGGGTTGTACTTGCAGCCTGATCCGCAATGAACAGCCCGATGTGATTCTGGTACATAATTGTATTTTGGATACCTTCCGGCACAAGAGCGGTGTCTTTGGCGATTTGATTCCCAAGGGTCTGGATCGCACAGATGAATGGCTGGGTGATGTGATTAGTGCTATGGAAGATGCCGGTGTGTATGAGGATACCAACTTCATCATCCTCAGCGACCACGGCCATATGAATATGAGCAAGTATATCCATTTGAATGTTCTGTTCCGGGAGGCCGGCCTTTTGGAGGTGGCGCCCGACGGTGGCATCTATAACTGGAAAGCCTATTCTCAGGCAAACGGTTTCTCTACCACGGTCCATCTGGTAGACAATACCAACAAAAAACTGTATGACCAGGTCTATGCTTATCTGCAGCAGCTGCAGGAAAGCGGCAAATATGGCATCCGTAAGATTTACACCAAGGATGAATTGCTGGAGCAGTACGGCCAGGCGGGTCCTTACAGCTTTATGGTGGAAGCCGAGGATGGCTATGGCTTTGCCAATTCCTGGACAGCAGAGCATCCCGTTATTCCGCTGGCCAATGGCGGTATTCGTGGCACCCACGGACATACCCCCGAAAGAGGCCCTCAGCCTATCTTTATGGCCCACGGCCCTGATTTCAAGGAGGGTGCAAAGCTTGATCGTGCTAAGCTGGTGGATATTGCGCCCACTCTGGCAGCCGTATTGGGTCAGACTCTGGCTGACGCTGATGGCCGCGTGATGACAGAACTGCTGAAATGAGGCAATTATCATGCAAAAAAGAATTTTGATTTTAGAATTCCGTCAGGAGACCAACACCTTTAATCCCGTGGTGATGCCCAAGGCTATGTTCAATGGCGGCAAGTATTTCGAGGGGGAGGAGATCTTCCAAACCAGACTCTCTACCCGTACGGCAATTTGCGGCGCAGTGGCTGCATTCCGGGAGGTGGGCGCAGCAGTGATTCCCACGGCCTTTGTGTCCGCTACGGCTACCTCCGGTGGCCGTGTGGCAGACGATGTGCTGGATTTCGTGATGGAACGGGTGCAGTGGTATGCAGAGCATAACGAATTTGATGCCATTTATGCATCTCTCCACGGCGCTACCTGCACCGTCAGCTGTGACGATGCCTGCGGCAAGCTCACCGGGCTGCTGCGGAAGCTGGCAGGGGATAAGCCGGTAGTGGCTTCCTTTGATCTCCACGCCAATGTCACAGACAAGGTACTGGGCAATCTGGATGCGGTCTGTGGCTATCAGACCTATCCCCATGTGGATTTTTATGAAACCGGCTACCGTGCTGCCCAGCGGTGTATCGACCTGCTGGAGGGCCGCAGCTATTCTATGGCAGCCACTGCCGTTCCTATGCTGATTCCCCCTGCCGGCTATACCTCCAATGACACCCCCTTCAAGGAAGTCATTGAAATGGGTAAGGAGATGGTCGCTGACGGCACGCTACTGGACTTCACCGTTTTTTCGGTGCAGCCTTGGCTGGATATTCCTGCCATCGCAAGCCGTACCATCGCCATTGCCAAGGATGCAGAAACTGCAAAGAGCTGCGCTGATAAATTGGCCCAGGCGCTGTGCGACCTGCGGGACAAGGTGATGCCGGAGATGCTCAGCATTGACGAGCTGATCGACATTGCCGAGGGCAACGATACCGGCAAGTGCGTAATCGTTTCCGAATTTGCCGATTCCCCCAACGGCGGCTGCGTGGGTGACAGTGTTGCCATTCCTTTGCGTCTGCTGGAACGGGGCAGCAAGCTCCGTGTGGGTGTTCCCGTGGTAGACCCTAAGGCAGTGGAGAAGGCATTTGAACTGGGTGTCGGCGCTACCGGTACATTCACCGTGGGCGCAGCCTTTACCCCCGATGTCCCCGGCCCGTTGAAAGCAGAGGGTACTGTTTTGTCCCTCCACGACGGCAGATTCATTTTGGAAGGCCCTGCAGGCCGTGGCGCAGCAGGTTACATTGGCAATTGTGCCGTGGTGCGTTTCGGCAGCGTGGATATTCTTCTCCAATCCCGTGGCGGCGCTTCCGGTGATCCCCAGCTGCTGCGCCACTTCGGCATTGAGCCCAGTTTGTACGATATGGTGGTCGTGAAGGCAAATACCTCCTTCCGCCTGCCCTACGGTAGGATTTCCGACCTGATCTACTGTGCCGATACCCCCGGTGCCGGCGCAGCAAATCTGAAACGGTTTACCTGGGAAAAGCTGCCGGGGGGAATGTATCCCTTTGTGGAGGCTGTGAAGCCCCAGAGCGCTAAAATTTGGAAATAAGATGCACTAATTTGAAGCTGCTGCAATGGCACAAGCTGCCTGGGAGACTATAACCCCTTTGCTGAGTAAAAATTTTCATTGGGGAAATACTACCTGTAATGCAAAAAAATATTGACAGTTGTATATAGCTTTGATAAAATAAAGTGTCCGATAGTTGGCCTTTTTGTTGGAAAAAGGGTGAACTGTCGGGGCAAAGGCTCTCTTTGGCAGAGTTTTTGTCAGGAAAGTGAAATCGAAATGAAAAGGAAGTGCTTTTTATGAGCCGTATGATCGGAACCGTATCCAGAGGTCTCCGCGCCCCCATTATCAGCACCGGAGATGATCTGGCACAGATCGTAGCCGATTGCGTGATGCAGGCGGTGGAAAATGGTGATTTTGCCGTCCGTGACCGGGATA
>JAZOWQ010000045.1:0-7307 GCA_045659325.1 Faecousia sp. | reverse complement strand
ACCCGCACCGGGCCGCCCTTGGCAATTTGCTTCTTGAACAGCGGAATTACCGAGCCGTTACTGCCCAGCACGTTGCCGAAACGCACCGCCACGTACTCCGTACAGAAGTTGCCGGAGGTCACCGCCTGGGGCACGCCCAAGGTTTCCTGGGTTTTATGGGTAAAGAGCATAGGAAGCGCGCCGGCTGTCCCCTCCTTCACCGCCCGGTCAAAGCTCTGTACCACCATTTCGCACAGGCGCTTGCTTGCGCCCATAATATTGGTGGGGTTCACAGCCTTGTCCGTACTAATCAGCACAAACCGCTTGCACCCATACAGCAATGCGGCATAGGCAGTTTTGTACGTGCCGATTACGTTGTTTTTAATGGATTCGCAGGGGCTTCCCTCCATCAGAGGTACGTGCTTATGGGCCGCAGCGTGATAGACAATCTCCGGCTGGTAGGTGGAAAAAATATCCGTCAGCCGTCGGCTGTCCCGAACCGAGCCAATGAGCACCTTCATATTCAAATCCGGGTAGTTTTCCCGCAATTCCTGCTCAATGTCATAGGCGCTGTTTTCATAAACGTCCAGAATCAGCAACAGCTTGGGGTGATGGCCTGCGATTTGGCGGCACAGCTCACTGCCGATAGAGCCACCGCCGCCGGTCACCAGAATGGTCTTACCGGAGAGAAACGCAAAGATTTCATCCATCTGCACCTTTACAGGCTCTCTGCCCAAAAGGTCCTCGATATTGACCTCCTTCATAGCGCTGGCTTTAATGTCCCCTGCCACAAATTGGTACATACCGGGTAGGATTTTCAGCTCGCACCCGGTTTCTTTACAGATATTCAGAATATCCCGGCGCTCTGTGGCGCTTGCACTGGGAATCGCCATATAAATCTTTTGGATTTTGAACTTTTCCACATTCAGCAGAATGTCCTCTCTGCCGCCTACGATTGGTACGCCGTCTATGTATCTGCCCCATTTATTGCAGTTGTCGTCAATAATGCAGCAGACCCAATCGTTGAGCTTTTCCGCCTTGTGAATATCCCGCAGAATCATCTGTCCTGCAGAGCCGGCGCCAATGATCATTACTCGGTTAGCCGTGGCTCTGCGAATTAGCTTTTTCCGCATGCTTCGCTCCAATATTACAAAGCGGTAGGCAAACCGAATACCCAGCACACAGACAAATTGAATTCCGCAGCCAACAAAGTAGTAGGATACGGGCATACGCATAAACAGCGCCGTGATGCCCAGAATGTGCAATACGCAAGTAATTGCCGTGGCCGAACAGACCCGCTTTAGCTCGTTAAAGCTGGCAAATCGCCACATACTCTTGTACAGGTGCAAGCAATAAAACACCACAAAGCAAACCACACTGTAGATGGGCGTAAACTTCATCCACGCCGTTAGGTACTCCTTGGGGATTTGGGAAAAAGCGCAGTCAAACCGTAACCACAGAGCCAGAAAATACGCACCGTTGACAACAACAAAGTCGTATATCACCACAAAAAACGCTATTATTTGCCAGTGCTTAATCAACGATTGGGAGGCCTTGTACTCCCCCTGCCGTGGGGTTGGGGATTTTGTAACACTTGTCTTCCGTGCATCCATAAATTCTTCTCCGTGTAGGGTTATTTAACCGTTTCTTCCGTCAGCGGTAGCCAAAAATACTCTGCTTTACGGGGCGCACCGCAAAGGGCGGCAATGGCGCATTGTTCCAAACCGCCTTGGCAAAGCGCTCTGTCCACGCAATCAATTCTCCGAATTTTCCCTCTGCCGGTTCTCCCAGGCAGATGTCTTTTCTTGTTTTATTGTGAAGGTCAGACGCAACAATATGCGCCAAGCCATTTTGAATGCAGCTTTCTCCAAAGCCCCGGTCTTTTTTGTCTTGTAACGCCTTAGCGCTGATTTGCCCCAGCGCGCCTGTCTGGATAAAGCGCAGCAGCAGCTCTGGCTGGCTTCGGAAATATGCGCATCGCTCCACGTGAGCCAATATAGGGGTAATCCCCTTGCGGCGAATTTGTGTCACCACCTGCTCAGTGTAGGCGGGAATCTTGTTCCCCGGCAGTTCCAAAAGAAGATAGTTTCCAATTCCCAGCGTTAGTCGCTCCAATTCCATATCCACCAGTGCAGGAGAATAATGCACCTCAGCCCCCAGCTGCAGCTGAGGCATTGTGCTTTCCTCCCATTGGGACATCAGAGCGTCATACGATTGTTCTCGCCGGGCAAGAAAATCCCCCAGATCTTCAGTCTGAGGATAGAAGTGGGGGGTTAACACAACTCTTTCCACGCCACTTTGTTTTTCCAGACGAAGCAGCTCAAGCGCA
Source organism: Faecousia sp. (assembly GCA_045659325.1). GTDB lineage: Bacteria > Bacillota > Clostridia > Oscillospirales > Oscillospiraceae > Faecousia. The sequence goes on along the minus strand of JAZOWQ010000045.1, from coordinate 4,999 downwards.
GCCTCCACATTCTGCGCGCCATCGTCAACTGACGGCAGAATATGGGTGTGTAAGTCTGTGAATCCTTGTTTCATAAACGCTCTTATTTATTGCTTCCATAGCCATAGCCATATCCATAGCCATACCCTTTGCCGTTCTTCCGAGCAGAATAAAAGGTCATAACCGTTCCCAGAATTTTCGCATTTACCGTTTGCAGTCTTCTCAGGGCGCTGCGCACTTGATTTTTGGTGGCAAATTTTTGACGAACAACAAACAAAACGCCGTCGCACAGGGAGCTCAGTGCCGCTGCATCAGTAATGATGCCCACGGGAGGCGCATCGCAAATCACATAGTCATATTGCCGGGATGCCACCTGTAGCAGCTCCCGCATCGCGTCAGAGCTTATCAACTCTGTGGGGTTTGGCGGGATCAATCCGCCGGCAATCACATCCACACCCTGCTCCGTGGTCATCAGGCAGTCGCCTACCTTCGCTTCCCCGGTCAGCAGCGTAGACAAGCCAATCCCGGCCTCCTTTTCCAAGCTCAAATAACGGTATAAGGAGGGGTTACGCATATCTGCGTCAATGAGCAACACCTTATTGCCCGCCTGCACCAGAGAAATTGCCAGATTAATAGCAAGTCCGGACTTACCCTCATCCTGCAGGGAGCTGGTTACCAAAACAATGCGGTTTTTCCCGTTTACTGTTGTAAAGTTAAAGTTTGTACGCAACGTTTTATAAGCCTCAAGGTAGTCAAAAGGTGTCTTTTCTGAAACCAGGTGAGGAATCATATTTAACATTTCTATAGATTTTTTCTTAGCCACGATCCTCAACCCCTTTCTTTTTATAACCACGTTTTTCGCTACCTTCTATTGTAGGAATTACGCCCAACACGGGGAGATCCAAATCCCGCTGAATATCCATATCGGTTTTGTAAGTATTGTCTGCCAGGAAGATAATTACAATCACCGCGCAAGTCAGGACAAATCCTGCCATTGCCGCCAAAACAGCATGGTGCAGCGGACTTGCCGACACCGGCTCTGTGCCAGCATAGGGTTTTTCCACCGTTTTTACAGAACCAGCCTCAACCTTTTCCGCAATTACGCTGGGAACAATCTCCAAAAGCTTAGATACCACCGCCATAGCAGTATCCCGATTGGGATGCTGCACCGTAATCTGCATCACCTGTGTTTCATTCACCGCTTTGACGCTGATATAGCTTGCCAGCTGACTGTAGGTTTCCGGCAGATTCAAATCCGTAATCACCTGATTCAGCACATCTCTGCTGCGGATAATAACCGCATAGGTATCCACCAGATTCTTCGCAGAATTGATTTGGTCGTTGGTAATAGTTTGGCTTACTTCTTTGCGGGTGTTTACAATCATTTTAGCATTAGCCTCATAAATTGGCGTTACCAGCATCGCGCTTCCCAAATAGCTCAACACACCAAAAATCAGTGTCACCAAAATGATATATTTCAGATTGCCCAACAATGTTCTGATGATCTGCATCAGGTCAATTTCCATTCCTTGTTCTTCCCTATTCATAGCTCTCCTCCTAATCACGTTTTTAGCAAACACGCTCTCCTTTGGGAACTGTTCGCAAAGCACATATTGTACCCATACTTTTCATAATAGTAATTATATTAAATTTCCTACTTGTTGTCAAGATTTCTTGCCCTGCTTACATATAATACCACCACTTTTTGTTCTTTTTTTGCAAAAAACTGCGGCCCACCAAAAGGTGGGCCGCAGCCGTTATTGGATTATGCTATTTGGGGGCAGTTTTACTTTTCCTTAGGATTTACGATAACCGCGTTACCGGTAACTTCACCCTTAACTGCCACAGCGCCCTCTGCATAAGCATTGGTTGCCTTCAGAGTGAGAGTGCTGTCAACATTCAGAGTGCCGTTGTTCTCAACCAGGCAGTTAAAGTCTTTTCTGGCAGTGTAACGAATCTGAACCATACCGTTGGTCAGAGTTGCCACTACGCCTTCAGCAACAACAACTGCTGCGCCGGTCTCGACATCATCATCGACGGTGTAGGTCCTCTCGCCAAAGTTGACGGTAACATTATTGGCATTGATTACCAATGCTGCGCCGGTCTGATTCTTCAACAGCTTAACGGTCTCGCCTTCCTTTGCATCAGCAACAGCTTCTGCCAGAGTCTGGTACAGTGCTCCAGTTGTTACGTTTTCTGCGTAAGCTTCCAACCGCCAAATTCTGTTGTCAATGTAGCTTTCGCCGCACTCACAGATATGCTTCGTGTAGCCACCGGCATACACAGTAGCCTCAACGATCTTGGTCTCGTATTCAAAGTTGTGATTTGCCAGAGTAGTGTTACCAGCCCAGCAGTAACCCTCGGGAACTTCCAGTTCTACAGAAGCGTCCTTGGTAACATCAGCGGTAGCTACCAAACCAATCTTTTTAACTCTCACAACAGTGCCAGACTGCAGATCCAAAGTACCATTGTTCATGATGGTAGCAGACTCGCCAGCTGCACCCAGAATCTCACCTCTCAGGATAATATCCTTTGTAGTCAGATCGCCGTTGTTAACAATCAGGTAGTTGAACAGAGTTCTTTCTGCATAACGAGGCTGAATTGTGCCGTTCTTCAGGATAACATCTGCAGCGATAATAAACGCAGCACCATTTTTATTCGCTGTATTAACGGTGTAAGCCAGACCACCGAAATCGATGGTTACATTGGTGTCGATAACCAATGCAGCGCCGGTTTCCTTGCGAACCATTTCGATAAGCTTTTCTTCGCTTGTAGATGCCTTTGCTGCTTCCAAAGCTTCAGCCAGGGTGTTGTAGTACTCACCTTCGAACTTAGCAACAGCGCTGGTAAGCGCAGGAACAACGTCACGAACCTCAGTTTCGTCACAGTTTGCACATTTATAGCGGGTGTAACCTCTAGCCTTATCGGTAGGCTTAACAATCTTTTTGATCACGGAGAAGTCGTGGGCTGCTACTGCTTCACAGTTTGCACAGGTGTCAGCCGTGGTGCAGTCCTTGTCGAATACGTGAGCATCAGCCTTCTCTGCTACTGCTTCACAGTTTGCACAAGTGTCAGCAGTGGTGCAGTCCTTGTCGAATACGTGCTCGCACTCTTCAGGCTCTTCAGGCTCGGTATAACCGTTCATAACGGTCTGGAATCCGGTGAAAGTACACGTGCTACCGCCTTCCATATCATAATCCGTCCAGACCTGATTAGTACCGCAATACTGTGCGCTGGCACAATTTATGACGATAGGTGTACGGGGCATAACTTTAGCAGCAAAAGTGAGTTTCTTAGCAATATAAGTGGTGGAATTATCAATAACGATAGAACCCGCGGTGGTTATAGGCGTTACATTTTGGCTGTAATTTATTGTTACATCGGAGCCATTCTGAATGGTCACACCAATGTTAGTATCGGTAGATGCCGAGCTAGAGGAGCCCGAGTAGAAAGCACTGCCATAATTTCCGTTCATAATAACTTTGGAGTGATCAATGATAATATTACCGACGGAAGAGATCATTCTAAGGCCTTTACCAGAATCTGTACATGTCAGATTCAGTTCAGCGTCCCTAATGGTTAGATTGTGTTTTTTGCTTTGCTGTATCAGGTTTAATTTAGTCTCACTGGGATAAGACATGTTGATATTCAAGGATCCGTTGCCAGTAATTGTCGTTGCGGCATCGTTTGAAAAGATGATTCTGATACCATAAGCATAATCACCGGAAATGTTGTTTTCACCCTCAAGAGTAACAACAACAGGCCATACATTTGAGTAATTTGAAGTTTGTGTGGTAAACTCCAAGAATGCAGCACTATGTTTTGCAGTCGGCCGATAGTCTATTTTATTGAATGTAACCTGGCATACACCATCGACAAACTGGAACTTCATGTAGTTGTCTGTAGGCACATCAGCATCCTGATCTAGCAAAACGGGCATATTGCCATTCGTACCCTCAACATCTACAAATTTGACATAGTAGGTTTTACCAGCATCGATATATGTTGAAAGTTCCTTTGTTAGATTGGGGTCGTTAATATCAAATCTGGCTCTGACGGGGAGTTCTCCAGCAAACGCTGTGACCGGCAACAGGCTGATGATCATAACTACAGCCATTGCCAAGGCTAAAAGTTTCTTTTTCATACGTTTTCTCCTTTTCATAAATTTGGGGGTTGCGGATTCGTTTTTGGGATAATCGCCCTCTTTCCTTATTATATATGTATCTCATTTATAGACCAGAAGCAGCGCCGTTAGATAACGGCAAATTTGGATAAGGTCGTTGGTACAATTATAGACCCTCCTTCCACATAATGCAATTACAATTTGTAACCTTTTCTAAATTTGTGAATTTTCTACAATTTGAGTTTATATATTTGTAACATTTGACACAGCTTTTTGTCTTACTGACGTGAATATTAGTCTTTTGCGGGCGGACTATTGGGCATTTACAAGAGCTTATTACGCCCCTACACATACTTATGCTGTAATTACACGAATAAAAACTGCGGCTCACCAAAAGGTGAGCCGCAGCTGCTATTAGGTTATGCTATTTTACAGTTTCACTTTTCCTTGGGGTTTATGATAGTAGCGCCGGAAACCGCGCCACTGCCCTTAACAGCCACAGCGCCCTCTGCATAAGCATTTGTTGCCTTCAGGGTGACGTTAGTAGCGGTCAAAGTGCCGTAGTTCTCAACCAAGCAATCAAAGTCGTTTCTGTTGGTGTAACGAATCTGAACCATACCATTGGTCAACGTTGCCTCTACACCTGCTGCAACAACAACAGCTGCGCCGTTCTTATTCGCATTAACAGTGTAGGTACAGGTGTTGAAGTCGATCGTGATATTGGCCTTGATTTCCAATGCAGCGCCGGTACAACTCTTCAGCAGAGTAACTGTCTCATCGTTCTTTGCATCAGCAACAGCTTCTGCCAGAGTTGCGTACAGTTTAGTACCATTCTTTGCATAAGCTGTCAACTTATTAGTTAAGCTGTCAATGTAGCTTTCGCCACACTCACAGACA
>JAZOWQ010000044.1:0-2668 GCA_045659325.1 Faecousia sp. | reverse complement strand
TGAAGATGCAGAACGAAGGCCGGAAGATCATGCATCTGCCGGAGCTGACCGTTAACTGCACCTGTGTCCGTGTTCCCGTGGTACGCAGCCACTCCATCTCTGTCACCTGCCGTTTCGACAAGAAGATCACCGTGGAGCAGGCCCGTGAGATCATTGCTGCCGCCCCCGGCTGTAAGCTGGTAGACGATCTGGCAAACAAGCAGTATCCCATGCCTCTGGACACCACCGACCAGGACATCGTGTTCGTAGGCCGTATCCGTCGGGATCTGACCGACGAGAATGCCATCAGCCTGTGGTGCTGCGGTGACCAGGTCCGCAAGGGCGCTGCCACCAATGCCATCCAGATCGCAGAACTGCTGGTTAAGTAAGAGAATATCGCAAGGGCGCGTTGCTTTGTGATATAGTCCCCTTAGAGTAGACACTCAAAAAAACAAAAGTTTTTTGAGACTATTCTAAGGGGGCTATTTCTATGTCTAGACAAGGACGGAAAAAGTATAGTGCGGAACTAAAGTTATCAGCAGTTCAAGCATATCTGTCAGGAGAAGGAAGTTTGCGAGAAATTCGTAGACGATACAATATTTCTGGACATCATACACTACAGGATTGGATTGTATGGTATAATGGTCATAAAGAGTTTAAACAGCCCAGTGCTGCGAGAGGAGCGCTTTATATGACCAAGGGAAAGAAAACAACACAGCAGGAACGGGCAGAGATTGTCGCCTTCTGCCTGGAACACGGCAAGGACTATTTGCTAACGGTGGAGCATTTTGGCGTGTCCTACCAGCAGATATATTCCTGGGTTCGCAAGTATGAGGAAAAGGGCATCGACGGTCTGACAGACGGCAGAGGACGCACAAAGCCAGAAAGCGAAATGACCGACACCGAAAAACTCCAGGCCCAGGTGCGGATGCTGGAAGCCCAGCTCCGGGACAAGGAAATGGAGATTGAACTGTTAAAAAAAGTAAAGGAACTGGAAGGAGGTGTTTGGTGGGCGAAGTAAGACAGGAGCCATCCTATCTTGCGATTCAATACTTACACGAAACAAAGAAGTATCCTGTATCCAAATTGTGCGCCGCCCTGCACATACCCCGTTGCTCTTATTACAAGTGGACAAAAAGAGAGAAAAACAGTAATGAATTATTAAATGAGCAGATTATTGAGTGGATCAAAGCACTTTACATAGAAGAAAACGGGATTTTAGGATATCGTCAAATGACCATTGCCATTAACCGGATCCACCACACCACCTATAATGTGAAGCGGATCCGAAGGCTGATGCGTGCTTTGCACCTACAATCTGTGTGCAGAAAGAAACGATACAACTATACACCGTCTACACCGGAAATTACTGCAGAAAACATCCTGAACCGGGAGTTCTATGCGGACAAGCCTAACGAGAAATGGCTGACTGATGTAACGGAGTTTAAGTGGTATGAGGGACCGGTGATTCACAAACTGTATCTAAGTGCGATATTTGACTTATATGACAGACGGATAGTTGCATACAAGATCGGAATAAGTAATAATAACAAGTTGGTGTTTGATACATTTGATGAAGCGGTTGCCAAGTATCCCAATGCACATCCGTTGTTTCACAGTGACCGTGGTTTCCAGTACACAAGTAAAGTGTTCCGGGCCAAGCTGGACAAGGCAAAGATGGTGCAAAGTATGTCTAGGGTTGGCAGATGTATTGACAACGGACCGATGGAAGGCTTCTGGGGCATTCTAAAATCTGAAATGTATTACCTCAGAAAGTTTACAGATGAACAAGAATTGACTGCTGCTATTGAAAACTACATTCTCTTCTACAACACCAAACGATACCAAAAACGGCTGCGCTGCATGACGCCTATGGAGTTCTATGCTGCCGCATAAAAAGATGGCCTCTGCTTTCACAGAGACCATCTCCAACAAAATATTCTTTTGTTTTTTCACTGTCTACTTGACAGGGGGCACTTCAGCACTAAGCCATCCCCCGGTTTTCTGTTATTTGTTTGCTACAGCAGGAAATACAGTGCCAGGGTCAGCAGCGCATTGCTGCGATCTTCCTCGCAATCACCGGCAATCAAAAGCAGCAAAAGAATAATCAGCAGATCGGCCGTGTCCAGATCCTTGGGGAGCAGCTGCTTAAAAAAGCCGGTTGCACTGTCGGGACTATTCTTGCTTTTTCTAGGGCAGGGGCGCTGCACCGGCTCACAGGGGGGAGGTGGGCAGAAGGCGGGTGTGTCCTGTACAGGTTCGTCGCAAGGTGGTGGATTCTTCCTGCTGCTATTGGGTCGTGTTTGGGGTCTGGCTGGCTCCGGGACTTTGTTTTTTCGGTATGTTCCGTCCGGCTGAGGGATATAGCGGTTATACATGTAATCACCTGCCTGTCTGGAATGGAAGGCTGGTTTTGCCTAAAAAGGAAGATGCCAGATTTGCCATTTTTGCGGCACGCATGGCCTTCTCCAGCTTTGAGATCCGATCCCGGCTTAAGTATGGTGTGAGGGCATTTAAAAGCATTTGCTGATTTTTGTCGATGCCGGACTGCCCGGCAAGACCCGAGAGCTTTTGCACCATAGAAAGATCGATATCCGGAAAGGAGGCTTCCGCTTGTTTTGCCGGTTCCTGCGCCTGTGCCTGGGACGGTTGGTTCATGGACTGTGCCATTGCCATGATTTTTTGCATC
>JAZOWQ010000043.1:0-25016 GCA_045659325.1 Faecousia sp. | reverse complement strand
AGGAAAATCACGAAGTCATTTGCACCGTCAAGCTTGGCAGCATCCAGCAGAGAATCGGGAATCTGCAGCATAAACTGACGCAGAAGGAACATATGCAGGGTAGATGCGAGACAAGGCAGAATCAATACCCAGTAAGTATTGATCAGGCCCAGCTTTGCCTTAACAATATAAGCAGGCAAGGCTGTAACACCGCCGGAGAACAGCAGGGTCAGCATAATCAGCTTCCACAGACCGTTTCTGCCGGGGAATTTCTTCTTTGCAAAGGGGTATGCAGCCATAGCGCCAATCATAACGCTGATTGTGGTACTCACAAGGCTGACGAACACACTGTTGAACAGGTATCTGCTGAAAGGAACTGTCAGGTCAGATACCAATTGGAACAACTGGGAATAGCTGCCCCATGTGGGGTTAACCACATAGAATCGGGGCGGGAAGATGAAAAGCTCTTCAACCGGCTTAAAAGACTGGATAATGTTGTAATACAGGGGCAATCCCATAAACATACCCACAAGCACCAGCATTGCGAATATGGTAAAGTTGCCGAAATGAGAGCGATTTAATTGTTTGCGTAAACGTATTCTTCTCATAATCTCTCTCCTAATCCTCTGCCAGTACTTTATTGATAACCTTATTTACAATAAGCATTACCATAAGCAACACTGTACTGATTGCACAGGCATAGCCCAGCTCGTACCGGACTCCGCCGTAGTCATCAATGTGGTTCATAATTGTGTGGGTAGCGTAGTTAACAGAAGGATTGCCGCACAATGCTGCAGGAACAGCGCCGATGGCAAAGGCTTTGGAAATCTGCATAACTGCACCGAACAGAAGCTGAGGCTTCATCTGGGGCAGAGTCAGGAACCAGATTTCCTGGAATCTGTTGTGCACACCGTCAATGGCACCAGCCTCATACAGGGTGGTATCCACGGTCTTAAAGCCCGCCAGGAAGGACAGGAAGCTGGTACCTAAGCTCAACCACAACTGAACTATGATAACACAGATCAACATATAGTCTGTATCAGCCAGCCACAGGATCGGAGAATCAATAATGCCAAATTTCAGAAGAACACCGTTCAGCACACCATAACGGTCGGAGCTGAGGATGTATTGCCAGATGAAGTATACGCTGCCGGCAATAGAGGGCGCATAGAAAACCAGTGTCATAAATGCGCGGATTCTGTTGGGCAGTTCGTTAATGAACCACGCAAAGATAAAGCAAGCAATATAACCCACAGGGCCGGTAATAAAGGCCAAAATCATTGTATTTCTGACCGCGATAATGAAAACGTCATCGTTCAAAAACAGGGTCATATAGTTGTCAAATCCCACGAAGTTGGGGGTCTGAAGCATATTGAAGTCGGTGAAACTCAGGACAATTGCCGCAACAACAGGTATCACCGTGAAGATAAAAAACGCTATCAGAAAGGGAGCAATCATAAAGTAGCTTGCCCGTTCATTATAGACAGCTCTTAATGTTGCTTTCCGTCTGAATGACTTTCTTGTAGAACTCATCACTTTCAACCTTTCATAAAATCTTAGTTATTCAAGTAGAACTCGTTTCTCTTTCTGAGAATCTCAGAATTGATTTTAATGGTCCATTCTGTCAGCATTTCACGGGCATTGGCACCATCGTCAATTACAGCACGAATAGAGTTGGTAATACCTCTGGTAACGTAGTAGTTACCGGGAACTATAGGAATAAACTTCAGCCAACCGAACTGATCTTCCAAAACAGCCAGTTCCTTAGTTGTCCAGCCCTGAGAGCGGAGTGTTGTCAGGTTTGCGGTGGAATATCTTGCAGAAATACCCAGCGCAGCTTCCACGTCGTTGGCGTATCTGGTCTGTGCTTCAGCCTTAGACCACCAGCTGATGAACTCCCAAGCCAGGTCGTCTCTACCTCTCTCCACAGCATCACTCAACATAACAGCACCGTTACCGGAGTTATCCATCTGGGTACGGTCAATGGAGCCGTCTGCCTTCAGCGTGCCGGGGCAGGGATACATCTCCCACAAGCCACTAATTTCAGGGGCTGTGTACTTCAGAGTAGTATATTGTGTATAAGCAGCGATCGCAATGGGCATTTCACCGGTTCTGAAACGGTTTGCAAAGTCATAGGACTGAGGGAAGCCGTACTTGGTGAAGAATTCAGTGTGCTGAATCAATGCGTCAACAGCAATATCTGTGTCAAATTCAACCTCGGTCATTTCTTCATTAAAGTAGGAACCACCATTCTGATACAGCAGATTGGAGAAGGATGCGGCAGAACCCAGAGACATGTTGTATCTCTGCAGCACCTGGGCTACATCGTACATATCGTCCCATGTCTGAGGAATTTCCAGGCCCATACTATCAAAGATATCTGTTCTGATGAACATAACGGTACAGCCGTTGGTGTTGGGCATACCGTAGTATCTGCCTTCCAGCATAAAGGGAATTTCAGCACCTTCAACGTATTGGTCCAGAATTTCCCAATATCCATCATAAGCAGAAAGGTCAACCGCAGCGCCACGAAGCGCCAGGTTCACGATGGTATCGGAAACAACACCCAACATGACATCGGGACCAGTGCCCGCAGCCAGAGCATTGATCAGAGAACCCTGTGCCAATTCCAAATCAACATGAATACCTGTCTGGGGAGTAAACTCGTCGGTAATCATGTTCTTCATGATTTCATACTGGTCGATACCAGAGTTTACCCATACGCGGATGGACTTGGTACTCTCGTTTTTCTTAACTTCATCCTTGTTAAAGGAAGCCACGAAGCTCTTAAACTGGTAAGCAACCCATTCAAAGAAATTCAGCTTGGTCTTGGGCATCTGCTTGTCAGCAGAGATCAGCGCGATATAGTCAATATCCAACGCCTGCTGCTGATAGGTAGACAGCTTTGCGCTCAAGCCGTTGATATCATTCTTGAAGTTGGTCAATCTGCTCTTATAGGTCAGGTCGCCAATATTTTCACCATAGCTCTGCAGGTTGTAGGCCACATCTTCAAAGTAAGCATTTTCTGCACCTTTGGCGCCGACAATCTCTTCCAGGCGCTTAGCCTCTTCAAACAAAAGCTCTGCGTTCTTGTTGAACTCCTCAGGCAGATTGGGCAGCAATCTATCCAGATAGTAGTCTCTGTAAGGGTCGGGGCTGCTACCGGTAATCATAACGATAGAAAGATACATTTCGTTCAGATTTGCCACAACAGCCTGCAGCACGCTCATGGTGTCAGTCAGATCACCAATCACATTTTCCATAGTGATTTTGTGGGGACCCTTTGTCAGATAAATGCTGTAGGGTTCCTTATCGCCACCAAGCTTAATGTTTTTCCACTGGGCGCTATAGTTGAACCGGACAGCGCTAAGCTCCTGGAAAGGAACAGCATCATCGATGTAAATCTTACGGGAGCTGAACAGGCCGTCCAGATAGCCCTGCTTGTAGCGGAAGCCAAGCTGGTAGAAACCATCTTCAGGAACATCAACCTCCCAGGTGATCCAGTCGCCGGGTTCCTTCCACTGGCTGCCGCCGCCGTAGTTGATCTTTACATTATCATAGGAGAACGGAATGGTCAGGGGGCTGGTCTTGTCAGCGCTGGGCCACAGGGCTGCGCTGGACTGCTGAAAATAGCTCTCAGCCTGGGTCAGCTCCAGATAACCCTGGGTCTGTTTATAGCCCTTTTGCTCGTTCAGGGAGATGTAATCCTGATAGGACATCAGATAGGGTTCCTGCTTCAAAGTCAGCCCCTGCAACAACAGGGGTGTGCCATCAAAGCACAGAGCGATTTGATGAGTGCCCTTTTCCAGATAGAACTTCAGGGTTCCGTAAACACCGGTCTGGTCATACAGGAACTGCTTTCTCCAAGTAGGGGCCTGAGAAGCCATAGGACGAAGGTCGTCGCCGCTTTCATCGGATCTAATTTCCTCATTCTTGAAAACGCGGCTCAGCTTACAACTGTTTGCTTCAGTAAAGGGCAGCTCACCGTCAATGTAGAAGCCAAACAGATACTGGCTGGCGCTTTCAGCCAAGGGGAAGTAATTCAGCTCCACGCTGTACATACCGCTTTCAGCAATCTCAATGGTGAAGATAACCTTCTCACCCTTTGCGCGGATATCGATACCCTTTTCAGAGCCCTCCTTATTTTCATACAAGGCTGTGCCGGACGGCTCGTTGGTATACTCCGACTCAATCAGTTGGAAGTTGGAAATATCCACAACCACCTCCTGATCAGGGCTTGCAGCATTCAAATGCTTCTGCAGGTAATCAAAATAAGTATTGGTATTATTCAGATTATCCTTGTCATAGGTCCAATCATCGTTCTTGGACCCAGTTGTCTCTGCTGCATTTGCCTGCATCATTGTAACAGGGGCACACAGCAAGCTGAGTACCAGCAACACAACAACCAACTTCTTCATCTTCTGCATCATTTCGTTTCCTCACTCCTATTAAGATTTCTGCACGGAAAGGTAAGCTCAACCCGAACATTCGCTTGCTCCTCCGGATCTGTCTTTGCCCGGTCTCGGCTCACGCTCACGCCGTATTCCTTTCCATATACTAACTTGATGCGCTCATTTACATTTCGCAGGCCGACCTTGCTTTCCTCAAAGCCGGAGCCTGTTTTTAACGTTTGATTTAATGTGTCCATTTCTTTTCGACTCATATCTTCTCCGTCATTCTCTACGCAGATGCAGAGGCACTCGTCGCGGTAACTGGCGGAAATGGTGATATTGCCAAGGTAATTCTTGGGACGCAGACCGTGTTGAATGGCATTTTCCACAATCGGCTGCAGACACATTTTAATAATATTGCAATCCTGCAGACTTTCATCAATGGCCCAGTGGAACCGGATGGAATCGCCAAAGCGAATCCGCACGATTTCAATATAGAGCTTCAAAAACTCCAGTTCCTCTTTCAATGTGACAATCACATCGTCATTTTCAAGACCCAGCCGATACAATCGTGCAACCTTGGTCAGCATCTTACTGACCTTATTGCCCAGGCCCATCTCTTCAACTGCGCTCCATTTAATGGTTTCCAGCGTGTTGTAGAGGAAGTGAGGGTCAATCTGGAACTGCAGTGCTCTGAACTGCGCTTGCCGAAGCGCCCGGATTCTTTCCTCCAGCTCCTCGGGCACCTCTTCGTCCGCCTCCGGTTCGCCCCGGTCTGCCAATATATTACTGGTGATGTAGAGCAATTCGTTGGACTGCTTGGTGGCTTCCTGTTCATTCCAGTGAAGCCGGGGGTTATTGATCACATTCATAATCTTCCGCATAGGGCGGTAGGTCAGAATGGTAATCAGGTACGCCACAATCAGGCTGGATAACAGACCCACCAGAACTGAGGTAATCAAGAAACCGCTGATGGCACCCATTTCCTCTTTGTAATCAGGAAGCTCTGTCACAAATGCGTATTGCCAGCTTTTATGCTGAGATTTCATAACCGACACGATTCGCTGTCCGTGTTCGGCAAACAGGCGGGTCTCCCCTGCCCCTACCTGCGCAATATCATTGCGGTACTCATTGCCTATACCCTCATCCCACTTATGGTAGCCCTGCTCGTTACAGTATATAGTCTGACCGCTGATATCCATTACGAAAAAGATACCCTGACGGTCAAGTTCCTGAGCCTCCAGCAACTGCCGGATTTGCTCAATCTCCACATCCAGCACAAGCAGTCCGGACCGCTGTCCCCTACCTGACCAAATGGGCTGGCAGACGAAAATACTCTCCGTGTGGTTTACCATTATGTACGGGAACACCATTGGCTCCTTCTTATGGATATCGTACCATTTTGCTTTAGGGGAAATTTGGTCGATATGAAGGGCGGTGTTATTATCTATCAGCATTTCGTTCACATCTGAGTAGATGTACGACGATGTGATTAGGTTACTGGACATGGTGTTGGCTTCCACCAGCTTGATAACCTCGTCCACACTGTTGTAATAGGCTGTGTCTGTATCTTTAGATTGAACAACTTCTACAACCTCATTTAGCTGCGCCATCCGATCCGCTGTATCCAACAGGCCGGCAAAGATATTATCGGTCACTACCGCATTTTTCAGCAACAGTTCCTCATTCATATCCATGACCCGATTATTCACCACATCACGAAAGTTGTTGTAGTTAATAGTCAGCACCAATAGAAGGGGCAACGTCACCAACACAAACACATAAGCAAAGTTCTTCAACAGAAGACTGTTGAATTTATAGCCTTTGATATAAGGCCATGCAGTTTTTTGTCTTTCTCTCACAGCGATACCCTCTGACAATACTCTCTGGGGGAGCAGCCGGTGAATTTCTTAAACATCACGGAGAAGTAAGAAGAGGTGCTGTAACCTACCATTCCGGCTATCTCGCCGATTTTGTGTCGATCTTCCTTCAGCAGCTGGGCCGCTCTTTCCACTTTTGTACGCAACAGGTATTCAGACAACGTCTCCCCCATCTCCTGTTTGAACAGGCGGCTCAAGTAGCCGGGGTGCAGTCGGTATTTTGCTGCGATTGCTTCATGGCCAACATCTTCGTCCGGATGACTTTCCAAATGCTGTACAATCCGTTCAATGACAGCATGTTCACTTCTGCGAGGATTGTTCTGCAAGCATCGGCACAACATACGGAAGTCCTCTGTTGCACAAGCCAGCAGTTCCTCCTGGTCGGCACTGCGGAACAAACGATCGCTGCGGAATCTGCCATTTGTGATTTCCAAAAGGTCAACTCTGCGTTTTTTATAGTTCTGCTCCACAGCGGCGTATATGCCTTTTAATCGGCTTTCCATTTCCGTGGGAGGCATGTCACCAAATTGTATAACTGTGCTTTTAAGAAGGTGTGCAAGTGTTTCTTCGGATCCCAAATCCAGCTCCACAATCAACAGCTTGCAATCGGCCAGTGTAAGTGAATCTGTCTGCAGGTCAGTTGCATTCTGACCTGAGGCAGTGGCCAACAAATCGGTCAGCTGCGGAACATTATGGGTTAAGTGACCGGAGAAGACACAAGCAGAGCCGCTGCTAAGTTCATCCAATACCGTTTGCAGCTTTTCATTGCCGTATTTTCCCAGTGTTTCATTGTCCTCGCCAAAGAAAACAGCCTGCCACCGACCGGGCTTAATTTCAAAGCAGAAGCTTTGAATCTCTGCACCGGCAGCGCCAAAGTATTTTTCGGGTGCAGTCTCCTGCGTGTTGCAAGAATACCCAAGTCCTTCCGCCTTAATTTCAAAGGCAACCAAACCGGCATTCTTTCGGGTTCCTTCCATCCCCAGAAGCTTAAGATACTCATCCAACTCCTGCTCTGCAGAAATCCCGCCCGACAGCAGATCCCGGAAGAAGTTCTTTTGAACCATCTGTTTCAGTTCCCGGGTTTCTGTCTCTGCAAGCGTATGCTCTTTTGCCTCGCTGTCCAGTTGTTCTTTCAAGTTTTGAAATACGCTGATCAGTTCATCCTCATCCACCGGCTTGACCAGATAGTGGGCAACCTGATAACGGATTGCTTGTTGGGCATAGCCGAAGTCACTGTGTCCGCTGAGGATCACAACCTTAAGCATGGGATGAATCTGGTGGAGGTGTTGAATCATCTCCAGCCCGCTCATCCGGCTCATCAAAATGTCTGTCAATACTACATCGCAAGGATTGTCCCGCAGATAATCCAGAGCATCGGTACCGTCGCTGAATGCGCCCACAACCTGAAAACCGATTTTCTCCCATGGAATGAAACATTCCAAACTATGCCTGATGTTATCTTCATCCTCAACAATCACAAGTTTGAACACTGTTTCACCTCATCTGCACAGGTCGCGTAGACGCCACTTTGGGCGTGTCTTTTGACACGCCTTTTTCAGGTTTCCATACTTTAACCCAGTATACAGGAAGATTATACGACAAAATGCAAAATATTACAAGGTCAGTCTTTTGACTTTTTTTTAATTTATGTACTTTTTTTTGCTTTTTTTATCTCTTTCCCTTCGTCAAATTACACAAAATTTCCATAGGGTGTTTTCCTACAGGATATCACCGGCAAAATCACCCATCGGGGGTAATCTGCGGAGCGGTTTTCTGTCAGGGGCCGGTCTCTCTTCATCGGAAATATACCGTTTGGACTGGGTAGTGAACAAATCGAAGTATTTGCCCTGCCGGTCCATCAGCTCCCTATGATTGCCCTTTTCAATCAGGCATCCATTTTCAATCACGATAATCTGATCCGCAATGGTCGCGCTGGATAAGCGGTGGGACACAAACACCGTAGTCTTGTTGTTTCGCAGACGGTCAAACTGGTTAAAAATCTCCTGCTCGGCCATGGGGTCTAACGACGCGGTGGGCTCATCCAGAATCATAATGTCCGAATCCGCATAGAAGGCTCTTGCAATGGCCAGCTTCTGCCACTGACCGATAGACAGTTCCAGTCCCTCCCGTTCAAAAATACGCATTAAGGGTGTATCATAGCCGCTGGGTAATTTACTGATATAATCCCCTGCCGTACTTTGTTTGGAGGCATACTCCACCTTCTCCATAGGGGCATCGCTGTGGATGTCACCCAGGCGGATGTTCTCCTCCACAGTCAGCGCGTATTTACCAAAGTCCTGGAAAATAATGCCAAAGGTCTGGTACAAGCTCTTGACATCGTATTCCCGCAGATCCTTACCGTCCAAAAGAATATAACCTGCGGTGGGGTCGTACAGACGGGTCAGCAGCTTAATCAGTGTGGTTTTGCCTGCACCGTTGAGACCCACAAGCGCCAATGTTTCACCGGGCTGAATGGTAAAGCTGACATTCTTCAAAACATCCCGCTGGGTACCGGGATAGCGGAAGGTCACATCCACAAATTCGATGGTATGCTCACTTCCCTTTTCCACCTGCGCAGCCGGAAGTTCCTTGGGAACAATATGTTGCTCTTCGTTGAAGAAGGCAATCAGGTTATCAATGAACAGAGTGCCTTCATAAACGGTTCCGGTAGAGGAAATTAAGGAGCTGACGCAGGTCACCACAGAGGCGATTGCGCCAGTGTAGAGGGTATAGTCACCAATGAGCATTTGGCCGGTAAAGACCTGCTTTGCGATGATGATATAGAACAGGAGATTGGTCACACCGGTAACCAGCGCAAAGAAAATATGCCACGCGCTTTCCTGAACAATCAGCTTGCGGATACCCCGGTAATAGGACTTAAAGGCTTCAAAAAACTTGCCGATGAAATTGTCTGCCAAATCATACAGACGAATCTCTTTAATCAGGTCTTTATCTACCAGAATGCTGGAGAAATAGTTCATCTGACGACGCTCCTTGGAGCTGAAACGCATAAAGCGGAAGTTCTTTCTGCGGTAGATAAAATTCACAATTGCCGAGGGTATAGAAACCAGGATCACAACAAAGGTAATCCAGGAAAGTCCCGGCGCAGAAAGCAACACCACCAGGAAGCTGACCAGCTCAATCACAGAACTGATAATCCCTAAGGTTTCCGTGAGGATATGCAGCGGTCTGTGACCCGCCTCCCGATTGGCGTTCTCCATTTTTTCGTAAAATGCAGGGTTGTCAAAGGAGGCCAAGTCCACTTCCTTGGACTTCTCCATAATCTGCCGCTTAACTTCCATAACCACCTTTTCGCCGGCAATCCGGTTCAAGGCGCTGCTCACATTGTTCACCACCTGAATCAGCAGGCGGTAGGCAAAGAGCGCAATCAGCAGATACAGGATTTCCGAGGACCAGAAGCTACTTTCCGGCAATCCTCCCTGGGCGATTACCGCTTGCAGGCCGTTGAGAATGTTTCGGGATATCAAAGAGCCGATGACAGGCGTCACGCCCTTAAACAGCGCCACAAAGCATAGTAAAATAGGAATCCAGTAACCGGTATTCCAAACCAGCTTCAATATGTAAAAAAAGCGTTTGAAAAATCCGCCCAACAGTTCTGACAGATAACGGGGCACATCCCCTATGGACTTCGGCGGTATCGGCCACTGGTAATTAGGCCGCATTCTTCCTCCCATTGGCATCATTCTATCTTTCCTCCTTGTTTTCCTCAAGCGCAGCTACTACCTTATGCAGAAGCGCTTGGAGTGTGTCTTTTTCCTCTTGGCTCAAGGGCGCTAAAATCCGACGGGCATTTTCCCTTCGGTGCTGCTGCATTTCCTTCTGCCTTTCCCGGCCAGCCGGTGTAATATACAACAGAAAACTACGCTTGTCCTGAGGATTGGGGGATTTTTCCACAAGCCCTTGCTCCTCCAGATTGGTAACCGCTTCTGAAGCGGATTGGGGGCGTATCCCCAGAAATTGGGCAATCTGCTGCTGGGTCAGTCCGTTATGGCTCGACAGCAAATCCAAAATATGACCGTAGCCCCTGTGACGGCAGCCCGTTCCTTCCGTTTGATTGTTCGGCTTTCGACGGCCGTTATGAGATATCCGTATGATATCACGCATAATGCTGTGCTCCATTTCCATAATAGGACCTCCTGGGCATTTAGTAAGGTACCTGTATATTATAACAAACAATTTCCCCTATCGCAACAGAAAAATGAAAAAGAGCGTGTATATAACACGCTCTTTTTCAGTTTACGCTTCTACTGTCTCCTGTTCTTCTTTTTCCTCTTTGGCAGCCTTCAAAAACGGATCAAACATCTTGGCAAACAGCCTTGCATTGATCGCCGCCGCGATACCCGGATACAGGAGGATCCATATGGGGGCCGTTCTGACAACAACCGTAAGTCCCCAAGGAGGAATGAAGGCCAAAATAATCGGCAGCATATTCAACACAAACACAAGTATCGTGATGGGGAATTTCCGCATAGACAAGATTGCCGCATTGACAAAAGTCTGCTTGACGGTATTGTAAAACTGGGCCTGCAGGGGGTATGCGTAAAACATAATGCACAGCAGCCAGACAAACATAGCAAAGAAGATTGCACAACTGAGCAATGCCATTGTTCCCTGGCCGAAAAACCAATAATAAGCGTCCACCAGAAGCACAGCACCCAACACAAGGGAAATAATATTCATAATGGCGGCCTGCTTGAAATTGCTCTTGAAGCCCTGAATGAAGGTGGGGACAATTTTCACATCCTCTTCATTCCGGACAATTTTCAAGGCAACATAGTACATTGCGGTTGTGGAAGCGCCGATGGTAACAATAGGCAGGCAGCAGACAAACCACAAAAAGCTCAGTATCACCAAATCCGCCATACGGGACAAGCCCACCATAATGGGGCTGTCTATGTTAAACCATTTATTCATATGTTCTCTCCTGTTCCGGATAATCTCGTTATATTCTACATCACTACATGGCAGAAATCAACAAAATTTTCCGCGAACAAATTGCGCAGAGCCTTCGACAGGATTCCCTTGCATCCCAGAAAGCTCTGCGCTAAGCTATTGTTCAGGCGGACATTCTCCCCGAATGCGACAACCGCCGACCGCCGTTGTGCTTCTCCCACACAACGGCGGGTTTTCTTATTTTACAGGAATCAACAGCACCTGATTTCCCTCAGGCTCTGCCTCCAAGCCGTTTGCCTGCAGAATGGTTTCCACAGTAGAACCGGTTTCTTTCGCCACATCCCACAGCCTACGGTTTCCTTTTCTGCAAAGAATTAAGCTAGGCCGGTTGGGATCCGGCTTTTCCAGTTCTCCCATTTCCATTCCAGTGAGCATGGGTATCCCCTGGCCTGCGCTCACAACTGCCTCCGCAGTCATATCTACCCGCATGGTCACATTTCCTGCGCCCACCATTGCCTGTGGTCTGCCTACAGCTGCAATGCGGGTGTTGACCGCATTATCCTGGGCCCCGGGAATAGACCAGCTTTCCTCCCAGGGAGTAAGCATACTCCGCAGCTGGCCTTCCATATCGTAGTAGAGCATTTGAAACTGCCCAAGCAGAGTGGCTTGACTTCCGGTTTCTATGTGTGTGGTCTGTCCGCAGGCGGGACAAAAGGCCAAATCCACCACCTGCCGAACCTCTGCCTGCCCATTGATTTCTGCCTGAAGCGCGTTTGTCATATGGTCTAAAACCGCAGGAAGCTGTAGCTGTTCGAATTGCAGTTCCAGCTTTCTGTTGGGACTGTATGCATCCTCTGCTACAGTCACCATAGAACGGTCAAAGAGCAGATATTGCCCTAAGATACCCGCTTTCAGTTGAAGTTGGCCATCCTCATTCAAGGACAAGTCCAAAGCGGTCACGCAGGGATTCACTTCCACCACTGCATCCTGAGAATACTCGCCGTCCAAATCCGCGTACTGGGAGAATGGCAAATCATAATCCCAGCTGTACAGATTCTCATCCGCTCCCTGATAGAGCAAATGCAGCCCAGCATTCCCTCGGAACACTACCTTCCCTGCCATAACCTTTTGGTCTGTAATCTCCGGACACAGGGTGTAATACAGCAATTTTTCCGGCTTCGGTCCGTTGGAAACAGCAAGTTCCTCCTCCAGGGCAAAGGCCTTTTCACCTGTTTCTTTTGGCAGCATAACGGGGTATTCCGCCGTCAGCAGACGGATATCTGCCGGCATCTCCCCGGGCACGGCGACCTGCGCCTGCTGCGCCTGCCAACCTTGCGCATCGGCACATAGGGCAGCGCGTACCATTAGCTTTCTTGCAGATGTACTGCGGGCATCCACGCCTTTCAGCATACAGCAGGCCATCATTTTTCCGTCATAACGAGTTTCCGGCAAGTCCCACTTCATAGTAAAAGGCAACCACGCCTCTACACTGCGAACACCTTCCCCTTCCTCAGGGGTATACAGCACCCACGCCATCACGCCGCAGGAAAGTGTCATATGATCGCTGTTCCACTCTTTCCCCCGGACAACCACCTGTCCCCACGCGCCTAAAACACGACCGATATCCGGCATTCCATCCGGCAGCCGCACCTCCAAGGTTTCCTCTTGGGTGCGGGGGCTGTCGGTCAGCTTTTGCAAATAGGGCATGGGGATTCTATCAAACTGCATTTCCACGCAAATCACTCCTTATGGACTTCTGATACCAAAGCATATTCCCCTCAGGACAAGTTTATGCCTGTTATTTTCTCCTGCATACGGAGAATCCGCAAAATAGCGCAAGAAGCCCGAACAAGTGACAAAACAAGCCGCTTTCCAGCCATGTTCCCACCAGCACACCAAAGCCAAAGGCCACCAGAACACAGCCCCAAAGCTGATTGCGTCGGCACATAAAAACACCCCCTGCAAAATTCTATGCAGGGGGTGTATAGATTTATCCACCAAGATAGGC
Organism: Faecousia sp.; assembly: GCA_045659325.1. GTDB lineage: Bacteria > Bacillota > Clostridia > Oscillospirales > Oscillospiraceae > Faecousia. The sequence continues at coordinate 11,844 of JAZOWQ010000043.1, read as the reverse complement.
TTTGCGGACTTCGTCACTGCTTGCCAGCTCTGCGCCGGTGCCGGTTACGGTGATCTTGCCGGTCTCCAAAACATACGCCCGGTCAGAGATCTCCAACGCCTTACTTGCGTTCTGTTCCACCAGCAGAATGGTCGTACCCTGTTCATGCAGGTGCTTGATAATCTCAAAGATCTGATCCACAAGAATAGGGGCCAGGCCCATAGAAGGCTCATCCAGCATCAGTAGCTTGGGGTTGATCATCAGCGCACGGCTCATCGCCAGCATCTGCTGCTCACCGCCGGAGAGCGTGCCGGCGATCTGATTGCGCCGTTCTGCCAGTCGGGGGAACAGGTCGTAAATTTTTTCCAATTCTGCCTTAAACTTTTGTTGATCCTTTACGGTATAAGCACCCATCATCAGATTCTCATACACAGATAGCTCTTGGAAAATGCGGCGGCCCTCCGGCACCTGAGTCATACCCAGCTGCACGATTTTATGGCAGGGCATTTTGGTGATGTCCTTGCCGTCAAAGATCACGCTGCCGCTCTTCTTGGGAATCAAACCCACCACGCTTTGCATCATAGTGGTCTTACCTGCGCCGTTTGCGCCGATCAAGGAAACGATCTCGCCTTCGTTGACCTCAAAGCTGATACCCTTCAATGCGCAAATCACGCCATAGTAAACTTCCAGATTTTTAACTTCCAGCATTGCCATAGCTTTAACCTCCGATATAGGCTTTGATCACTTCGGGATCCTGCAGTGCAGCCTTGGTTTCACCCTGTGCCAATGTGGTGCCAAAGTTCAGAACTGTCAGCTCATCACACAAACCGGAAACAAACTTCATATCGTGCTCAATGAGCAAAATAGTGACATCAAACTGCTCACGGATCAGACGGATAATATCCATCAGCTCCTGGGTCTCATGGGGATTCATACCGGCAGCCGGCTCGTCCAGGCATAAAAGCTTAGGATTGGTAGCCAATGCACGGGCAATCTCCAGCTTACGCTGCTTGCCATAGGGCAAATTACAGGCCAGATTGTTCCGCTCCTCCAGCAGGCCGACAACATCCAGAATCTCCTTTGCGCGCTGACGCATTTCTTTTTCTACCTTAAAATGCCGGGGCAGACGGAGCAGACTGGTGAACAAACCGCACTTATATTCCGGCTGGTTATGCAGGCCGACCATTACATTCCGGACCACTGTCATATTGTTGAACAGGCGGATGTTTTGGAAGGTACGAGCAATGCCCTTATGATTGATCGTCTCCTGACTTTTACCGGTCAGATTCTCGCCATTGAGGTAAAATGCACCGGTGGTAGGCTTATAAACGCCGGTAATCATATTAAACACAGTGGTCTTGCCTGCGCCGTTAGGGCCAACCAAACCGTAGAGCTGCTTTCCCTTGATTTCCAGGTTCAGATTCTGAACCGCCTTCAAGCCACCGAAGGAGATGCCGAGGTTTTCAATTTTTAATACTGTCTCAGCCATTATTCCTCCTCCTTCCATTGCTTATCAGGTGTGTAGGGAGATTGGGGTTGGATATCCACAGACAGCACCTCGTCCACCATGATCTTGGTGGGTACGCGGTCCCAATTTGCCTCATCATCATGGACTTTGGCAGGATTGTGTTGACTCAATTTGCGAAGCAGATTCTTGAGGCTGACTCTCTCACGGAAGCTCTTAAGGGCAGGTGCATTTCTGTATACGATCAGTCCGATCAGAACCAGTGCATACAGCATATCCTTCAAAACCGCCAGATTGCCGGTAAGCTGCTTTTGCAGGAAAGTATCCAAAACCACAACAGCAGTTGCTGCGATCAAACTGCCGCCGATGTTGCCCATACCACCCAGAACCACCATCACAAGAATCTGAATGGAGTAGTTATAGTCAAACTTTTTAGAGTCCACACTAAACTGGCTGTAGCTGAACAGTACACCCGCAATACCGGCGAAGAAAGCAGACAATGTGAACACCATCAGCTTATACTTTGTTACATTGATACCGGTGGCCCGGGCAGCAATCTCACTGTCACGGATAGAGGTAACGGCACGGCCGTGCTTGGAACGGATAAAGTTCTTGATAGCAATCACGGTGATCAACACCAGGACAAAACCGATAATAAACAAGCTGTTTCTGTCATAGCGAGGCGTGTTCATTGCCAATGTGCCACCGAACATCTCTGCAGGCGCATTCCGGAACAGAGAACGGACGATCTCGCCGAAGGCCAGTGTCACGATTGCCAGATAGTCCCCTCTCAGTCGCAGCGCAGGCAGGCCGATAATCACACCGCAAATGGCAGCCGCAATACCGCCTGCTACCATACAAACCAGCATGATCAGCAGTTCATTGCCACCCAGCACTCCAGCATCGGTGAGGATTACAGAAAGCTTACCGCCGATAAATGCGCCAACGCACATAAAGCCGGCATGGCCCAGGGACAGTTCGCCCAAGAAACCTACCACCAAACACAGGGAGGCGGCCAGGATCATAGCGATGGTGATGCTTTCCAACTGCAGTAAGGTAGAGAAAGTCAGCTGCTTTGCGCCGGCAAGTGCAGAGAAAAGAACGGTGCAGAGGATCAAAATGATATATGTAACATAGTGCTTCCACTTGATATTCTTTATCATACCTTTTCCCTCCTCTTCTTGCCCAAAATGCCGGAGGGACGCACCAGCAGAATCACAATCAAGATAGAAAATTCAATCGCATCGGTATAGGGTGCCATAACCGGACTGGTCTGTGCAAATGCTTCCACCACGCCCATCAGGATGCCACCCAACATTGCGCCGGGGATGGAACCGATACCACCGATAACTGCTGCCGTAAAGGCCTTGATGCCGGGCATAGCGCCCATGCTGGGCTCCACATTGAAGGTCTTAAGCACCATAAAGAAACCGGCAAAGGCAGCCAGTGCAGAGCCGATGGCAAAGGTAATGGTGATAATAAAATTCACATTGATACCCATCAGTTGGGCGGCGCTCTTATCCTCGGAAACAGCGATCATTGCCCGACCGGTACGGGTATATTTTACGAACAGACTCAACGCCACCATAATCACAGAAGAGCACAGCAATGTGATCAGTGTATAGGTGGAGATGTTCAGTTTTCCAATGGTAACGCTGCTCAGGTCCATCAGATCTACAGGCTTTGTGGCAGAGCCGAAGATAATTTGCGCCAAAGACTGGAGCAATTTACTCATTCCAATGGCGGTGATCAAAACTGCCAGCGGAGATGCGCCCCGCAGCGGCTTATATGCCAATTTCTCAATGGTCACGCCAATCAGCGCGCACAGGACAACTGCCAGCAACAGCGCCAGCAGCGGATTCATGCCCATCATCGTGGAAGCTATAAACAGTGTGTAGCCACCCACCATAATGACATCGCCGTGGGCAAAGTTCAACATCTTGGCAATACCGTAAACCATAGTATAACCCAATGCGATCATGGCATAGGTACTGCCTGCACTGAGTCCGTTTAACAGTGTTTCTAAAAATTTCATATAATCAACCTTTTTACGAATAACGCACGATTTGCCGACGACCGAGATCGCCGGCAAATCTATTATTCAGAATTATTTATTGGCTTCCTTCAGGGTATACTTAGTAGCAACCTTGTTAACCTTACCGGTCTCATGCCAGGTAATATTCTTACCGGTAGCACCCTCAGCAAAGGTGTAGCCGCCACCAAACTTAGCCTTCAGCATTTCGCACAGCTCGGAAGCGGAGATATCGGGAGTCACATTCTTGCCCTCATCGATCAGTTCCTTCATTGCACCGTACAGTGCGTAAACGCAGTCATAAGCAGAAGCGCCGAACTGGTTCAGAGTATCCGTGTTGTACTTTTCGGTGTACTTCTTGATGAATTCACCGGCCTTGCCTTCGGTGGAGTTGGCATCGAAGTGGCTCAGCATGGAAACTTCCTGGCTGATGGTGGACAGATCCATCTCGCCTGCCAGACCGTCAAAGCCGTCGCAGCCGTAGTAGATGGCGTTTGCTGCCATGGTATCCTTAGCCTGCTTCATGAAGATAGCAGCGGGCTGATAGTAAATAGGCATGAAGATAAAGGAGCATTCCTTTAACTGGGTAATCTGTGCGGAGAAGTCAGTAGCGTTGGCATCCGTAAACTGAGTCTCAACAACAGTGATCTCCTTTTTCAGATTTGCTGTGAAGTTCTTGTAGATGCCGTCGGAGTAAGGATCGTCGGACTTGAAGAATACGCCGATCTTGCTGAGGCCCAGAGTATTCACATATTCAGCAGCAACCTTACCCTGGTCACCGTCAGCGAAGCACATCTGATAACCGTTGGCAAACTCGGGAACATCATCACCGGAAGCAGAGGGAGTCAGGAAGAACAGGTTGTCCTGCTTGGACAGGTTCTTAAACTCGATACCAGGCTTGGTGGTAACGGTACCCAGAGAAACATGAACACCCTTTTCAAGCAATGTAGCATAGTTGGTTGCAACCTTGGTGGGGTCATGCTGGTCGTCGGTAGCTACAAGCTTGAATGTATAGCCGTTCAGGCCACCGGCAGCATTGATTTCATCAACGGCCATCTGTGCAGAATTCTGCACAGCAACACCGTAAACAGCTGCGCCACCGGTCAGAGGGCCGGACATACCAATCACAAATTCACCGCTGCCGCTGCTTTTGTTGCCGCAGCCGGCGAACATTGCTACTACCATCAGGGTAGCCATCAGGAATGCGAGAAACTTTTTCATAATTAGAGCTCCTTTTCATTTTCTTTCATACAAAGAAGCGGAGGTGCGTAATGCACGCGTTTCCTCATAACGGATAGAATATCCAATGTTTCTACATTGTATCTCACATACGCACATTTGTCAACCGCAAAAACACAGGCAAAAATTATTATTTCACATTTTCCTGCACCGCAGAGAGGACCTTTGACACAATGGGAATGCATACAGTCTTTCCGTAGCCGGCATCCTCCACGCAGGCAATAAAGGCCAGAGGATATTTCTCATTGTCCACGAAACCGGCCAGCATGGCATTGGGCTTCTTCCCTTCCACCTCGCCGGTGCCGGTTTTTGCGCCTACAGTCAAGCCGGGGAAATTGTCCGCGCCGTACTTGACAGTCACATTGTTCTGCATATACTCCTGCAATATCTTTGCGGTTTCCCTGGACATAATCCGGTCACCGGAACGAAGCTTTGCATCATAGGTACGGCTGCCGCCCACAGTAATCTCCTCCACGAGATAAGGAAGCGTCACCTTTCCGTCATTGGCTACCGCACCGATAAAGGTCATAAAGGCGCAAGGATTTACCAAGTCCAAATGCTGACCGATGCTGGCCCAAGCCAGATTCAAATCCGCATTGCTTTCAATTTGGAAGTTTCCCTTCACGGTGGTAATGCCGTCAAAGGAAATCGGCTGTGTAATGCCGAATTTTTCTACATATTCAGTGAGAGTCCGTACACCCAGCTGCAAAGCGATTTCCGCAAAGGCGCAGTTGCAGGAATTACAGAAGGCCTCCTTCAGAGTCTGCTCCCAGTGGGCACCCTCGCAGGTAATCTCCTCATTACCAATTTTGTATTCACCCCGGCAGACAAAGGTTTTGTTCACGATCTCGGGATCGGTTTCCAAAGCCGCCGCCAAGGTGACAATCTTAAAGATGGAGCCGGGGGTATATCCGGACTGGATAAAGCGGTTCACATACAGGCCCTTGTACTGTTCATCGTCTTCAGAAAACTGGGGCACATTGTTGGGGTCATAGGTGGGTGTGGTTACCGCGCAAATCAGCTGGCCGGTTTTATAGTTATACACCGCCACAGTACCCTTATAGCTCCCCATTGCCTCCAAAGCTGCCATCTGCACTTGGGCAGAGAGGGTCAGTTCCGCCACACCCCCTGCCTGACCATAGTTATACACACCGTTAATCCGGTCAAAGCCAGCCAGTTCGGCGGCATAATTGGGCAGCGCCGGGGCGCTGATACTGCCGTAGCGGTCGCCAATCCAATGGACTGTTGCCTGCCGCAAAAGGGGCGCATTGGAATACTGCCGTCCCTCATTCAGGTCCAGCAACAAGGTGTTCTCTCTATCCACCACCACACCGCAGCCAATATTACCGCCGGTATAGACATGGGGGGAGCCGGGGAACAGCACCCAATCCTCTGCTTTTACCAGATACTCTACCAAAAAGAACACAAAGCCGCCCAGCAGCAGACCGCATACAAGAAACAGCGCCATCGCGCGGGATGCAATTCTATTCATCTGCCTTCCCTCCACTCTTGTGCAGCCGCACAGCAAAGCTGGCGTTCTGGCGGGTATCCGTAGCTTTGATAAAGGCAAGCAACCCCCAGGCACAAATCATACTGGAGCCGCCGTTGGACAAAAACGGGAATGTAACACCCGTCAAGGGCAGCACATCCACTGTTCCCAGCACATTGAGAATTACCTGCACCAGCATAATACCGGCAGCGGTACAGCCGCTGATGGTATAAAAGCTGCTCCGGCCCACAGCTGCGGAACGGACAACGAACAGCGCTAAACCAATCACTGCCAGCAGCAGGAAAATAGCCATAACCAAGCCCCACTCCTCTCCGATGGTGGCTATCACCACATCGGAATCAGCGGCAAAGAGGTTTTTCATCCAACCGTGGCCTGCGCCAAGGCCGAACATACCGCCGGAGGCCATACACATCAGCGCCCGGGTCTGCTGGTAGCCACCCTCCAGGGGCACTTCCCAGATATGCCGCCACGAAGCAAAACGACGCAGAGCATGGGGGGCAATCCGCAGTGCAACCACGCCGGCAAAAATCAACGCGGCCACCGCCAAGGTAATGGTACCGATGCTGCCGGAACGCAGGTAAGCAATCATCAAAAAGGCGCAGAAGAAAATCAGCGCTGTGCCAAAATCATTCATAAGCGCAAGACAGCCGCACAGAACACCGGAATAGGCCACAAACAGGAATAGATTCCGTTTTTTCATCAGGCGGGACATGGTAGATGCGCCCACAAACACAAAGCAGACCTTACTCAATTCCGACGGCTGAATGGAAAACGAGCCTATGGTCAGCCAGTTCTTTGCGCCGTAATATTCCTGGCCGAACACCAGTGTAATCAGCAGGAAAGCCACACCGGCAGCGCCTGCCCAGTAGCGGATTTTCTTGGCCCGCTCCAAATCACGCAGGGACCAGCCTACAAACAGGAAGGTGGCAAGACCCAGCGCCATAGCAATCAGCTGTTTCATTGCCTCCCCGGGAACAACCGCGGCAATTGCAGCCATACCCATTGTACTCAGAAAGAAGGCGATGGTTTCCACTTCAAAGGAAGTTCGGTGAATGCAAACATAAAACAACAGCAGCAGCCACTGCATAATGGCAATTCCGGCAAAGCCAATCAGCACAGACTGGGCATTCTCCGGATTGCCGTTCATCAGGTAAGACAGGCAGCACAATGCCTGAAACACAGTTAAGATCAACAAGTTGCACAGGCTTGTTACAAAGGACGAGCCCTTTGTGCGCAGTTTGGAAAGAATCTGCTCTTGCTTTTGAGAAATCGGCTCCAGCCGCATATCCACACCGCCAATGGTAATCACATCTTTGGGGGTCAATGCAGCAATTTTCGTTTTTTTGCCGTTGACAAGAATGCCGTTGGAGGAATCCGAGTCACTCACGGTCCAGCTGCCATCGTCATATCGGGTCAGAACGCCGTGGCTGCGGGATACAGTAGGCACATTCACCACAATATCGCTGCGCTTACTGCGGCCAATCACATTCTCCCAGTGGGTGATGGGCAGTTTTGTACCGTCACTCAGGCACAGCCACGCCCAGATTTCCGGCTCCCGACGGAAGGTCAGTAAAGGCTTCAGGCAGCGCAGAAGCAGAATCAGCGCCAATATCGGCGCGCCGTACCGCAGGATCCCCACCAGTACATTGGAATAGGTATCATTTGCTGTTTGTAAGGTTTGGAAAAAGCCGGCCACACTGCCACCTCCTTTTTACTGGTTTTCCATCTGTCGCAACAAGGCGATTTCTCCGGCGTAGCCGGGCATTTCATTGGGTGTTTCTAAAATCATGGGTTTTCCCTTTAATGCAGGGTGATTAATAATTTTACGGAATGTCTCCACCCCCAAAGTGCCTTTCCCGATACATTCGTGCCGGTCCTTATGGCTGGCATAGGGATTCTTGGAATCATTCAGATGCAGGGCGCAGAGTTTATCCAAACCGATGATTCGGTCAAATTCTGCCAGCACACCGTCCAAATCGTTTACAATATCATAGCCGGCATCGTACACATGGCAGGTGTCCATACACACGGCCACATTCTCCCGGCCCACGCCGTCCATAATGGCTTTCAGCTCCTCAAAGCGGCTGCCTACTTCACTGCCCTTGCCGGACATAGTCTCCAGAAGAACCGTTACCGGATAATCCGGCTCCATGGCATAACGAAGTGCATCCACAATCTGACTGATACCGGTGTCTACCCCCTGCCCCACATGACTGCCAGGGTGGAAATTATAGTAATTACCGGGCAAATATGCCATGCGGGAAAGATCGTCCTTCAGCATTTCACGGGTAAACAGGCGATCCTTTTCCCTGGCAGTACACAGATTCATGGTATAGGCTCCGTGGGCCACCAGTTTGCCGAAATCATTTTCTCGGAGCAGTTTTGTGGCTGCTTCACAATCGGCAACATCCAGTTTCTTTGCCTGACTGCCCCGGGGATTGCGGGTAAAGAATGCAAAGGTATTGGCATTCAGCTCCCGGGCAGTGTGTATCATCGCCACATTTCCATTTGACGCAGATAAATGACAACCCACAAACAGCATATCCATTCACCCCTTTGTTCAATAGGATACCACAAATAAGAAGAAATTGCAAATTCTTGATATTACGCAAATTTACCTCTTGTTTTTTTAGGGCGTTAAGGTTATAATAGGTCAAGAATTGTAACAGGAGGTCATATTATGGCTGTAAAAATTGAAAAAACCACCATTATCGGTGATGTTCTGGATATCGCACCCCACGCTGCTCCTTTGTTCTTCGCAATCGGTATGCACTGCCTGGGTTGCCCCTCCTCCCGTGGTGAGACCGTTGAGGAAGCATGCCAAGTGCACGGCATTGACTGCGACCCCTTCCTGGCTCAGCTGAACCACTTCCTGGAGGTTTACGAAGCCGATCAGGCTGAGAAAGAGCAGAAATAAACCGGCTATGGCATCCCGATTGCCGGGATGGCATATTATTTATTTCCGGGAGGTAAGTTATGAAAATCCCAGTGTCTCCCCGTCTGCAGGCCTGCTGCAATCTTGTCAGACACAACGACCGCGTAGCGGATATTGGTTGCGATCACGGGTATTTGGGTATCTATTTATTAAAAAACGGGATTGCCCAATCGGTGATTGCATCAGACATTCACAAAGGGCCGCTGGAAAGCGCTGTCCGCAACAGTGAAAAGTTCGGTGTACGGGACAGAATGACTTTTTATCTGTCTGACGGTGTGCGAAACATCCCCCGGGAGTTTGACACGCTGGTATGCGCCGGAATGGGCGGGGATACGATGGTGTCTATCCTTGCTTCTGCACCGTGGCTGAAAAATGCGCAATACCGGCTGATTCTCCAATGTCAGTCCAAAAACGGCACGCTGCGGCGGTATCTGTCAGAAAATGGATGGAGAATCCTACAGGAGCAGATTATCCAGGACGGGAAGTTTCTGTATCCGGTGATGGAGATTATCTGGCAACCTGGGGAAATATTGACACCGGGGCAGTGCTACTTCCCCCCTACCATTATTCGAAACGAGCATTATACCGCCTATTATGCGTGGGTCGTCAAAGGCCTTGAGAATATCGTTCTGAATCGAAAGGAACAAGCCGATCCCTTTATGGCGCTGGCGCTGGAAGAACTGAGAAAGAAGGAATTGTAATGGTAACTGCTGCAGATATTTTACAATTTGTCGAAACCATTGCCCCCACCGATTTGAAGATGGATTGGGACAATGTGGGACTTTTGTGCGGACGCGATGACAAAGAGATTCGGACTGTTTTGGTGGCGCTGGATCCCTTCCCCCATGTTTGCGACGAGGCGGTGGAGGTTGGAGCAGATCTGCTAGTGACCCATCATCCGCTGATTTTTGAGCCTTTGAAAGCAGTCACCAAGGATACTACCATCGGACAATCCCTCATAAAGCTGATTTCCCACGATATCACCGCGATTAACGCCCACACCAATTTGGATTGCGCTAGCGGTGGTGTGAACGACACGCTGGCAGAGCGGCTGGAACTGACGGATATTTCTGTCATTGGCAGTGAAAACCTTTTGCGAGCAGGCAATTTCACAAGTACTCTGCCGGCATTTTTGGAACACGTAAAATCCAAGCTGGGCTGTGAGAGCCTGCGGTATGTAGACGGCGGAAAACCTGTTAGCCGGGTCGCCGTTGGCGGAGGATCCTGCGGCTCTGCCCTGCCGGAAGTGATTGCAGCTGGCTGTGACACTTTTGTCACTGCGGATATCAAGTACAACCAGTTTTGGGATGCCAAGGCATTTGGCATCAACCTCATCGATGCCGGTCACTTCCAGACAGAGAATCCCATCTGCGCCGTGCTGGCAGATAGAATACAGGCCGCATTCCCGGAAACGCATGTGATTTTAGCAAAAAACCACGCTGATTGTATGAAATTCTATTGATTTTCCCCGCTGAATTTGCTAAAATATATGGGAAATTTTAGATTCAACAGGAAGGAAGATACTTATGTCCGGACATTCCAAATGGCATAACATTCAAAAAACCAAGGGCGCACAGGACGCAAAGCGGGCTGCTGCCTTTACCAAGATTGCAAAGGAACTGATTGTAGCAGTGAAGGAAGGTGGCGGCATTACCGATCCCGCCAACAACTCCCGTCTGGCTACCATCATTACCAAGGCCAAGGCTGCCAATATGCCCAACGACAACATCAAGCGTTGCTTGGAGAAGGCTGCCGGTGCCGGCGGCGGTGACAGCTACGAGTCCATCACCTACGAAGGCTATGGCCCCGGCGGTGTTGCCGTGATCGTGGAAACTATGACCGACAACCGCAACCGTACCGCAGGCTCTATGCGTCACCACTTCGATAAATTCGGCGGCAACCTGGGTGCTTCCGGCTGTGTGGCATGGAGCTTTGACCGTAAGGGTGTGCTGGTCATCGACAACGAGGATGGCGATTATGACGAGGAAGAAGTCATGATGGACGCCATGGATGCCGGTGCTGACGATTTTGAGGCAGAAGAGGATTGCTTCACCATCTACACCACTCCCGACGATTTCAACGATGTGGTTGCCAAGCTAGAGAAGTACACCTTCGTTTCCGCCCAGATTGAGATGGTTCCTCAGAACTATCAGAAACTGGAGAGTGAAGAGCAGGCTACCCAAATGCAGAAACTCATCGACGCCATGGAAGATGACGACGATGTGCAGAACGTGTGGCACAACTGGGAAGAGTAAGTAAGGATAACAAAACCGGCAGTTTGATAACTGCCGGTTTTTCTGTATGTTATTCACAAAAAATCGATTGGCAAAAATGTTTTCTTTGCGCAAACATTTGTCTTGCATCCGGAAACATTTTGTGATATAATGTCGATAATTCAATATTAGGACTCTGTATGAGGATTGCAGGAAAGGACGAAAGTCGCCGAAGGAGTAACGCTCTCAGGTGTTCCAAGCAGGAATGAGGACTGTAATCTGACAGAACTTTGGAGAAGCTCATTTGATTGAGTGCCGAAGGTGCAAAGGGCAGCGCGCTAATCTCTCAGGAAAAAGGACAAAGTGCAATTTTACTCTTATTGTATCTTTTTCTGAGGACCGTGCTGTATGCAGCGCGGTCCTTTTATGTATTTTAGGAGGAAATTATGTTAGACAAAATCGCGGAAATCA
>JAZOWQ010000042.1:0-3294 GCA_045659325.1 Faecousia sp. | reverse complement strand
AGATTGGTCTGGCTACCGGCCACGTTGCTGAAATCTACCACGACGGCTATGCCGCAAAGCGCCTGGAATGTGGCGCTGTGGTAGGTGCAGCCCCTGCCTATAATGTCCGCCGTGAGCGCCCTGCTGCCGGTGATGTGGTTGTCCTGCTGGGCGGCCGTACCGGTCGTGACGGTATCGGTGGCGCTACCGGTTCTTCCAAGAGCCACAATATGAAATCCCTGACTACTATGGCATCCGAGGTTCAGAAGGGTAATGCCCCCGAAGAACGGAAGATTCAGAGATTGTTCCGGGATAGCGCGGTTACCCGTCTGATTAAGCGCTGCAACGACTTTGGCGCAGGCGGTGTCTCTGTTGCTATCGGCGAATTGGCTCCCGGCCTGCAGATCGACCTGGATGCCGTTCGCAAGAAGTACGATGGCCTGGATGGCACTGAAATTGCTATTTCCGAATCCCAGGAGCGTATGGCTGTTGTGGTAGAGGCCAAGGATGCCGATGCCTTTATTGCCGCTGCCCAGAAGGAAAACCTGGAAGCCTACCGTGTTGCGGTGGTTACCGAGGAAGAGAGAATGGTTATGGTCTGGAAGGGTCAGACCATCGCAAACCTCTCCCGTGCATTCCTGGATACCAACGGTGCAAGCAAGCATACCAAGGTTGACGTGACCGAAAAGGATCTGTCCGTACTGAGCAATGCCCTTTACGGCTCTTTGCGTGAGATGGCAGCCGACTTGAAGACCGCCAGCCGCAGAGGCCTTGTAGAGCGCTTTGACGGCAGTATCGGCGCAGGGTCTGTGGTGGTGCCCTTCGGCGGCAAGGCCCAGACCACACCTGCCCAGCCAATGGCAGCAGTTCTGCCTGTTCTGCCCGGCCAGGAAACAAGCCAGGCCAGCGTAATGTCTTGGGGACTGGATCCTGATATGATGAGTGTGGATCCCTACACCGGCGCTCGTGCCGCTATCTATACCTCTATGGCAAAACTGGTAGCCGCAGGTGCTGACTATAAGAAGGCATACCTGACCCTGCAGGAATTCTTCGAAAAGCTGAAAACCGAGCCCAAGCGCTGGGGCAAGCCCTTTGCAGCGCTCCTTGGCGCATTGGACGCCCAGTTGGAATTGGGTGCAGCAGCCATCGGTGGTAAGGACTCTATGTCCGGTTCCTTTATGGACTTGGACGTACCTCCCACACTGATCTCCTTCGCCATTGCTCCTATCGATAAGGAGCAGGTGCTGACTCCCGAGTTTAAGGAAGCTGGCAACCCTGTCTATGTGTTTGGACCTACCGATGAAACCCCTGAGAGCCAGAAGAAGGCTTGGGAAACGTTCCACGAGCTCCATATGGCAGGCAAGGTGAAGTCCGCTTGGGCTGTGGAGAACGGCTTGGGTGAAGCAGTGATGAAGATGTCCTTCGGTAACCGGATCGGCTTTAAGTCCTGCGGCACTGTTGGTGCAGACTGGCACACCAACCTCTATGCATTCATCGTTGCTGAATTGACAGAAGAAGTGGATTTGCCCAGCGCTATGAAGATCGGTGAAACCACCGCAGAAACTGCCATCGTGCTGGACGGCGATAGCGCATCTATCGATGAACTGCTGGCCATCAACGAGGGCATTCTGGAGGATGTATATACCACTGTTGTTCCCGAGGATAAGGGGCAGATTCCTACCTTTAACTACACCGGTATTGGTGCAAAGGCACCTGCCGTGAAGTGCGCAAAGCCCAAGGTTTTGATTCCCGTATTCCCCGGCACCAACTGTGAGTTCGACTCCGCCCGTGCCGTGATGGCTGCCGGTGGCGATGCAGAGATTGTGGTAATCCGCAACCTGACCGCTGACGATGTGGCACAAAGTGTGGAAAGTGTTGCTAAGAAGATTGCAGACAGCCAGATGATTTTCATCCCCGGCGGCTTCTCCGGTGGTGACGAACCCGACGGCTCTGCTAAGTTCATTACCGCATTCTTCCGTAACCCTGCGATCAAGGAGCAGGTTACTCGTCTGTTGGACGACCGTGACGGCCTGATGTGCGGTATCTGTAACGGTTTCCAGGCATTGATCAAGCTGGGCCTGGTACCGTATGGCAAGATTATCGACACCGACGAGAATTGCCCCACCTTGACCTTCAACACCATTTCCCGTCACCAGTCCAAGATCGTCCGTACCCGGATCGCATCTAACCAGTCTCCCTGGCTGAGCCTGATGAACGTGGGCGATATTGTGAATGTTCCCATTTCTCACGGCGAGGGTCGCTTCTACGCATCCGAGGAGTTGGCAAAGAAGCTGGCAGAAAACGGCCAGATTGCTACTCAGTATGTGGATTTGGAGGGCAATCCCACTATGGACACCGCCTTCAATCCCAACGGCTCTCTGTTCGCCATCGAGGGTATTACCTCTCCCGACGGCAGAGTCATCGGTAAGATGGGTCACAGCGAGCGTATCGGCGCAGGCTTGTACAAGAACGTACCCGGCAACTACGATATTCGTATGTTTGAAGCTGCTGTTAAGTACTTTAAGGGTTAAAAAAAGAAAGACCGGAAGGCATTTGCCTTCCGGTCTTTTTTACTGTTCTAATAATTTCTTAGCTTTTCTTGCAACTACGATTTCCTCGTTGGTGTCCACTACGAAGATTCGTACCGGGCTGCCATCAATGGAAATGTCGTCGCCACCTTCCGCATTGGCATTCTTGCTTTCGTCCAGCTGAACACCTAAGAATTCCAAACCTGCAAGGCTCATAGCCCGGACAGTGTCACTCTTTCGGCCGATACCGCCTCCAAACACAATGCCGTCCAAGCCACCCATAGCAGCGGCATAAGCACCGATATACTTCTTGATGCCATAAGCATAGGCCTTGATAGCGTTCTGGCAGTCCACGTTGCCGTTTTTAGCCGCTTCCTGGATATCACGCAGGTCGTTGGAAACACCTCCGGACAGACCGTACAGACCGCTCTTGCTTTGCAGCATCTTCTTGACCTCACCCAGCTCCATACCGCACTCTTCAACCAAATGGAAGATAATATAGGGGTCAATGTCACCAATACGGTTATTCTGCAGTACACCGCACTGTAATCCCATACCCATTGTGGTGTCGATGCTGATGCCGTTTTTCACTGCACACAAGCTACCGCTACCACCTAAGTGACAACACACCAGTTTCAAATCCTGCCGACCCATCTTTTCTGCGGTCCAAGTGGAGAGGTACTCCAGCGATGCGCCGTGGAAGCCGTACCGACGAATGGCGTGCTCCTTGCTCAATTCCAAAGGAATGGAGTACAGATAAGCCTCGGGAGGCATATTGGCATGGAAT
>JAZOWQ010000041.1:0-16967 GCA_045659325.1 Faecousia sp. | reverse complement strand
GGTCCAGACTCGTTATGCAAATGACCTGGAAGCCTGCTTGGGTATCTCCGGCAGACGCGCTACTGCAAACCTGATTACCCTGGAGAACATCGGCTGGACAAAGAAGGAATTGGATATTCTGAAGGCCCAGTTTAAGAACCTTGAGTTTATCCCCATCGTTCCCGGTAACTACTATGTCACCAGAGGTATTACCAATACCACCCTCGGCGTTATTAACCAGGGTGCAAATGCCCGTGAACTTATGACAGAGTGGACAATCAAGATTAATGACGAGATTCTCAGAAAGAGAAATGAGTTTGACTTGAATAACTAAACTATTTTGAAAGGATAGAATGTAATGCGTCGTTCAAAGAAACCTGAAAGGTTAACGGCATCATATAAGATGAAGCATACACTCAAGAATATGTATGCTGAGCGCTCCAGCTATTTTATGATTGCGCCGTTCTTGATTGCCTTCTTTATTTTTACGGTGTTGCCCGTTGTCGCGGCTATTGCACTGAGCTTTACTGACTTCAATATGCTGCAGACCCCCAACTGGGTTGGTTTTGATAACTATGAGTCCCTGTTCCTGACAGACGATGTGTTTATTATTGCTGTTAAGAACACCCTGATTTTGGCATTGATTACCGGCCCTGTGGGTTATATGGCCTGTTTTATCTTTGCTTGGTTCATCAACGAACTGCCCCGTCGGATCCGTGCATTTATGACTTTGATTTTCTATGCACCCTCTATTTCCGGCAGTATCTACTTTATCTGGACCTACATCCTCAGCAGTGACCGTTACGGCGTCGTTAACGGCTTGCTGCTGGACTGGGGTATTATTGATACTCCTATTCTGTGGCTGACAAATACTGACTATATGCTGATTTGTGTTATCATCGTTCAGCTGTGGTTGAGCTTGGGTACCAGCTTCCTGTCTTTCCTGGCAGGCTTTAAGACCGTTGATACCACTCTGTATGAAGCAGGTGCAATTGATGGCGTCCACAACCGTTTCCAGGAAATCTGGTATCTGACTCTGCCCCAGATGAAGCCTCAGCTGCTGTTCGGTGCAGTTATGCAGATCTCCAAGGCCTTCGCTATCGGTGCAGTTCCTGCAGCATTGTGCGGCAACCCCTCTGTTAACTATGCAACCCATACGATTATCAACCACGTTGATGACTACGGCGGAGTCCGCTATGAGTTGGGCTATGCCTGCGCAATCAGTACTGTGCTGCTTATGGTAATGCTGATCGTAAATAAAGTTATCAATAAGGTGCTGGCGGAGGATTAAGAGAAATTATGAAAAAAATACGTATTTTTCGCTTAAAAAAGCAATTAAATCGCTCTCATTTTGGTAACTTTTCTATTTTTGTGATGTTGGTCGGCGTTGGTATCTTTATGGGCCTGCCTCTTTACTACAACATCATCCAGTCCTTTAAGCCGGCTGAAGAGTTGTTCATTTTCCCGCCCCGCTTCTATGTGGTCAACCCCACGGGGCGTAGCTATTCCCAACTGTTCCAATTGGTATCTGACCTGACAGTTCCCTTTAGTAGATACCTGTTTAACAGTGTGTTTGTCAGTCTGATTAGTACTTCAATCAGTGTTTTGATTGGTGCTATGGCCGCCTATCCCTTCGCAAAGAAAAAGTTCCCCGGCAGAAACGGTCTGTGGAAGCTGATTATGCTGACCCTGCTGTTCTCCGGCGGTGTTACATCCCTGCCTTCCTATATTGTTAAGGCAAAGCTTGGTCTGATTAATACTTACTGGGTATTGATTTTGCCCTGCCTGGCATCTACCTTGCATATGTTCCTTCTGCGTCAGTTTATGTTGCAGATTCCCGACTCTCTGTTGGATGCAGCCAAACTTGACGGCGCAAACGACTTCGTGATTTTCTTGCGCGTGGTTATGCCTAACGTCAAGCCTGCGTGGATGACGGTTATGGTGCTTTCCTTTACCGATGTTTGGAACAACGGATCTGCCGGTGTTATCTTCAAGGAAGAGTACAAATTGTTGCCTACAGCTTTGAGTCAGATTAGTGCCGGCGGTATCTCCCGTTCCGGTGCTGCAGCAGCTGCCGGTGTGCTTTTGATGATTCCTCCTATCGTGTCCTTCGTTCTGACCCAGAGCAAGATGCTCCAGACAATGGCACATTCCGGTATTAAGGATTAAACACCAGAATGACAATGAAGTGAGGTGTGTACATGAGTAAAAAGGTAATATGCCTGATTCTGGCTATGGTACTCGTGTTGTCTTCCTCTGCGGTTGCGGTTTTTGCTGCTCAGCCTGACAGAACCTACACCTATGAGGAAAGTACTCCCGTACCGTCAACCAATGCATATCAGGTTAAATTGATTGTGGATGAAGCCGTAATGGGCACCACACGGTTAAACAATCCCAGAGATATCTTTGTGGATAATGAAGACCATATTTATATTATGGACTCCGGTAATTGCAGAGTGCTTGTTTTGGATAAGAACTACAATTGCATTAAGGAATTGAAGGAGTTTAATTACAACGGTGAGACCATCACTCTGGCAGAAGGTGCACAGGGTTTGTTCTACCGTGAAGCTAACCAGCTGCTGTATATTTGCGATACCGAGAATGATCGTGTTGTTGTGACCGATTTGGAAGGTAACGTAAAGAAGGTTTACGAAAAGCCTGTAGCAGAACTGCTGGATCCCAAGTTGCCCTATAAGCCCAAGAAAATCATCGTTGATAATATGGGTATTATGTTTGTTACCTCTGGCAGCGTCAATACCGGCGCACTGATGGTGGACAGCAACAATAGTTTCCTGGGCTTCTACGGTACTAACAGATTGAAGGAAACAGCTGCTATGAAAGCGGAGCGTTTCTGGCGTAGTATTTTGTCCGATGCTGCACAGGATCTGTCCGGTGTAACCTTCCAGCCTGTGGAATTTAACAACCTGTTCTGGTCTGAGGATAGATTCGTTTATACCGTTTCTCCTCTGGTTGAGTCTGTTGCATCTGCTATTTCCAAGTTGAATGCTTTGGGCAATAACGTTTTCCCTCAGGATATCAACATTTTTGAACTTGCCAATGAAAGAAAAATTAAGGGTATGGTTCTGACTGATATCACTGTTGATAACGAAGGCGCAATTTCCATTGTAGACATTACCACAGGCCATATCTTCCAGTACGACGAGGGTTGTAACCTTTTGGCCATCTTTGGTGGTGTGGGCTATCAGAAGGGTTTGTTCTATCAGCCCGTTTCTATTGAGTCTGACAGCGATAACAGCCTGTTAGTGCTGGATGCAAGCAAGAACACCATTACCGTTATGGAGCAGACCTTCTACGGTGAAATGATTCGTTCCGCTAACTATCTGTACAACCAGGGTCTGTACGAAGAGTCCATCACTCCCTGGATGGAAGTGCTGAGAATGAACGCCAACTACACCCAGGCATATATGGGTCTTGGTAAGGCCTATATGAGTATGGGCAAATACGAAGAAGCCATGGATTACTTCAAGCTGGGCAAGGATCCGGCGGGCTACGGTGAAGCTAAGGCTGCCTTCCGTGACCAGAAGATCCGTGAAAACTTTGCACTGTTTGCAGCAGCTGTCATGATCATTCTGATTGGCATCCTCTTCTACGAAAAGGTTATTGATATTGCTGCTGATTTGTTCTGGTACATCAAGAAATTATTTAAGAGAAGAAAGTGAGGGGTGAAAAGATATGAAACGTACAGGATTTGATACAATGAGCCCCTACTTATACCCATTTTACATTATCAAACACCCTAGAGATGGTTTCCTGGAATTGAAGGCCAACAAAAAGGGTTCCACTGCGGTGGTCCTGATTACCGTTGTGCTTTGGCTCTTTGTTGAACTTTTCTACCGTTCCGCAACCGGTTACGATATGAACCAGTTCAATACTGCAGACATGAGTTTGCTCAGAACTGCTGTGGTTACCGTCATTATGTTTGTAATGGTTTGCCTTTCCAACTGGTGTATTTGTACTCTGATGGATGGCAAGGGTAAGTTGAAGGATATTTGTGTGGTTGCAGCCAATGCGCTGGTTCCGTATATTATCGTGCGGTTCCTGACTACCATACTCAGCTGGGTATTGGCTGGTGACGAGCAAGTGTTCTTGACCTACGCAGTGGTGGTATCCGAACTTTGGGGTGCTGTTATTGCGTTTAGCGGTCTGCAGGAAATCCACGAGTATTCCTTTATTAAGACCATTTACGCTATTGGTTTAACGATTGTCTGCTTGATAATCATGTTCTTTATTACATTAATGCTGCTGATTCTGTTCGAACAGGTGTATTACTTTGTTGCTACAGTTTTGTTCGAACTTAGGTATTAAGCGTTTGGCATGGAATGGAGAATGAAATGAACATTAATGATTTATATTGGAAATGGAAGCGGGCAATCCGTAAGAGAAGAGACACCATTGCCCGTGTCACCACTATAGTTCTGGCTGCAATTTTTGTGGGTGTGGTTGCCTTTGCCACGATAAGCATTCTTCAGGGTGACGCCAAGAGAGAGGCGATTGCCAATGAGGATAAGGATAAGACTACCATCAAGGCCACCACAAAGTATAACTACGGCGAGCCCGGGTTCCAGAAGGTGGCAGAAAATGATAAGTTGATTTTGTCTGCTGACTTTACAACTGCTGAGATTGAGATTACCGAGAAGGCTTCCGGTATGAAGTGGTATTCCAATCCTCAGGACCGTGACGCTGATACTATCGCTGCAATTAAGACCAGGCTGGGCGCCCAGATTTACGTAAACTTCCTGGATTTGGAAAAGGGCGTTTTCACAGAAATGGACAACTTCAAGGACAGCATCAGAAAAGGTCAGATGAAGTCCGAGAAGATTGAAAACGGTGTTAAGTTCACCTTTGGTTTCCCCACAGCCAACGTATATATCCCCGTGCAGTATATCCTGACCGAGGATGGCTTCCAGGCTGAGATTGTTACCTCCGAAATCAAGGGCGTTGGCAGCAACCCCTACGCAGTAGAGACTGTAGCTTTGTTGCCCTATTTCGGAGCAGGCGGCCTCAATGACAACGGCTATTTGTTTGTGCCGGACGGTTCCGGTGCGCTGATTAACTATAATAACGGCAAGCACTATAACCAATCCTATTCTGAAATGGTTTATGGCAGGAATCCTACTGTTGAACTCACTGAACAGAGTACTGTCAAGGAGATTATCTCCATGCCGGTATTTGGCGCAAAGACTAACGACCATGCATTCTTTGGCGTGATTGTTTCGGGTGAAGGCTGCAGCAAGATTTCCGCGGCTACCAGTAAGACTGACAGTTCTTACAACCATGTTTATCCCAGCGCTGTCCTGAGAGAATACAATCTGATGTATAAGGTGGGTGATAACCAGGCCAATCAGGCCAGTTACACCATCGACTACAGCGACGATTTGATGGACGGTGCCAACTATACAGTTCGTTATTTCTTCCTGGAAGGGGAGAAGGCCAACTATATTGGTATGAGCGAACTGTACAGGGACTACTTAAAGGATAACAATAAGCTGAAGGATTCTCCTTTGGTAGACAAGAAGTACACTGTTTTGGATCTGATTGGTGCGGTTAGCATCAAGAAATATGTTATGGGTGTTAAGAGACCCGTTGTTACTGCTCTGACGACCTATAATGATGTGTGCGAAATTGTTAAGGAACTGAAGGCGCAGGGCGTTGAGAATATTGCCATTAACTACATTGGTGCTTTGAACAGCGGCCTGAACAACAAGATCTACAATACAGTATCTCCGGAATCCGTCTTAGGTACCAAGAAAGAGTTTAAGGCGATGATTGAGTTCCTGGAGAAGGAAGGCGTCATGCTGTTCCTGGAATCCAACCCTGTTGATTTATATGAGAACGGCAATGGATTGACAGAAAATGGCGAAAGTGCTAAGACCTTCTTTAATCACTATGCTTTCCAGTACAAGTTCGAGCTGGACAAGAATGCCCGTATTGAAGAATCCCGTTGGCACCTGCTCCGTCCTCAGCTGCTTTCCAGCGTAACAGAAGGCTTCTCCAAGTCTGCAAAGGAATGGAATGTAAAGAATGTGGCATTGGACCGTATGGGTGATACGCTGTATTCTTACTACTATAAGGATGAGTACTATGCATCCAGAACCAAGACTCTGACGTATTGGGATGAGGCCATGAAGCTGGCAGATGAGAATGCTGACTATCTCATGGTTCACGGAGGCAATGTATATTGCGCACCCTATGCGGATGTGGTCACCGATGTGGCTGACACCCATAGTAATTTCGATATGCAGGACGAGGCAATTCCTTTCTATCAGCTGACCTTCCAGGGCAACACACTGCTCACCGGCGACGGTATCAATACCACTGTTGACTATGAGTATGCATTCCTGAAGGCCTTGGAGACAGGCAGCAGCCTTAAGTATAATCTCATTTATGGTGATGTTTCTCAGTTGGTAGGTACCGACTACAACACAATGGTGTCTTATTCCTACGACTATTGGAAGACCACATTGGTGGAACAGAGCCTTACTATGCAGAAGGCGGTGGCACAGTTTGCCGGTCAGGAGATTGTGAACCACGAGATTCTGGAGAGTGATGTTTCCTTGACGGAGTATGAATCCGGTCGTGTCATTGTGAACTACCGGGACGAGGCATACACCTATGAGGGTCAGGAAATTGCCGCCAGAAGCTATCTGATTCTTTCGGGAGGCGCAAAATGAGAAAAAGAAGATATCACAAATTAATAACAGAGACCGATAAAACCGGCTGGCTGTTTGTTTTGCCGTTTATTATTGGTTTTATCTGGTTGTTCTTCAAGCCTCTGCTGGAGTCCCTTCGGTATACCTTTAATACTGTTACCGTTGGTAGTGAAGGCTTGGTATTGGACCCTGTTAATTTAAAGTGGTGGAAATATATGTTCACTACGGACATTGACTTCATCAAGAAGCTTGTCACTATGGCCTCTGAAATGGTTGTTCAGATTCTGGTCATTATGTTTGTCAGTATTTTCCTTGCGGTTCTGCTGACAGATAAATTCCACGGCCGTTTGATTTTCCGTACTTGCTTGTTCCTGCCGATGATTTTCGGTGCAGCTCCTGTGTTGAAAGCATTTGCTACTCTGGGTGGTTCTGCCGAAATGTCCGAAGGTACCAATGCCTTTGTTACTATGTCTGGCGAAATGACCGGCTTCATTCAGGAAATTATCAGCAGTTTCGGTATTTTGGCACCGGTTATTGAAAAGTTTACTGGATATGCAGGTACACTTTTTAACCTGTTGTGGAGTACTGCTTTGCAGATTGTTATCTTTATCATTGGTCTGCAGGCAATCCCTTCCCATCTGTATGAAGTAGCAAAGATGGAAGGCGCAACCAAGTGGGAAACCTTCTGGAAGATTACATTTCCTCTGCTCACTCCCAGCATGCTCTTGTGTTTGATATATTCCGTTATTGATTATTTCAACAAGAGTACCAACTCCATTGTTGTTATGATTGAAGAGAATATGATATCCAATTTGGGTTATGCTTGTACAATGAGCTGGGCGTATGCAGTTATGATTTTCGCAGTCGTGTTGATTATCAATGCATTCCTTTCCAGAAAAGTTATTACCTTGGATTAAGAAGGAGGAGAGAAAACTATGAAAAACAATTCGTTACTCAGCAAAAGCGTAGTGAACTCTGTTACCTCCATCGGTTACAATATTTTCCGTTATCTGTTGCTGATTGGCGTCAGCTATGTTGCGATTTTCCCCATCATTAAGATGCTGTCTGCCTCTCTGACCATTGCGGAAGACTATTATGCCGGCGTGTCGGAATATGTTCCTCCCAGACCTACCTTTATCAATTATAAGAATGTTCAGTCCTACTTTGACTTTTTGGATTGTGTGAAGGTAACGCTGATTATCACGATTTCCTGTACCCTTGTTTCTGTGTTTATCTGTTCCTTAATTGGCTACGGCTTGGGCAGATATAAGTTCAAGGGAAGCAATCTGGTATATGCAGCAGTGCTGTTTACCATCATTATGCCCATTCAGACAGCTCAGATTCCTCTGACCTATTATTATCGTTGGTTTGACTTCTTCAGTATTGGTAAGCTGGTTGGCTTGATTACAGGTAAAGACCTTACAGTAAACTTGCTTCCTAATCTGGGCAGATTCCTAATTCCCGCACTGTTTGGCGTTGGCTTGAAGGCAGGTATCTTTATCTTCCTGTTCCGTCAGTTCTTTGCAGGTATGCCCAAGGACCTGGAAGAAGCTGCGAAACTGGATGGCTGCAGCCCCTTCAAGATCTACTGGAAGGTTATGATTCCTAACATCATCCCTGTTCTGGTAACGGTTCTCCTGCTTTCCATTATCTATTACTGGAATGATACACTGGTTACCGGTATGTCCAGCTTGAAGATGGGTTCCACACTTATGGTTGAGGTGGAAAATCTGATCGTTCTCAGAGAAGGTCGTGACGAGGTCTCTGCAATGACCAAGCAGGTGGAATACTACTCTATTATGATGCTGTCTATTCTGCCGATGATTATTGCCTACATCTTCGGCCAGAGATTCTTCGTTGAGTGTATGGACCGTTCCGGCAGCAAGGGTTAATCTCTGCAACTTAGATACAGCTTGGATTGCCCCATATAACGTCTGTAGCGCTAATGAATGCTCGTGATGTGTAACATCCATTAGTACAAAGGACGATTGTGTTTTTGCAATCGTCCTTTTTTACAAAAAAAAGATTTGCAAACCGATAGATAAGAGGAACGTTTTGTTTATATAGACTAAATTGCTCCCAAACTATTGATATTTGCATAAAAAATGGTATAATACCGTTGTATTTACATATATACGGTGTAAATAGAAATTTACAGAATTTATGAAAAGGAGATGCCCCTATGAAAAGACTTTTCGCACTGCTTTTGGTCCTTTGCCTGTCTGTTAGCTTGATTGCTTGTGGTAAGCCTGCTGACAAGGCCGACGGCACCAAGCCCGAAGTTGAAGACACTATACCTCAGGTTACCACCCCGATCCGTGAAGACATTAACGACGTTGTCGTTGACAGCATGAAGCCCACCGGCAACGTGCCTGACAGCAACGACGAGTACATTAACCCCGAGAAGTTCGGTGGTAAGGAACTCCAGATCTACGGCTGCTCCAGTGTTGTCTATGACGATATCGAGAATATGGAAGGCCAGGGCACCTTTATTTGGATGATGCGTGCAGCCATTGATGACTGGGCTGCACTGAACAATGTTACCATTTCCTATGAAGGTGGTTATAACTCCAGCACTATTCTGGGCGCTATCAACTCCGGTGACCGTCCCGACCTGCTTCTGATGAACCAGGAAATTCCCGGTGCTGCAAACCTGGGTATTGCTGACAAGTTCTCTGAGGAAGAGTACAAGGCAATTGCTGATATTATCGGTGAGCCCCTGCTGAACGCTTGTAACTACAAGGGTGCCAGCTATGGTTTGATTCTGCCTTGGTCCGGTGCTACTTGGGTGCGTTACAACGAGTCCCTGTTCGAGAGTTACGGCGTAAAGTCCCCCATGGATTACTACAAGGAAGGCAACTGGACATGGGAGACCATGGAAGAGTGCTTTGAGTCTGTTACCAAGGACTTTGACGGTAATGGTAAGATCGACAAGACCGATACATACGGCTGCTCCACTTTGATCATGATGATGGAGCCCTACCAGTACGAAGAGAAGGAAGATGGCACTCTGGTTTCTCTGATTGAGACTTCTGAGTATTTCAGAAGCTATGCTGAGATGCTTTACAGAGGCGCTAAGGAGACCCTGTCTCTGGCTGGTCCCTCCAACCAGCGCTGCACCATCGTTACCACTCCTCGTCCTGCTACTCACATCGGTGATATTGAATGGTACAACTACACCCATATGTACCGTTTCAACGATGCTGGTGAGAAGATCAAGACTGTTCCTCTGCCCGTCTACTCTAAGGAAGATCCCCAGCGCTTCACCATCCTGACCCAGCAGTCTCTGTCCATTATGTCCTCCTGCGACGAGCGTGAGGCTACTATGTCTCTGATCTGCTACATGATGAAGGTTGGTATGCGTTATATGTCCGACTTCAGCTGCGGTCTGTATAAGTGCACTTACGAGCCTATGCGTGGCGCTTCCGAGTACTCTAAGGCTTATCTGAAGAGACTGGCTGGGATTGTCGAAGAGAGAAGAACTGAGTTTAATGCTATCGAAGACTGGGATCAGGAGACCTACGAGAAGATGGTCGCTGAGATGCTGACATCTGATACCATCGTCAGAAGACGCTACACCGGTAAGGAGAATCTGAGCTCTTCGCTGCATCAGATGCCTCCCGCATCTTCCCTTCCTCTGGCTGCAGAGGCTCAGAAGGCTTGGATCACCAAGTACAACAGCCTGTACGCCGGCAACTCCAGCAACTAATATAATCCAATAATAGAAGGGCAACTGCGATTTGCAGTTGCCCTTTTTGTTGTCATATATATTTTTTATCTATAAAAATAGTAAATAACATAATCATATTTGTATTGAAAAACCGTTTTTAGTAGGCAAAAACCATTGTAAATTTTAACTGTTTTGCTATAATGTACTTGATAATTCCCAGAACCGCTATGCAAGGCGTCAGAAAGGAGCAAACATGGATACCAAGCTTTACAGTAAAGATTGCATTACCTTAGACGGTTGTATGGATGAGCCGGTATGGGAAACGGTTGAACCCCGCACCAATTTCAAATTGGATGGAAAGTGGGGCGGTGGATTTACTGAGGAACAAACGATCTTTAAGATCATTCCTTGCGAGGACCGGATTTACATAGGTGTCAAGTGTATGGAGCCGGATATGGCTTATGTTACCAAAGTGAACCCCTCCTTGGCTATGTGGCTCTGTGATGATATCGAGCTGTTCTTGGCACCCTCCGGTAACGGCTTTGATTTTTATCAATTTGCTGTAACCTTTGAGGGTGAGACTGCACAGTTTTTCTATTCCGAGAATGGTAATATCAAGCCGGATCCCTATGCCCCGGAATGGAAATCGGTGGTATATAGAGGGGAAGACTTTTGGTCCGTAGAGATTGAACTGCCGCTGACTGCCTTCTATATGACACCTCACCACATCTGGAGCGATACCTGGCTGGTAAATTTGTCCCGAAGCCGTACTGCACATAAAAACAATGCCCATATCAGAATCGGTTCTTCCTGGTCCAATATTCAGCGGAGTAATCTGGAATCTCACAATTACCGCCCGATTTCGGGATTTCCTATTCGACCTGTAAAGGACGATGTGCGTATGTATTTCGCCTCCACGGAGATTACCGAGAAGATAGACAAGGGCTTTTGCGGCACTTTAACGGTGAAGGTCACCAACCCTGAGGACGAGGAATTTGAGCTGACCGCCAATTGCACAGAACCTACAGTGTTTAAGCTTCAAAAAGGTGATAATGTCATTACCGTACCCTGTTGCTTTGGGGTATGTGGTCGCCACAAGGTTACCATGCAGCTGAAGCGTCTGAGTGATGGCCGGGTTTTCAAGCGCTACTATCCCATGCGGATTACCTACGAAGCCATTAAATTAGAATTTATAAAACCAGAGTTTCGCACCAATTTCTATCCCGGGCAGGACTATTCTCAGGTTGTAGGCAAGGTAACCTGCGCTAAGTCGGTTACAATGAAACTGGAAGGTCCCGGTATTGAAACGCAGATAATTACCCCCGATGCAGACGGCACTTTCTGTTTTGATACTACCGATATGGAAGAGGGTGAGGCCCTGTTGACCGTTACAGGTGGAAGCACGGAGGTTGTTCGGAAAATCCGTCGCCTTGCTCCCAGAGAGCGTATGATGTCGTGGATTTCAAATGGCAATCTAATTATCAACGGCAAGCCTGTCTTTGCCCGTACGATCAGTGCGGAATACTGGAACGGCGGTGAGGCGTTTAAGCGGAAATACGATGCAGATGATCTGCACATTAACAGAGAAATTGTCTGTCAGAGGCGGCGTATGCAGCCGGATTTTGCCTTGCGTGACTTGCATTTGTCTCCTGCAGAGGCCTCCCGTGACGAGAAACCCCGTGAGGAAATCTTCCGCCATATCGATATGCACATTGAGGAGAATAAGGATAGGGATTTTGCGTATTATGATCTTTCTGATGAGCCTGAGTGTCGCAATATTTCACCCGTTTATCTGAAGTGTCTGTACGACTACATTGCAGAGAAAGATCCCTACCATGTGGTCCGTATTTCTAGCCGAAAGGCGGAAGCCTTTGTGGATGTGGCGGACTTATTTGATACACACCCTTACATCAATCCCTATACTGATGATGATGGCACCCGTGTTTACCGTCGTCCCTTTGCCACCCTAGGCAATTATGTGGATGACTTGGCGAATATGAACAGAAAGGATAAGTGTGTTGGCTTCATTTGCACCTGCTTTGCGGGTATTCCCACAAGGAAGGATCCTTATCCCACCTTTGATGAGTATATTTGCAACAGCTGGTGTGGTATTATCCACGGCGCTAAGAGCCTGCGTCAATATGCTTACCACGATTTGAATGACCGGGCTGCTCTGTATGAAGGTACCCGCTATATCTTCTCCTCTGTGGAAAGGTTGGAAGAAGTTCTTCTGCGGGGGAACCGCAAGACGCTGCACAAAACTATAGAGACAGAGTGCTGCCTATATGAACTGAATGGAGAAAAGCTGTTTGTGTTGGTAAACTTTACACAGGACCCCCAGACAGTCACGGTAAACGAGCTTGCCGGCACTTGGCATAACTTCCGTCATAACAGTACTGTCGCCGGCCCAACCTTCCAGCTGAGGCCCATTGAGGTGTTGATTGGCACCAACCATGTAATGGATGCCGGTATGGCCACCTATCAGGAGACGGTTGAGCTGATTGACAGACTGGAAACTGAGCGACTGAGCAACAAGAGCTTGCTGTTCCAGCGGGAAAAGGATATTAAGGTCACAACTTCGTCCGGTCTTGGGTGGAAGAGAAAACTTTTTGACGGCATCAAGGATAGCTATGCCTGGAGCCAGAATAAGGGTGAAGAGAAGTTCTATGAAATCGATATTACCAAAGTGAAGCCTGCCTTCAATAAGGTAGTCATCAGCGGACGCAATATTGATAATATGGAAATTCGTGTAAGAACGGGTGGCGAGCTGTCTACACCTGCAATTGTGGATGTACAGACTGAGGAGTACACTACCATCTTTACCCTGAAGGAAACAGTTAGCCCCGATGCGCTCCGCCTGGAATTCCATAAGGATAGGGTGGAGTTGTACGAAGTTGAAATTTTTCAAATTTAGCACCTAAAAAGCAAGAAAATGCTTGGCGTTTTTGATGTTTTCTGCTATAATAATTAAGTATGTATTTTACGGACTCAGGTTCGTGTTTTAATTCTGTTACGGTGAAATCACCGGAAAGGAGAAAAAATGGAAATTAAGCTTTACGACAAGGATTGCATTACCCTGGACGGCCGCATGGACGAGCCGGTATGGGAAGAGGCCAAGGTCTTTACCGACTTTAAGGTCAGCAAGGCTCTGGGTGGCTATGTGCATCCTGTGCAGACCGAATTTAAGATTCTTCCCTGCGAGGATCGCATCTACATTGGTGTCAAGTGCTTAGAGCCGAATATGGAGTATGTCAAAGCAGTGAATCCTCAGCTGCTGATGTGGATCTGTGACGATATTGAGATTTTCCTGTCTCCCTCCAATAACCCCTTTGACTTCTACCAGTTTGCCATCACCTTCGAGGGTCAGACTGCCCAGCATTTCTACTCCGAGGGCGGCAACATCAAGCCCGATCCCTATTCTCCTGTATGGAACAGCGCAGTATATAAGGGCGAGGACTTTTGGTCTCTGGAAGTGGAATTGCCCCTAACCGCCTTCTATATGACCCCTCAGGCAGCTTGGAACACCACCTGGCTGATGAACGTCTCCCGTACCCGTTGCGTGAAGGAAGGCCATACGGAAAAAAGATACTCCACCTCTTGGTGTGGTGTGGACAGAAGCGGCCTGGAGTCCAAGTACTATCTGCCTGAAGATGGCTTTCCCATGCGTGCTGCTGAAAACGATGTGCGTATGACCGCAGCCATTGTGGACATCGAGGATGAGACCGAAAAGGGTTTTGTGGGCGTTATGACCGTCCGGGCAGAAGTTCCCCAGGACGAAACCTATGAGTTTACCACCGATCATACCGAGCCTGTAACCGTGCAGCTGAAGAAGGGCTTTAACGAATTTACTGTACCCTGCACCTTTGCGCAGTGCAAGCGCTACAAGCTTGCTATGCAGCTGAAGCGTTTGCGTGACGGTATGGAATTCAAGCGTTTCTATCCTGTCCGCTTGGCATATGAGGCAATTAAGCTGAGCTTTACCAGCCCCGAATTCCGCACCAATTTCTACCCCGGTCAGGATTACTCTAAGGTGGTCGGTAAGGTCATTTCTGCCAAGCCTGTTACATTGAAGCTGGAAGGTGCCGGCCTGAAAACCCAGATCAGTCAGGCAGATGCAGAGGGTAACTTCACCTTCGATACCTCTAAGATGGAAATCGGTGAAGCCATTCTTACCGCTATTGCCGGTGATAAGGAAATCACCCGGAAGATTCGCCGTCTTGCTCCCCGTGAGAAAATGACCACCTGGATCTCCAACGGTCACTATATGATTGACGGCAAGCCTGTGTTCCCTCGTACTATCAGTGCAGTGGGCTGGCACGGCGGTCAGGCTTTGAAGAAGAAGTATGAGGCCGATAACCTCCACGAAACAAGATATGTCTGCGGCCAGGCCGGCCACATGAATCCCGACTTCCTGCTGCGGGATCTGGGCTTGCCCCGTACCGATGCATGTAAAGACGAAAAGCCCTGTCCTGAGGTTTTCGCAAGGATCGATAAGTTTATTGCTGATAACCAGGAGAAGGAGATCACCCACTATTTCACCTGTGATGAGCCGGAGTGCCGTGGTGTGTCTCCTATTTACCTGAAGCACATCTACGATTATGTTTCCGATAAGGATCCCTATCGTCTGATCCGTATTTCCAGCCGTAACACAGACGGCTATGCAGAGGTAGGCGACTTCTTTGAGACTCACCCCTACATTAACCCCTATACCGACGAGAACGGCAAGCGTATTTACGGCCGTGAACTGAACACCGTTGGTAACTTCATCGATGCTCTGGGCAAGATGAACCGTAAGGATAAGTGTATTGGCTTCCTGGGTACCTGCTATGCCGCTATGAAGAGCAGAAAGGATCCGTACCCCACTTTAGATGAGTTCATCTGCTGCAGCTGGGCAGGCATTATCCGTGGTGCAATGAGTATCCGTCAGTATGCCTACCATGATATCAACGACCGTGCTGCTATGTACGAAGGCACTCGCTATGTATTTGCCAGCGTGGAAGCCTTGGAGGACATTTTGCTGGATGCTGAGCGTACTACCTTGGCCCGGAATACCGAGTACGAGTGCTGCCTGTATGATTTCAAGGGTGAAAAGATCTTTGTCCTGGCAAGCTTCAGCCAGGAGACACAGACTGTCACACTGGACCAGTTGTCCGGCACCTGGCATAACTTCCGCCACGGAGAAACCCTCACCGGCCCCACCTTCACCCTGAAGCCTCTGGAAGTGCTGATTGGTACTGAAAAGGTCCGGGATGCCGGTATGCCTACTTACCAGGAAACTGTTGCGCTGATCGAGAAGCAGGAAGCTGAGCGTATGGCCAACAAGAGCCTTCTGTTTGAACGGAGTAAGGAAATCAGGTGCGCATCCTCTTCCGCTGTCGGCTATACCACCAAGCTCTTTGATGGTGTGAAGGACAACTGGGCCTGGGATCAGGCCAAGGGTGATGACAAGTTCTACGAGATCGATATCTCTAAGATCAAGCCTACCTTCAATAAGGTTGTCATTGGTGGCTATCACCTGGACGAAATGGAGATCAAGATCAAGATCGGTGAGGAGTACATCGTTCCCGAGACCGTGGAAGTGCAGAATGAGGAATTCTCCAAGACCTTTATGCTGAAGGACTCCGTCACTGCCGATGGTCTGCGTATGGAATTCCATAAGCCCAATGGTGTGCTGGTGGAGCTATACGAAATCGAAATTTTTAATAATTAATTATTTCAATCTACAACCCGGACAGTATTTCATATACTGTCCGGGTTTTTTGGAAAAAATGAGAATATCCATAGATTTTTTTGAAAGGATGTGGTATAGTTACTGTATATGTAAATCAAATACTTTGGAAATTTTTCAGGAAAGCGTGAAATAAAATGACAAAAATTGATGTATACTCCGGCTTCTTAGGCGCGGGAAAAACAACCTTGATTAAAAAAATGATTGCAGAGTGCTACGCAGGCCAAAAGCTAGTGCTGATCGAAAACGAGTTCGGTGAAATCGGCATTGACGGCGGCTTTTTGCAGGATGCAGGTATCAACATTACTGAAATGAACTCCGGTTGTATCTGCTGCAGCTTGGTGGGCGACTTCGGTAAGGCACTAACCCAGGTGATTGCTGACTACAACCCCGACCGGATTGTGATTGAGCCCTCCGGTGTAGGCAAATTGTCTGATGTGGTTGCAGCTGTGGAAAAGGTCACAAGTGACGATGTGGTGCTGGACAGCACCGTTGCAGTTGTAGATGCCGGTAAGGTGAAAGTGTATATGAAGAACTTCGGCGAGTTCTATAACAACCAGATTGAGACTGCCGGTACGATCATTTTGTCCCGTACGGGCAGTGTTCCCCAGCAGAAGCTGGATACGGCAGTAAAACTGCTCCGTGAGCATAACGGTAAGGCAACTATTGTAACGACCCCTTGGGATCAGCTCACCGGCGCTCAGATTATGGAGGCCATGGAAGGCAAGGCAAATGTAGCCGCCGACCTTGCCCAGATGGAGGAAGAACATCATCACCACCACCATCATCATCATGAAGAGGGTCATTGCTGCTGCGGTCACCACGGCGAGCATCACCACCATGACCACGAGGAAGAGCATTGCTGCTGCGGCCACCACGGCGAGCATCACCACCATGACCACGAGGAAGAGCATTGCTG
>JAZOWQ010000040.1:0-17921 GCA_045659325.1 Faecousia sp. | reverse complement strand
AGTGCGACTCCATCGGTCTTGTAAATCCCGATGTGTACGAATTTTATAGCCTGGGTATTGGTGACCTGTTCGAGGTTTCTGCTGTCCACGGCCACGGCACCGGCGACTTGCTGGACTGGTGCCTGGAGCAGTTCCCTGAGGCCCAGGAAGAGGAAGAAGACTCCGACGTGATCAATGTAGCCATTGTAGGTAAGCCTAACGTGGGTAAGTCCAGCCTTCTCAACCGTATTCTTGGCGAGGAGCGGGTGATTGTGTCCAATGTTGCCGGCACAACCCGTGATGCTATAGACTCGGAGTTTGAAAATGAGACGGGCAAATACTGCTTTATCGACACCGCCGGTATGCGCCGGAAGAGCAAGGTGGACGATATCATCGAAAAATATTCCAATATGCGTACCGTCGCTGCTATTGAGCGGGCAGATGTGTGTCTGATTTTGGTGGATGCCAACGATGGCGTCACCGAGCAGGACACCAAGATTGCCGGATTAGTCCACGAAGCCGGTAAGGCGGCCATTATTGTGGTCAATAAGTGGGATGCGGTTGCGGATAAGGAAACCAATACCATGCGGGATAAGGAAGCTGCCGTCCGCGACGGTCTTAGCTATATGACCTATGCTCCTGTGGTGTTCCTGTCTGCCCTCACCGGTTCCCGTGTGGATAAACTGTTCCAGGTGATTCAGGATGTTCACAAGCAGAACACTAGTCGGATCACCACCGGCGCCCTGAACTCCATTTTGGCAGAGGCCACCTCCCGTGTGCAGCCCCCCTCTGATAAGGGCCGCCGTTTGAAGATTTATTATATGACCCAGGCGGGCACGAAACCGCCTCATTTTGTGATTTTCTGTAACGATGCCCGGCTGTTCCATTTCTCTTATCAGCGGTATCTGGAAAATCAGATTCGTGAGGTCTTTGGCCTGCAGGGCACCCCTGTACGCATTACGATTCGCCAGAAGGGCGATAAGGAGGAGTAAACTATGTGGCTGTCTGTACTGCTGACTGTCTTGGTGGGCTATCTGCTGGGCAACTTAAACGGCGCGGTGATCATTTCTCGCTTGCTGGGCAAAAAGGATGTCCGGGAGCAGGGCAGCGGAAACGCGGGACTGACCAATTTTCTGCGTGTATACGGTCCGTCCAGTGCGGTTTTGGTGATAGCCATTGATGTGCTAAAGGCAGTTGCCGCTTGCATCTTGGGTAAATTTCTGTTGACTCCCTACGGATATGGACAGGAAGGCTTACTCCTGGGCGGCCTGGCTGTGAACTTAGGTCACGACTTCCCGGCTCTGTTGGGCTTTCGTGGCGGTAAGGGTGTGCTGTGCGGTATTACGGCAGCTTTTGCGGCTGATTGGCGCTGTGCGCTGCTGGTCATTGCGGTGTTTGCTGTCTGCCTTTGGCTGACCCGCTATGTTTCTCTCAGTTCCATTTTTGGTTCTTTGACCTTTGTGGTGTCTTTTTCTGTTGTGCATCGGCAAAATCCTGTGCTGGCGATTATGGGTGCGCTATTGGGCCTGTTTATCGTATTTATGCACAGAAGCAATATCTCCCGTCTGGTAAAAGGTACAGAGCGTAAGGCTACCTTTAGTAAATTCCGCAAAAACAAGTAACCCACTCTCCTAGGAAAGGAAAATGTTATGCTGCAACTGAAAAATATTGTAAAAAACTACGCTGCCGGTGATAATATCGTCCGCGCTCTGCGGGGTGTTAGCCTTCAGTTCCGCAAAAATGAGTTTGTTTCCATTTTGGGACCCTCCGGCTGCGGTAAGACGACTATGCTGAATATCATTGGCGGCTTGGACCGCTATACCAGCGGTGATCTGGTGATTGACGGCCGTTCTACCAAGGGCTTTAAGGACCGGGATTGGGACAGTTACCGGAACCACTCCATCGGCTTCGTGTTCCAAAGCTATAACCTGATTCCCCATCAGAGTGTTTTACAGAATGTGGAATTGGCATTGACCCTGTCCGGTGTTTCCAAGCGGGAGCGTCGGATGCGAGCTAAGCAGGCCTTGGAGCAGGTGGCTCTTGGCGATCAGATTCGCAAGCGTCCCAGCCAGCTTTCCGGTGGACAAATGCAGCGTGTGGCCATTGCCCGCGCATTGGTGAACAATCCAGAAATCATCCTTGCCGACGAGCCTACCGGTGCATTGGATACAGAAACCAGTGTGCAGGTTATGGAGATCCTCAAGGAGGTAGCAAAAGATCGTTTGGTCATTATGGTTACCCATAACCCCGAGTTGGCGGAACGTTACTCCACCCGCATTATCCGCATGCTGGACGGTGAAATTACCAGTGACTCCGCTCCTCTCAACGAGGATGAGCGCAGAGACCTCCGGGAGGAGGAGCAGCGTGCCATTTTTGGCAAAAAACAGCGGGTACGGAAGCCCTCTATGTCTTGGGCAACCTCCTTTGGCCTATCCCTGAAGAATTTGTTTACCAAGAAGGGACGCACTGTGCTGACCTCCTTTGCCGGTTCTATCGGCATTATCGGTATTGCCTTGATTTTTGCCGTGTCCAACGGTATGAGCACTTACATCAATGCGGTGCAGGAGGATACCCTTTCTTCTTATCCTCTGACACTGGAAGCTACAACGGTTGATATCGGCACTCTGATGCAGACCTTTATGGGTGTCAGTTCCGATGAAAATGTCCACGAAAATGACGCGGTGTATTCCCAAGCTGTAATGGCAGAGATGATTAACGCTCTGAACAATATGGAATCCACGGAAAATGACCTGAAGGCGTTTAAGGAATATCTGCAGAAGGAAATGAAAGACTCGGAAAACGGTCTTTCTGATGCTCTTACCGGCATTCAGTACACCTATAATATGGACCTTTTGGTCTATACCAAGGATCCGGACGGCAACATCATTTATTCTGATACCCAGGAACTGCTGACCAAGGTGCTTCGGGAAAATATGGGTATGGATATGTCCGCTATGATCTCTATGGGCGAGTCTATGGGTACGGGCATGAGCAGCTCTATGATGATGCCCGGTATGCAGAGCAATCTGTGGTGTGAAATGCTGCCCGGCAAGGATGGCAAGCCCGTCAATCCGGTGCTGGAAGACCAGTATGATGTGATCTACGGCAGCTGGCCCAATAGCTACGATGAAATTGTGCTGGTTGTGGATAAGAATAATGAGCTGGACGATATGACCCTGTATGCAATGGGTCTGGAATCCCACGATAAAATTGAAGAGACCTTCGATATTATCCTTTCCGGCGGCGAGATCGACACCACGCAGAAGAAGTGGACCTATGAGGAAATCTGCGCTAAGGAATACCGCGTGATCCTGAATGGTGACTGCTACACCAAGGACGAAAACACCGGTCTTTTTGTGGACCTGCGGGAAGATGAGACCGGTCTGCGCTACCTGTATGACAATGCCCTGAAGCTGAAGATTACCGGCATTATTCGTCCCAGTGAGAAGGCCAGCTCCACAATGCTTTCCGGCTCTATCGCCTATACCAAGGCACTGACAGAGTATGTGGCGCAGAAAAATGCCGACTCTGCCGCCCTTGCCGCTCAAAAGGCACAGACCGGCACAGATATCTTTACCGGCCTTCCCTTCAAGGAAAATGAAAGCCTGACCGACGCAGATAAGGAAACCGCCTTCCGTGCCTATGTTAGCGAACTGTCCGTTGAGGAGCAGGCAAAGGCTTATGTGAAGATTATGGGAATTCCCTCTGCTGAGCAGCTGAATGCTATTGTGGACGGTCAAATGGCTAAGTTTAACCGTGAGCAGATGGAGCAGACCATGATCTCTGCTCTGAGCCAGCAGGCAGGTTTGAACGTAAAGGAAATGGAGAAATATATCCTCTCTATGTCCGACGAAGAACTGGTAAGCCTGTTCCGGCAGATGCTTACCGAGCAGGTGAAGCTGCAGTATGCCGCCCAGGTCCAGCAGCAGACCGCTGCTATGCCGACAGAGCAGCTGGCAGCTGCTTTGCAGATGGCACTGCCCACCTATACCACTGAGCAGTGTGCTATTTATTATGGCGAGATTCTGGAATTCTCCGAAACCACCTACGAGCAGAACCTGCGCGCCTTGAGTGATGTGGATTTGGATGACCCCGCAACCATTAACCTTTATGCTTCCAGCTTCGAGAATAAGGATATTCTGGAAGAGGTAATTGCAGACTATAACGAATCCGTGGAAGAACTGAAGCAGATTCGCTATACCGATTATGTGGGCATTATGATGTCCTCCATCACCACGATCATTAATGCCATTACCTATGTGTTGATTGCTTTTGTGGCCATTTCTCTGGTGGTGTCCTCCATTATGATCGGTGTTATTACCCTGATTTCTGTCCAGGAGCGGACCAAAGAGATCGGTATCTTGCGCGCCATCGGCGCCTCCAAACGGAATGTGTCCGGTATGTTCAATGCGGAGACCATGATTATTGGATTTACCTCCGGCATTTTGGGCGTAGGTGTGACCTATGCACTGTGCGTGGTCGTGAATATCATTCTGTTTGCCCTGACCGATATTGCGAATTTGAAGGCGATTCTGCCGCCTGAGATCGCGGTTGTGCTGGTCGTTATCAGTATGCTGCTAACCCTGTTTGCAGGCATTATCCCCTCCAGAAGCGCAGCCAAGAAAGACCCCGTTGTGGCTCTGAGAACCGAGTAAAATAAAATCCGGAAGGTTATTGCCTTCCGGATTTTTTGTTAATATGTTTCTGTAATCGTACCGCCGCCCACAACCATATCACCCTGATACAGAACAACGGTCTGTCCGGGTGTCACGGCTCTTTGGGGTTCGTCAAATACTACACGGGCATAACCGTTTTCCTCGGGATAAACGTTCGCTTTCTGAGGAATATGCCGGCTGCGGGCCTTTGCCATCACCTGCAGTGGCATAGTCAGGGCAGGGAAGGGGAACCAGTTCCAATCTTTAGCCACCAGCGTACGGGTATACAAAGCTTCCTCCGGCCCTACAGTTACAGTGTTGCTCTCCATATCTTTTCCGCACACATACACTGGAGCGCCCATAGCCAAACCCAGGCCTTTTCGTTGGCCAAGGGTATAGCGAATAGCGCCGCTGTGCTTGCCTACCGGTTTGCCTTGCAGGTCAAGAAATGCACCCTCGGGATATTCCTTGCCGGTGTAGCGGCAGATGAATTCCATAAAATCTCCGTCGGGCACAAAACAGATGTCCTGACTGTCCTTCTTTTTCGCAGTGAGGAAACCCTGTTCCTCTGCGATTTTCCGGATTTCCGCCTTCGTAAAACCGCCAAGAGGGAACTTGATGTGAGAAAGCTGATATTGATTCAAACACGCAAGAAAATAGGATTGGTCCTTGGCTTCATCAACAGCCTTATACAGCAAATACCGCCCGGATTCTTCGTCCAGCCTGACCTGTGCATAATGTCCGGTGACAATGTAATCACAACCCAATTCCAAAGCTTTGTCTAACAGATAAGAAAACTTAATGCGTCGATTGCAAACAACGCAGGGATTGGGTGTCAGCCCCTGTTCGTAGCAGGAAATAAAATCTGCTACAACCGCAGATTTAAACGCATCTACCGCATTAAAAACATGGAAATCCATCCCCAACCGCTGGGCAACCGCTTTGGCGTCCTCAACGCCCTGCAGGGTGAAGGCGTCACCCAGCAGAGCTTTGTCACACATCTGGGCGGTAGCGCCTATGCAGGTAAAGCCCTCTTGTTGGGTGAGGTATGCAGCAACAGAGCTGTCCACACCGCCACTCATAGCAATCAAAGCTGTCATAAGCATACCTCCTTCAAAATTCTTTGCTTATGATACCACAAACAGCAAAAAAAAGCAACGAAATCACTATAGCCTGCAAAATCTATTTTTTATGTCAACCTATTAGATAACAAATAATTGGTAAAAAATGGGAAAAACTATCATATAATGTCAAAACTTACAACATTTTGCCGATAAAAACGGTAACAAACGTGTAATAAAAGGGAAAAAAGGGTTGCAATAACGCATAAAATCTGCTATAATATGCTGGCAATGATATGGAAAGGAGCAAATACCGGTGAAAAAACGGATTACCAGTTTGTTAATTGCAATTGTTATGTTGCTGGGTGTCGTGTCTGTTGGAATTGTACCCGCTTATGCGGAAGAAACCGTTCCCACGGCTACAGAAGAAACGGTTCCCACAGCTACGGATGTAACTGTTCCGGCAGTTACCGAGCCGTCCATTCTCACAGCCAGCAGTAACTGTTTAAGTGTTTTGAAAGCCGAAGAAGGTTTCAGCCGGACACCGTATTGGGATTTCACCCAGTATACAGTGGGCTACGGCACCCGTTGCCCCGAGGATATGGTTGAGTACTATACACAAAACGGCATTACAGAAGCAGAAGCGGAAACCCTGCTTCGCAACCACCTTGCAGGTGTTGAGCGGGACATTCATGTTAAAATCATTGATAAATATGGCCTGACCCTGACGCAGAATCAGTTTGATGCGTTGGTTTTGTTTTCTTACAACTGCGGTACCGGTTGGGCGTATGAAATCGGTGGTACCTTCCATCAGGCCATCGCAACCGGCGCAACCGGCAATGATCTGATCCGCGCCTTTGCCCTGTGGTGCAGCGCAGGCAATCAGATTCGTACATTCCTTCTGCGTCGTAGATTGAGCGAGGCAAATATGTACTTAAATGCAGTATATAGCCAAACGCCTCCCGACAACTACTGCTATGTGTTGTATGATGCCAACGGCGGCAGCACCAGTCCCCGCAGCCAGGGCTATGACTCCAATCTGACTGCAGCACCGTTCCCTGTAGCTACTATGGATGGCTATACCTTCCAAGGCTGGTTTACAGCAAAGAACGGCGGCACCAGGGTAACTGTGCTGGATGCCTCCACAAAGAGCGCAACCCTGTATGCCCAGTGGGCAGATGCCTCCGGCAATAAGCCCCCCGAGACCGGTGCAACAGAAAAGAATCCTGTTACTGTTACCGTAACCGGTACGGATGTGAACCTGCGGGAAGGCCCCGGTACTAACTACACCCGTGTAGGTGTGGCCAACAAGGGTCAGCAGTTTGTGATTACAGAAACTGCCTCCGGCAGTGGCTATACCTGGGGTAAGTTTGACGGCGGTTGGATTGCCCTGCAGTACACCAATTACGATTCTGTGGTGAACGGCCAGCAGCCGGAAACCACACCTCCGGAAACAACACCCCCTGCAACAGAGCCTCCTGCAACAGAGCCTCCTGCAACGGAGCCTCCCGCAACCCAGCCTGAGCAGCCCAAGGTAACCGGTACTATCAATGTGCAGGAATGGCTGCGTGTCCGCAGCGGTCCCGGCACCTCTTATTCTGTCGTGGGTTATCTGAAACCCCAGCAGAAGGTGGAGATTCTGGAACAGTCCACAGTTGGCTCTATGAAGTGGGGCAAAATTGCTGAGGGCTGGATTTCCATGGACTATGTGATTTTGGACAGCAATAGTTCCTCCAACAATAACTCCTCTGCCACCGTATGGACCGGCAAGGTAATTGCAGATGAACTGCTGATCCGCAGCGGCCCCGGCACCAACTATTCTATTCTGGGCTACCTGACCGAGGGTACAGCTGTTACCGTTACGGAAAAGAAGAGCGGCGGCGCTCTGGAATGGGGTAAGATTGACAGAGGTTGGATTTGCCTGAACTATGTGCAGTTGAACGGTAATGTTACAACTACCCCCAGTACTCCCAGTACACCCAGCACTCCCACAACCCCGACTACTACCGTAACCGGCTACGCCAATGTGCAGGATTGGCTGCGTATTCGTACCGGCCCCGGCACCAATTATGCAGTTGCTGGTTATCTGGGTCCCAGAGAAAAGGTTACAATCACCGAGCGTAAAACGGTGGGTGGCGTAGAGTGGGGCAAGATTGCCAACGGTTGGGTTTCTATGGACTATATTGTTTTGGAATCCACCGGTGGTACCACAACCACACCCGCCCAGCCTGTTACCAAGACCATTGTTGCTGATTGCCTCCGTGTCCGTCAGGCAGCAGGTACATCCAACACCATTGTTGGCTTCCTGTACTATGGAACGAAGGTGCAGGTTCTGGAAACCAAAACACTTTCCAACGGAGAGGTTTGGGGCAGAATCAACAGCGGCTGGATTTCTATGGACTACGCAAAATAAAACAAACGAACACCGGATTAGTCCGGTGGTCGTCTTTTTGTTGCAAAAACAAAAACGGCGCTGCTTTTAGCAACGCCGTAATTAGATGCAGGGGGAATTAGATAGCCCGCTCAACCTTGTTGGAACGGAGGCATCTGGTACAAGCGTACACATGGCACGGAGTACCGTTGACAATGGCCTTAACCCGCTTTACATTGGGCTTCCAGGTCCGATTGGAACGTCTGTGGGAGTGGGAAACCTTAATACCGAAGGTAACGCCCTTGCCACAATAATCACACTTCGCCATACTACTGCACCTCCTATCTGCATAATAAGTCAATTTCATCTGCGCCCAAACACGCGCTTAGATATGATAACAGAGTTTTACCCAAAAAGCAAGTCTTTTTTTGCAATTTTTTTCGTTTTTCAAAATATTGTTGCTATTTAAGCCTTTGCCAGTTATAATATTCCCAAGAATACACAAAAAGGAGGCGTGGTTTGAATGTTTCACGTATACAGTGTGCCGCTGACCACCTTGGTGAAGGAGTTTGAACTGGAGGTTGCCTATCAGGCAAGTGATTATGAATCCATTCAGCTGACTGTTGCGGATGTGGCAAGACCCGGTCTGCAGCTGGCCGGTTACTTCGACCACTTTGAGCCTATGCGTCTGCAGGTTATGGGCAATGTGGAAATCAGTTATCTGCAAAAACTGTCCGAAACAGAACGGTTGATGACTATGGACCGGTACTATGCCTATAAATTTCCTGCGCTGCTGGTAACCCGTTATAATCCTCTGGACTCCGTATGCTTGGAGTTGGCCCAAAAGCACGATATCACCATCCTGCGCACCAAAGAAACCACAAGCAATACCGTCTCCGCCATTATTGCCTACTTGTCCGCCGTCCTCGCCCCCAGAATCACCCGTCACGGAGTTCTGATGGAGGTCTATGGCGAGGGTATCTTGCTGACCGGTGACAGCGGAATGGGTAAGAGTGAGGCGGCTATTGAGCTTCTTAAGCGTGGCCACCGTATGATCGCCGATGATGCTGTGGAAATCCGCAAAGTTTCAGGCAGTACCCTCATCGGTAATGCCCCGGAACTGATTCGCAACTATGTGGAGTTGCGTGGTATCGGCATTGTGAATGTGGCAAAGCTGTTCGGTATGGGCGCTGTCAAAGCGGAAAATGAAATCAATTTGGTTGTAAATATTGTTCCGTGGAAAGAACACGAGGCCTATGACCGCTTGGGCCTGGAGGAACAGTGTATGGAAATTCTCGGTGTTCAGGTGCCTATGTATACCATTCCGATCACTCCCGGCCGTAATCTGGCGGTAATTTTGGAGGTTGCCGCTATGAACAACCGTCAGAAGAAGATGGGCTACAACCCCGCCAAGGAATTTACCGATCAGATGGACAGCCATTTCAAGCAAAATATCCTGTAATTTTCGGAGCAGACTATGAAGGAATTTACCATTGGCCCTAATGACAGCGGCCAGCGGCTGGACCGGTTTTTAAGCAAGGCAGTGCCTTTGCTTCCGGCATCCTTGGCGCAGAAATACATTCGTATCAAGCGAATCAAGCTCAATGGCGCTCGGGCGGAACGGGATACCCGGCTGAAAGCCGGCGATGTCCTCCAGCTATATATCAACGATGAGTTTTTTGAAAAACCCCGGGAGGACAATGCCTACCTGACAGTGGCAACCCCCAAGCTGAACATTGTCTATGAGGACGAGAACATCCTCTTGGCGGATAAGCGACCGGGCTTGGCGGTACACCCC
Organism: Faecousia sp.; assembly: GCA_045659325.1. Classification (GTDB taxonomy): domain Bacteria; phylum Bacillota; class Clostridia; order Oscillospirales; family Oscillospiraceae; genus Faecousia. The sequence continues at coordinate 8,057 of JAZOWQ010000040.1, read as the reverse complement.
CATGACGGTGCAGAATACGGCAGAACCCTCATCGACCATATTCAGGCCTACCTCTACCAAAAGCGAGAGTGGAGTCCCAGAGGGGAGAATGCCTTCGCTCCGGCGCTGTGTAACCGGATTGACCGGAATACCGGTGGCATTGTGATTGCTGCCAAGAATGCGGAAACCCTGCGGATTCTCAATCAGAAAATCAAGGACAGGGAGCTTGATAAGCGGTATCTTGCCATCGTGGAGGGAACACCTAAGCCAGCCAAAGGCAGTCTGAAAGGATACCTGTTCAAGGACGCGAAGAAGAATCGGGTCTTCGTCACAGACACACCCCAGACTGGCGCAAAGACCTGCCAGACCAATTATAAGGTGCTGGGCAGCAATCAGGGCCTGTCCTTGGTGGAATGCGAGCTGATTACCGGTCGTACCCACCAGATCCGCGCCCAATTTGCCCACGCAGGCCACCCGCTGTTGGGTGACGGCAAATACGGAAAGCTGAATAAGAATTTCGACCGCACCTATCAGGCACTGTATTCCTATAAACTGACCTTCCAATTTACTACCGATGCCGGCTGTTTGGAATACCTCAACGGCAAAAGCTTCCAGGTGGAACAGGTGGACTTTGCGAAAGAATATTTCCCCAATGTGCATATATAAAAAACCCTCCCCAAACCGGGGAGGGTTTTTGTAAACTTGTTTAGCCGGCGAAATCAGCCTCTTCGCAGCAGTCGTCCTCGTAGGTGCAATCTTCCCAACACACAGTGCTCAGAAGATTTCTTGCCCAGTTAACAATTCTCTCACCGTAGGTTGCAACCACATACACAACGGCGGCAATCGCTGCCAAAACAGCCAAAATTTTCAATGCAGTTTTCATAATATAACCTCCTGTTAAGATTATTCTACCTTCAGTATAACCAATATAACGGGAAAAAGCAATAAAAATTTATAAATATCCGTACATTCCCCGTACACTGACCTCTCCGCTTGTGACAACTTTCTCGCTGCCGTCACGGAAACGGACCAACAACCCACCGTCCTGGTCCAAATCCAGCGCAGTACCGTAATCCACAGAATCTCCGGTTACTACCTTAATTTCCTGACCCAGCGTAATGCACCGCTGCCGGTAAAGGTCCATCATTTCCCGTTTGCCGATAATAAGGGTTTTGCTAATTTCAAATAAAGCTTCAACAAGCTTAGCTGTCAGCTTTGCGGCAGTGCAAGGGGTCTCGGAAATCTCGCTGATGGAAGTAACGGTTTCTTGCAGTTCCCCGGGGAAATCCTTTGGCTTTTCGCAGTTGATGCCGATGCCGATGATGGCGCAATCTACCAACCCATTGCCGTCCAGTACCAGCTCTGTAAGGATACCGCCCAGTTTTTTCTTGCCATATACCAAATCGTTGGTCCATTTGATATCGGGACAAACACCGCAGGCTTGCTCCACTGCCTTGCAGCCGGCTACTGCGGCCGCGCAGGTCAGATGCATTAGTTTCTCTGGGGAACAATCAGGCCGCAAGATCACAGACAAATATACGCCGCCGGTAGGGGAGAGAAAACTGCGGCCCATTCTTCCCCGACCACCGGTCTGGGTTTTCGCCACCAGTACCGTTCCGTGGGCTGCACCATCTTTTGCCAATGCCTTGGCCCGGGTGTTGGTGGAGTCCAGTGAGTCATACCAATACAGAGTGTCCCTCCAGGGACACTCTGTTGTGATTTGAGATAAAATTTCGTTTTTCATACTTTAGTCAATGTCCTGCAGAACTTCCTCAGGCGGAACATCCAGCAACTCAGGGTGGTGAAGAATTCGCTTAAAATGCTTGAAGAAGGCAGCGTAGTAGAAGCCGTCACAAATCCGCTCATCCATGGAGAACTTGAAATCCAAATATTTCTTTTGTACCACAGTACCGTCCTCCAGCACTTCCAATGCTCTGCGTTTGCAGCCAAAGGAGCAGAAAACAGGCAGATTGCCAAAATCATACAGATGGTGATAAATGGGCGGGATACCAAGGCTACCCATAGAGGTGAAGAACACGCTACCGTGGAAGGGACTCAGCTCCAGCAGGAACTTAGGCAGCAGTCCAAAGTAATCCAAAACCCGCAGTACCCAAACAGTAAACTTTAGGAATATACCCGGAATCAGCATCAGGGTGTGTGCCAGATTGTCAAAGCTGGAATCCAGTGGCGTATTCTTGACATTCTCCACTTCCTTGTTCAGCTTGTTGTACACATCTTCGGCAGTGTCTGTAGGAGAGAGGTGTACTTTAATGACGGTTTCCGGAGCGGTAGAGGTCATCTCTTTCTTGACGGTCAGGCAGAACTGCACATCGTTGCCGTGAGAGTAAATCTTCTGTCCTGCAATAAACCGGTTCAGGGCAGGATATCTGCACAGAGTGCGGCAGTAGCAGGCAAGCAGCACATGCATCAGACCGAAGGAGGTCATTCCCTCCCGGCGCTTTTGCCGAATGTACCGCTCCACATTGGTAATCTCGAAAGCCTCTTCAAACAGATTCATAGAACCGCATCTGGTCCACATCAGATAGGGGGAAACCTGATTCATGGGCGGCTCAGTGCGGATACGCCGACCGTCAGTACGGTCACCCCAGCTGGGGTGGTACTCATTGGCAGGATGAATGCGAATGGCAAACACCACAAGCAAAAGGCCTAAAGTTACAAGAGCGTCCGGCAGAAGGAATTTCATAGCCTGCCAGTTTGATGTCATCACAATCTCCCGGTTTAAGTACAACAGGGCGGCAAAGGGGAATGCGGCAATAGGTAAAATCAGAGATGTAGCCGCTACCTTACCACAGGTGATCTGGGTGTAAAGCACTGCGCCGAAAATCATAGCTACACCGAACAGACAGCCGATGAGGGTATCAAACTTGCCGAAATCGTAGCCAAAGAATACAAAAGTGTAATAAATCCACAGCATCCACACAGGGATTGCTGTTTTGTAAAACTGTTCCTTACCGGACAGTAAGCAGATAAGACCGTACAACAGGGCTGCTGCGATAGGCAGAAGGATTTGACTCCACACATCGGCTCCTTTCACACCGACAAACAGAACGCGGGCCACTGCCGAGCAAACCATGCAAAGGGCTACCAGCCATGTCAAAGCGTTTTTCGCGCTGACATAAAAATGTGTTTTCTTTTCCATAACAATTATATTATAACAAAATCCGCGCCCCTTGGCAATAAAAACTTCAAAAAGCCGGGTTGCAAACAAAAGAAAGAAATCCTTGCATTTTTTGCTGTTTCCCAGTATAATAAATTGATTTATTCTAACGATTTAACAAGGGGATTTTGTAGTGTACTTAAAAAGCTTAGAGGTACAGGGCTTTAAGTCCTTCCCGGATAAGACCCTTATTCGGTTTGGTGACGACATCACAGCCATTGTCGGCCCGAATGGCTCCGGCAAATCCAATATTTCCGATGCCATTTTGTGGGTTATGGGCGAACAGAGCACCAAAACTCTCCGGGGCGCCAAAATGGAAGATGTGATCTTCGGCGGTACCCAGAAACGGGCAGCCGTTGGCTTTGCGGAGGCGACCCTCACCTTGGACAATTTCGACAGAGCGCTGCCCTACGATTCCGACGAGGTGATGATTACCCGCCGGTATTATCGCAGCGGCGACAGCGAGTACTATATCAACAAGCAATCTGCCAGACTCCGTGATATCAACGAGATGTTCATGGATACCGGTCTTGGCAGAGAGGGTTATTCCAATATCGGTCAGGGCAGAATTGATGAGATTCTGTCTTTGAAAAGCGCAGACCGCCGTGAGATTTTCGAAGAGGCGGCAGGTATTTCCAAATACCGCCACCGCAAGGAGGAAACTGAGCGAAAGCTTGCTCATACAGAAGATAACCTGATGCGAATCGGCGACAAGGTCTCCGAACTGGAATTGCAGTTGGAGCCCCTCCGCGTCCAGTCTGAAAAGGCAACCAAGTACCTTGCCCTCCGGGATGAACTGCAGGGCGTAGAGGTTGCTGTGTGGATGGATAAGCTGGAAAAACTGCAGGCCGATGCCAAGAAGGCAGAGGAGGACTATGCCTCTGCGTCCTTTGTGCTGCAGCAGGCCCACGAGGACTTGGAAAAGCTGTATCGTTCCACCGAGCAGATGACTGCTGACCTGCGCCACCAGAACGGGGCAGTGGACACCCTCCGTGACCAAATTTCTCTGCTGGAGGGCACTCGTCAGCAGATTGACGGCCAAATTGCCCTTTTGGAAAGCACCATTGCCCATAACGATGAAACGATCCTTCGGAACAAAGAGGATTTGCAGGGACAGGAGACTCGCAGCAGCGGTATTTCTATGCAGCTGGAGCAGGCCAATAGCCGTATTGCAGAAGTCGATGCTGTCCTGACCCAAAAGGCAGGGGAGATGGAGGAGCTTCAGAAGAAGCTGATGGCTATGACCGCTGATGCCCAGGGCATTACCCGCCAGTTTATGGAGCTGCGTACCCGTGAGGTTTCCCTCACAGGTGACTTGGCTGCCCGTGAAGCGGATATTAAGACCTTGGAAATCAATATGGGAGAGAGCGCTGCCCGGATTGCGCAGATTCAGCATGATTTAGAGTCCGGTGAAGCCCGCGAACAGGAGGCCCGGAACAATTTATCTGAGAGCCAAAAGGCGTTGAAGAAGGCTCAGGAAGAGGTAACTGCCAATCAAAATGCCATCGCCGGCTATACCCTGCGTCAGGAGTCCCGGGCAAAGCGCCGGGATGAACTGTCTGAGCAGGTGCAGAAACTTCGCAACCAGCTGGACACCGTCCAGAATAAGGCGCAAGTATTCCGCGCAATGGAAAAGGATTTCGAGGGCTACCAAAAGTCTGTCCGCACCGTGATGCAGGAATCTAAAAAGGGCGGCCTGCGGAATATCCACGGCCCGGTTTCCCAGCTGATTCGTACCGATGACCGCTATACCGTCGCTATTGAGATCGCTCTGGGCGGCGCCCTGCAGCAGATTGTGGTGGATAACGAACAGGATGGCAAGGCCGTGCTGAATTTCCTGAAGCGGACCGGTGGCGGCCGTACAACGGTCCTGCCCATCGCTACTGTGCAGGGAAGACCCTTGCAGGAAAAGGGTGTGGAGAATTGCCGCGGCTATGTGGGAATCGCTTCCCAATTGGTTAAATTTGAAAAGCGCTACGGCGGTGTGATGGAAAATCTGCTGGGCAGAATTGTGGTGGCAGAGGATATTGACGCTGCCATCGCTATGGCCAAGCAGTACGGCAACCGCTTTAAGATTGTCACCTTGGACGGACAGGTGATGAATGCCGGCGGCTCTATGACCGGCGGCTCTGTGAATAAGGAAGCCGGTATCCTGAGCCGGGCCAACGAGCTGGAAAAGCTGGCAGCACAGGAAAAAACCTTAACCGAAAAGCTGCAGGAGGCAGAAACCCAATTCCAGGAAGCTCGCCGTTCCGCCGACCAAGTGGAATTCCAGCTTGCAGCGGCTAAGGAGCAGCTGCAGGAAGCGGAAAAGCAGGTTCTGTCCGGCGAAGGCGTAGTCCGTCAGCACGAAATTTGGCTGCAGGCTATTTGCGAAGCGAAGGCCTCTGCCAACGGGGAAATGGAAAACCTTCGCAAACGGCAGGCATCTGACCGGGAGCAGCAATCTGCCATTACCGCCCAAATTAGTGTCTTTACCGCCCAACTGACGGAAACCCGTCAGAAGATTGAGGCCTTGGAAGGCACACAGTCCGAGGCAGATAAGGCGGTTGCAGTGATTACCGACCAGATCAATGCTCTGCGTACTGATGCAGCAGCCTTGGAGGCAGAGAAACATACTGCCAATGCCCACATCGCTGACCTGCGTGTGCTGCAGGCAGCCACCGAGGGCGACAAGAACAAAAAGCTGGCAGATATCGATGCCATCATCGCTGAGAATGACCACTTAAGACAGCAGATTGAAAATCAGCAGAAACGCAAGCAGGACAATGAAGAGGAAATCGCTAAGGTTCGTCAGAGAATGACCAATGCCTTGGGTGAGTATGCCAATATCGAGGCCTCTAAGTCCAAAGCTGAGGGCGAGATTCAGGAGAAGAACAAGTCCATTGTCACGATGGAACGCACCTGCGCATTGCTGGAAAACAAGAAGGAAACCACCGTGATCGAGGAACGCAATACCATCGATAAGCTGTGGGATACCTACGGCCTGACCCCCGGCACGGCGGCAGACAAGTGCGCAGAAATCGAATCTGTGGCAGCTGGCAACCGCTTGATTGCCGAGCTGAAGCGGAAGATTTCCGCCTTGGGAACACCCAACCTGGGCGCAATTGAGGAATATGCCCGTGTGAACGAGCGGTATTCCTACCTGACCGAGCAGCGGGACGATGTCCTTGGCGCAAAGCGGGATCTGGAAGGCATTATCAAGGAAATTACTACCCAGATGTCCGAAATTTTCGTCACGTAATTTGCCAAGATCAACGAGTATTTCGGCAAGGTCTTTGAGGAGATGTTTGGTGGTGGTAAGGGTCAGCTTTTGTTGGAAGACCCGGAAAATCCCCTTACCTGCGGCATTGAGATTCGCGTCCAGCCTCCCGGAAAGCAGGTTAAGACCATTACCTTGCTCTCCGGTGGTGAGAAGGCCTTCGTGGCAATCGCCCTGTACTTTGCCATTCTGAAGGTCCGTCCCACACCCTTCTGTATGCTGGACGAGATTGATGCGGCATTGGACGACAGAAATGTAGAGCGCTTCTCCTCCTACCTGCGGAACTTGAGCGCCAAGACCCAGTTTATTGTCATTACCCACCGCCGTGGTACTATGGAGGCTTCCGATGTCCTCTACGGTGTCACCATGCAGGAACAGGGTATCAGCAAGCTGCTGCGTCTGGACCTGAACCAAATGGAAACCTACTTGGGCCTGATGGCATAAAGGAGTTTATATGGGTTTTTTTGATAAAATCAAAGCCGGTCTCACCAAGACAAGGGATGCTTTGTCCGATACCTTGGGCAGTGTGTTTTCCGGCTTTTCCGAGATTGACGACGATTTCTATGACGAACTGGAAGAGAGCCTGATTCTGGCGGATTTGGGTGTGGATACCGCGGTAAAAGCCGCCGACCGCTTACGCAAAACTGTGAAAGAGCGCCACCTGAAAACCACCGAAGAAGCCAAAGAAGCGCTGAAAGAAATTCTGGTGGATATGTTGAATGTGGGCGATACCGCTTTAAATCTGTCCACAACCCCTTCCGTGGTGTTGGTGATCGGTGTCAACGGCGTGGGCAAGACCACCACCATCGGCAAGATTGCCACCCAGCTGACCAAGCAGGGAAAAAATGTCCTGCTGGTTGCAGGCGATACCTTCCGGGCTGCCGCAGCTGACCAATTGGAAATCTGGGCGCAGCGTTCCGGCAGCGCCATTGTCCGCCAGAACGAGGGCGCAGACCCGGCCTCTGTTGTGTACGACGGCATCCAGTCTGCCAAAGCCAAGGGCGCAGATGTAATTCTGATTGACACTGCCGGCAGACTCCACAATAAGCAGAACCTGATGAACGAGCTGAATAAAATCAGCCGTATCGTAGAGCGGGAACTGCCCAATGCTGCCAAGGAAGTTCTGCTGGTGCTGGACGGCACTACCGGTCAGAACGGCCTGCTGCAAGCCAAGCAGTTTAAGGAAATTGCCGGCGTGACAGCGATTGCTTTGACTAAACTGGACGGAACTGCCAAGGGTGGCATTGTGATTGCCGTGGCAGACAGTTTGCAGATTCCTGTGAAATTTGTTGGCGTAGGCGAACAGGCGGAGGACTTGATGCCCTTTGAAGCAAAGGACTTTGTGGAGGCGCTTTTATAAATGAAAGTAGTATTGGCGAGTAAAAATAAACACAAGCTGGTAGAAATCAGTAAGATTACCCAGATGTTTGATATGGAGCTGGTGCTCCAGTCTGAGCTGGGCGTGGATATTGATGTAGAGGAAAACGGCACTACCTTTGAGGAGAATTCCTATATCAAAGCAAAGGCCGTTATGGAGGCCACCGGCCTGCCTGCTTTGGCAGACGATTCAGGCATCGCGGTGGACGCATTGAACGGTGAGCCGGGCATCTACTCCGCCCGCTATGGCTTTGATGAATC
>JAZOWQ010000039.1:0-7449 GCA_045659325.1 Faecousia sp. | reverse complement strand
CTACCGCAGTTATCGATGTGGCAGCAGCCCGTGACGAGTACCTGAAGGAGACCGGCATCTATGTGCCCATCTGCTCCGACGGCGGTATCGTCCATGATTACCACATGACCCTGGCTCTGGCCATGGGCGCAGACTTCCTGATGCTGGGCCGCTACTTCGCCCGGTTCGACGAATCTCCCACTCCCAAGGTGCTGGTAAACGGCGCTTACATGAAGGAGTACTGGGGCGAAGGCTCCAACCGCGCCCGTAACTGGCAGCGCTATGACCTGGGCGGCAACACCAAGCTGACCTTTGAGGAAGGCGTTGACTCCTATGTTACCTACGCAGGCAGCCTGCACGACAATGTGGAAGCCTCCCTGTACAAGGTCAAGTCCACTATGTGTAACTGCGGCGAGCTGACCATCCCCGATCTGCAGAAGAATGCCAAGCTGACGCTGGTATCCTCCGTTTCCATTGTGGAAGGCGGCTACCACGATGTTACCCTGCGCTCCACTTCTACCGGCAAGTAATTGCCTCATATTACAAGGTAAGACCCGATGCAATTGCATCGGGGCTTTTTTTATAGCTTTTTGGCGGTGTAGGCGATGTAGACGAAGTCCTCGTAGGTGGTATAGCTGCGGGCCAGTTCCAATCGGTAACCGCGGCTGCGGGCATATTGGTGAATAAGCGCTGAATCATTATACGCGAGGGCATTCAGGGCTTCTCCATTCACATTCACACCGTTTTTGTAGAGAATCAGGTAACCGCTGCCTGCAGTAATCAGTCTATCCACTACAATTTTGTAGTTTTCACTCACCTGCGTAGCGCTAAGCGCCTTCAGGGCATAATAGTCAGCATAACGGTACTTGGTGCCGTTACACTGGGGATACGACATTTCCGAGGTATCCGCCAGATGGGTTTGGGACATTTCCTGATGGGTGAGGTTAAAAAATGCATAGTAGGGCACACCGTCGTCGGTATCGTCCCAGGTCACATCCATTTCGTACCAATCACCTTCAATTCTCACCGCGTTCCACATATGACCGCCGTTGGCTGTTCCGGAAATTTGGGTGGCATTGATGCCGGTGCGGTAGCACAGGTACTGGAACAGCTTGGCATAGCCTTCGCACACCGCATTGCCCTCTATGGCTGCACCATAAATATCATAAGCGTGGGGGAGCATGGCGTCCACCGGATTGGGATTGCTTGCGGCCACAGTGTCATAGCGCACATTGGCTGTGATATAATCGTGAATCAACTTTTCCCGTTCCACCTCCGGGTAGTTGGCAGGAATGGTGTTGAGAATTTGTGCGATTTTATCCTCCAAAGCCTTCCGTTTGGCGGCAATCTTGGCGCGGTCTGCCACAGCAACAGGTTGGTTGTTGCCGCTTACCGTGTCTGCCCTTTCTCCGTCTGTATACTGGATCACAAAGGTCTCCACATTTTGTGTGCGGGGATCATAGACCACAGAGATCTTTCTGGACACCCAGAAAAACTGAGGATTGTCCGCAAGTACCCGATGGAACAGGGCCAAAGCAGCATTAGCCTTGATGGAAATGTCGCTCACCGCAACTTTATTTTGCAGGTTTTCAATCGCTGTCACCAGCTTGTTATACAGCTGCTTTTCCCCTGCGGTCATATTGGTGTACTGATAGTACTCCGATGCAGGTAGCGGCGTATGTCCATAGGTGGGAACAGGCGCAGGCTCCACCGCAGGAGGCACTGTAGGGATAGGCTCTGTGGGGGTAGGTTGGGTTTCCGGCGCAGGCTGGGTTTCTGGCTGGGGAACTGTTTCGGTTTCCGGTTGGGATGCAGGCTTCGTTGCCGGGGGCATTGTTGGCTGGGTTTCCGTATTTTCTACAGGGATTGTAGTGGGGGTATTTTGTTCAGGTAATGTTCCTTCGGCCGTTTCCGGAGGAACAGAACCCTCTGTGGGGGCTGTCATCATCTGGGTAGGCGCTGTCCCCGAGGAGGAAACAGGATTCCTGCTGCAGGCCGGTAAGGTCAGCAGAACAGACAATATTACAAGGATGCAAAGCCATTTTTTCAGCATAACCGTTTCCTCCTTTTGTTTTCTATAATTTCAGTATATCAGCAATCCTCTAAAATGTCAAAAACAACGTAGCGGTTGCCAAGGACGGTAGATTGGTGTATAATATGTGCAAATGATTCGGGTTTAGGAGAATTGCCGTGGAAAACTATTTTGAAATGCAGCTGACCCCCTTACAGGTCAATGCCATCTCCAATCTAGGCCTTGCCCATATGGGCGACGGGGTGTATGAACTGATGTGTCGGGCTTATCTGTGCAGCTGTGGCGATCAGACGGTGCTGAAGCTTCACAAAGATACGGTGGCATTGGTGAAGGCGCCAGCGCAGGCGGCCTTTGCGGATAAAATCAAGCCTTTTCTCACCGAAGAGGAAATGAATTACTTCCGTCGGGGCAAAAACGCGCACACCCATGCAGCCCCCAAATCCGCCAGCCGGTTAGAGTACGCCAAGGCTACCGGTTTGGAGGCGTTGTTCGGGGCGTTGTATCTGTTAGGTCGGACAGACCGACTGAATGAACTGTTTGCAATGATGATGAAAGAGGACGAATAAATGGCCTTTGATGCATTTTTTCTGTCGGCAGTGCTGACGGAAATTCAGGATAAAACCATATCCGCACGGGTGGAGAAAATCCATCAGCCCAGCCGGGATTCGGTGATTTTTCACCTAAAGTGCGCTGAGGGACGGCAGAAGCTGCTTTTCGGTATCAGTCCCACCGCCCCCCGTCTGCATCTGACTACTGCCAGTCCGGAGAATCCGGCGGAGCCGCCCATGTTCTGTATGCTGCTGCGCAAGCACCTTAGCGGGGCACGACTCTCCGGTATTTCCCAGATTCCCATGGAGCGATGCGCAGAGTTCACCTTTGATTGTATTGACGAGATGGGCGACCCGGCACAGAAAAAACTAGTTGCAGAGCTGATGGGCCGGACCTGTAATTTGTATTTATTGGGCCCTGACGGGCGGATTATCGACTGTCTGCGGCGGGTAGGTCTGGACGAAACCGCAAAGCGCCCCGCCCTGCCGGGAATGTACTACCAGCAACCTACACCCATTGAAAAGAAAAACCCCTCGGGTTTCGAGGATTTTACAGAAATTCTAACTGTGCCCGGCGCAGATGTCCTGGCTGACCGCCTGATGGACAGTTTGGGCGGCTTATCCCCGCTGGTTTGCCGGGAGGCGGCTTTATTTGCTGCCGGTGATACCGACGCCCGGGTAGAGGGTATGGACATTCCCACTGTGGCTGAAAAGCTGAAGCTGTTCTTTGACGAGCACCTCCGCCACCCTGCTCCCTATGTGTATACCACCCCTGACGGTACACCCAAACAGTTTGCTTTCTGTCCCATTCGTCAGTACGGAGATTGCAACCGGCTGAATTCCTTTGGGGAATTGCTGGACGGGTTTTATACGGTCCGTGACCGGAAGGATGCTATGCGGCAGAAGAGTCAGACGGTGCGGAAAACGGTACAGAATCTCTGTCAGCGGCTTACCAAAAAGCTGGCCATTCAAGAAAAGGAACGGCTGGAAAGTTTGGATCGGGAGCGGCTACGGCAATTGGGTGACATTCTCACTGCTAACCTCTACCTGATTCAGAAAGGTCAGACCAAGGTAGTGGTTCAGGACTTCTACGATGAGAATATTGCGGAAATCGAGATTCCCCTCTCCCCCATTCTCTCTCCCCAGCAGAATGCAGCCAAATTCTATAAGGACTATGCCCGCATGAAGACCGCAGAGAAGGAACTGACACGGCAGATTGAACTGGGTCAGCAGGAGCTGCAATATCTGCAAAGTGTGCTGGATGAACTGAATCGGGCGGATACTGAGGTCGAGTTGGAAGAAATCCGGCAGGAACTGCAGGCTGGTGGGTATCTGAAGGCGGATACCGGCAAACGGAAAATGAAGGTGGCTAAACTGGCCCCTATGCGGTTTGAATCCACCGACGGCTATCCTATTTATGTAGGACGGAACAACCGGCAGAATGATGAGCTGACCTTTAAGCTGGCCCGGAAGGACGATATTTGGCTTCACGCCAGCAAGGTCCACGGTAGCCATGTAATTATTGCCTGTGCCGGGGTGACACCCCCCGACGACACCATCACCCAAGCCGCTCAGCTGGCGGCCTACTACGGCGAAACCGGTGGTGGACAGAATATCCCTGTAGATGTTGTTCCTGTGAAGCTGGTAAAGAAGACCCCGGACAGAAAGCCGGGTATGGTCATCTACCACTCCCACCGCACTGTCATCGTCAATCCCTACCCAGACATCGTGGTAGACCCCTTAAATGCAGAGAAAAAACCGGAAGAGAATTAATCTCTTCCGGTTTTTTGATTAGCGAACGTATTCGATGACCACGCGGCGGTTAGGCTCGGTGCCAACGGAATAGGTGGTGATGCGGTCAGTGTCCTGCAAGGTTGCGTGGATCACATGGCGCACGTAGGCATTCATAGGCTCCAGTGTGGTACGGCGGTGGGCCTTCAGTACCTGCTGGGCCTTTTTCTGCGCGTAACGGCGGAGAGAATCTTCCCGCTTCTGCCGGTAGCACTCGGCATGCACATTGATACGGATATGACCTTCCACACCGCGGTTCACAGTGTAGTTAGCCAGATGCTGCAGGGCATCCAGAGTATCGCCACGGCGGCCGATCAGGTAACCCAAATCCTCGCCGGTGAGCTCTACCATATAGGTATTTTCCTCTTCCTTCCAGGCATGGGGAACAGCAGCAGAACCCATATGCTCCAGCAGGCCCTTTAGGAACTGCTCAATCTTCTCCTCCACAGAGCCAGGAGCAGCAGGTGTGAACTCCTTGGGGGCAACCGGAGCCTTCTCCACCTTAGGCTTGTGCTCCTTGGGAGCCTCAGCCTTAGGTGCGGGCTTGGGAGCCACAATCTTGGGTTCTTCTTTCTTTTCTTCCTTCTGAACGGGCTTTGCCTTGGGCTTGGAACGGGAAGCAGAGGACAGCGCCACCTTGGGAGCGGGGTCCGGTGCCTCATAGGTAACCTCTACCTTGGCAGGGGTTGCGCCAATGCCCAGGAAACCGGACTTGGCCTGCGCCAGCACCTGAACAGATACATTATCTCTGTCCAGGCCCAGCTGGGTAAGGGCATTTTCGATGGCTTCATCGATGGTTTTGCCCGTAGTAACGATGGTTTTTTCCATTGATTATTCCTCCGTATTTTGAGAAGCATACCGGTTGGGATCGTAGTTGCGACCCTTGCAGTAGGGACGGCTGGGGATGCCGGACATCGCAGTGGATTTTTCCGTTTCCTCAATCACAATACCCTTCTTAGCGGCATACTCCCGGGCAGCGGCGGCTTTTGCAGCCTCCTGCTCCCGCTGTTGCTGCTGCTGCAGCTTCTTCTTACTGGTGTTGGTGGTGATGCCATCGGGGTTTGCAGCCCGGCGTTCTGCACGCAGGCGCTCTTTTTCTGCCTCGATTGCTTCCTCTTCCATATGCTTTTTCAGACGCTCTGCATCCTCTGCATCGTAGATCTTGCGGTACTTCTTGGTCAGGTACATATCCATCAACATAGATACCAGACCCTGAACGAACCAGTACAGGCTCAAAGCGCCAGGGACAGTAAAGCCAATCCACAGAGACATCAACGGCATCATATACAGCATCATTTTGCTGGTTTGATTCGCCTGGGAATTTTTTGCAGTTTCCTTATCCTGCAAGCCCTTTTCGTCGGTAACCAGAGAGTTGTTCATTCTCTGAGAGATGAACATATTCAGGACCTGTCCGCCAGCGGACAGCACGGGCAGCAGGAACAAACCAATGTTTGCCCAGTTCCAGGTTTCCCACTTGAACACATTGAAGGTGGGAACCAGGCCCAGGTCAACGCCCAGAAAGCTGAAGTTCAGACCCTCCAAGGTAGCAGGGTTGGAAACAATGCCTTTCAGCTGCTCTGCGTACTGGGGAATCAAGGGAGCGGCAATCATCTGATCGTAATACTGATTTTTGCCGAAGGCCTGAGGGGCTGCCTCTTTAATGATGGCCACAATCTGATTGGCCACATCGGCATTTTCCCGCAGCATATAGACGATGGGCTGACGCACAACGGCATACAAAGGAATCAGAATGAACAGCGGGACCAAACTCCACAGGCAGCCACCGCCCATGGAAACCCCCTCATCTCTGTACAAAGCCTGGGTAGCTTCGTTCAGCTTCTGCTGATCACCTGCATACTTCTTTTGCAGCGCCTGCAGCTTGGGAGACAGCCGAGCCATCTTCATAGAACTCTTCTTGCCCTTGGCTGTTGCAGGGAACAAAATCACCTTCAGAGCAATGGCAAAGAGAATCAGAGCCAAACCGTAGTTTGTAGTCAGTTGATTCAGCCAGGCCAGCAAAATGCCGAAAGGGACCTGAATGATATCAACCAATTTAAACGCGAGAATCATTTCGTATTCCTCCTTAGGAACGGTTACGGAACGGGGTCGTGGGTATCTCCTTTATAAAAAGGATTGCAACGCAAAATACGCTTCAGCGCCAAAAGTGAGCCTTTTGCGGCCCCGTATTTGTGAATGGCTTCCAGTGCGTAAGCAGAACAGGTAGGGGTAAAACGACAGCAAGCGGAACGGTAGGGAGAGATATTGCGTTGATAGAAGCGAATCAGTTTCAAAAGTATGGTTTTCATCAATCTGTAAGAATACCCGCCTTTTGGGCCAAGGACAGATAGGCATGGGTGAGCTTCCGGAAGTCCGCATCGACACAGCGGCTTCTGGCTACCACCACAATATCCCAGCCGGGGGCAAACCGGTGTTCATTCAGCCGGTAAACTTCCCGCAGACGACGACGCACCCGATTCCGGACCACTGCATGCCCCAGCTTTTTGCTGGCGGTGATACCCACCCGATTGGTGGCAGTGCGGTTGGGTCTGGCGTACAGCACCAGATACCCGTTGGCGTGGCCGGAGGTGGCATAGAGGCGCCTGAAAATATGATTCAGCTTCAGCGCACAGGAAAATTTCATAACACTTCTCCCCTTGGAAGTCCCTCTGCCTTACTAGACATTCTAAATATGTCTTCTCAAAACGCACTTGAGGAATTGGGACGCTGATAATTCCGCAGTAGATTTTGGCTTAGACCAAGGTTGTATGCCGAAGTCATACTTTGTGTATTACGAGGCATACAAAACGCAGGGATAAGTCAAAAGATACGCGGAAGCGCAGCGGAACGATTCCGAAAGTGCGTCCATATAAAAAGGGAGCGGGGCGAATAGCCATTCACCCCGCACGGACTCCCATTTTGCTTTTCAGCGGTGGCCTGCTATCATTGAGCTACCAATTTTCGCTTAAGCAGACAGAACCTTGCGGCCCTTAGCACGGCGACGGGCAAGAACCTTGCGGCCGTTGGAAGTAGCCATTCTCTGCCGGAAACCATGAACCTTGGAACGATGGCGACGGCTGGGCTGGTAGGTACGTTTCATCT
>JAZOWQ010000038.1:0-40585 GCA_045659325.1 Faecousia sp. | reverse complement strand
ACGGTAACGGTTGATGTCCTTCTTTGCCAGATAGTCCAGCATCTTGCGGCGCTTACCAACCATCATCAGCAGACCACGACGGGAGTGGTTGTCGTGCTTGTGGGTACGCAGGTGATCGGTCAGCTCGTTGATACGGGCAGTGAGGATAGCGACCTGTACTTCAGCAGAACCGGTATCGCCCTCGTGAGTTGCGTTCTCCAGGATAACCTGGGTCTTCTTTTCCTTCTGAATCATTGTGTTTACCACCTTTTTAAAATATTTTCCTCACGCTAAGTAAAGGGTCGGTGTTGTCCCAAAACTGAGCTGTGGGATATGCGGGCCATAGCCAGCCCGACTATCTTATCATAAGTTTTTCCAAAAGTAAAGGGAAAATTTCATGATTTTCGTAGTTTTTCCAACTTTTTTACAGCATTTTCCGGGCTTGGGCGATGTCTGTGGCAATTTGTGCCTTGAGTTCTTCCAAGGAATCAAACTTTTTCTCCGGTCGGAGAAAAGCGTAAAAAGCAATGGTGATCTCTTTGCCGTACAGGTCACCGGCAAAATCCAGCAGGTGAACCTCTGCGTTGATACCCTCGCCGTTTACGGAGGGGCGGGTGCCAATGTTAGCCAGTGATATATAGGTTTGGTCGTCTACCAGCGTTACGCAGACGTAGACTCCCAGCTTGGGTGTTGCCAATTCGGCAGGAAAGGGCAGATTTGCCGTGGGAAAGCCCAGCGTGCGACCCAGCTGCTTGCCGGGTGTTACAATTCCTGTAAGCACATGGGGATGTCCCAGCAGGCGGCTGACGTTTTCCAGATCACCCTGCTCCAAAGTTTTGCGAATACGGGTGGAGGAGATTCTCTCTCCGTCCATTACCTGCTCCGGCACGATGGCATAGGGCAGCTGCCTTTTTTCACAGTAGGCGGCCAGCTTTTTGGCTGTGCCTAACCCACCTGCGCCGAAACGGAAATCGTCGCCGCATACAAAGCCGGCAGCGCCGACAGCAAGGAGGCTATCCAGGAAGGTAGACCAGTGGGTGGCCATCAGCTCCCGGTCAAAGGGAATTTCCTTCACAATATCCATACCAAAGGAGTACAGTAACCGCGTCCGATCGTCCGATGTGTTCAAAAGCGCCGGCGGCTCACCTAAAACAAGACTGTCCGGGTGGGAGGTAAAGGTCACCACACCGGCTTGGCAGCCGTGTTGCTGGGCCAAATGGCGGCACTGTTCCAGCAGCGCCTGATGCCCCAAATGCACCCCGTCAAAGAAGCCGAGGGCATAGATTGTTTTCTCTTCCATAACAAAATCCTTTGTTAAACGTTAAAAAAGCTCTTAATGGTTGACATAACGCCGTTTTCTACCCTTGCCAACATCAAAAATTCGCCGTTTTGATCGTAGGCCCGGTAAGTGCCGTCCTCCAAAGCAATGGAGAAGGAATTGCCGTTGCGGGTACGGAGGGCCTGTTTCTCTGTCAAAGTAACCGCAGGATACTGGGCAAACAGCGTATCTACTTGGCGCAAATGCTGCGCAGGATTCTCACATTCCACCAACACAGACAGGGGAACGGCCTCTGCTTCCGTGTAGCTGCCGGCAGCGGTGCGCCGGAGGGCCGCCATACAGCCGCCGCAGCCCAGCGCTGCGCCAATGTCCTTGCAAAGGGTGCGAATATACGTGCCCTTGGAGCAGTGTACCCGCAAACGGACATCGTTACCCGTCATTCCCAGAAAATCCAAAGCGAAAATGGTAATAATGCGACTCTTTCGCTCTACTTCCTTACCTTTCCGCGCCAAATCCACCAGCTTTTGCCCGTTGATTTTGATTGCAGAATACATGGGGGGAATCTGGGGAATCTCCCCTTTGAACTGTTCCAGTACTGCTTTTACCTGGGCTTCTGTAACACAGACCGGCTTTTCTTCCAAAATGCTGCCGGTAATATCTTCGGTATCGGTGGTTAACCCCAACCGCAGGGTGGTTTCGTAGACTTTGTCTGCGTGTTCAAAGAACTCCACACCCCGGGTGGCCCTGCCCACGAACACCGGCAGTACACCGGTAGCCATAGGGTCTAATGTTCCCCCGTGACCAATGCGACGGGTCTGAAATACGCCCCTGAGCTTGGCGGTCACATCCTGACTGGTCCAGTCAGCTGGCTTATCTACAATTACAATTCCGTCCATGTTCTCCTCTAATAAGTGGGCGGCGGATCTTTCGCCGCATATGTGCGTTTTGAAGTCCTCGCAGTATACACGATACAGCGTCGGCCTTCGACCTTCATCTCCGGCGAAATCTCTCGCCGGTTTCGTTATGGTTTATAGTGTTGGCAGTGCTTTCTTGATAGCCTCTACTGCCTCATCCATTGAGCAGGCCATAGATGCGCCGGCAGCGCCCTTATGACCGCCACCGCCAAAATTCTGACAGATGGCAGCGGCATCGTAGCCGGGAACGGCCCGTACGGAGATTTTTACCCGGTTTTCACCGTCCTCACGGATGGTGGCGGCAATTTTGACCCCCTCAATGGAACGGGGGAATCCGGAAATATTCTCCAAATCGTCCTCGGTCAGACCCAGCTCTGTTTCCTTTGCCTTGGGTAGCGCGCAAATGGCGATTTTGCCATCCTGCAGGAAAATCATATTCTCAATGAGCCAGCCCTCCAAACGCAACCGACCCAAAGACCGGGTCTCAAACAGCGCCTGATTGATGGCAAACAAATCGTCACTGATATATGCGCAATATGCGGCCTTTTCCAAGGTCTTGGCGGTGGTGTTGGCATAGCGGAAACAGCCGGTATCTGTGGAAATGGCGGTGTATAGGGCATTTGCCATAGGCTTATCAAAATGACCCGTGGACATCAGCATCAAAACATCTGCAACCAATTCTCCGCAGGCAGCGGTTTCGCCCTCTACCAGTTCCATTTCCGTAAAGGAGTCAGCGGTTGCGTGGTGGTCGATCCGCAAGGTGATGCGGTCTGCATACTGAGAAAATGCCTCCGGTAGCATACCCGCTGACGCAGTATCCACGGCAACAAGAATATCACCGTCAGATACCTGCTCGGTGGTCAGACCTTCGTGCAAATGGGCATATTTTTCTGTGATCTCCGGGTTGCGGAGAATGTGGGCGGTCTTGCCCATTTTTCGCAGTCCCCGGCAAAGCAGAGCGGAGCTGCCCAGGGTGTCACCGTCGGGACGACGGTGGGTGAGAATCACATAGTTGTCGTTTTGGGATAAAAACTCAGCTGTCTGATTCTTCGTCAGAATTTTCATCTTTATTTACCTCTAGTGAGTTAATCAGCTTCATCATTTTTGCGCCGTAGGTGATGGAATCGTCCAGCGCCCAGTTCAGTTCCGGGGTGTACCGGAGATTCAGCGCGCGACCCAATTCCCGGCGCAGGTAACCGCCGGCGGACTTCAGACCTTTCAGGGCTTCCTTTGCCCGTTCCTCCTGCAAAAAGCTCACATATACCTTCGCCCAGCGCAAATCCGGGGTGGTTTCCACGTGGGTAATGGAAATCATGGTGTCCTGCACCCGGGGGTCTTTCAAATTTCGGATTAAGGAGGCAAGCTCCTTCTGAATTTCTTC
The DNA here is from genome assembly GCA_045659325.1 of Faecousia sp. Lineage (GTDB taxonomy): Bacteria > Bacillota > Clostridia > Oscillospirales > Oscillospiraceae > Faecousia. Next base: position 37,032 of record JAZOWQ010000038.1, on the reverse strand, counting down.
GTTAATGCGTCCTATTCTGTTAGATGCCATAGTGGTATCCTCCTTTTTTAGACAATCAGCCGTGCCGCACCGGGGCACGGCTGATCTGTTATCTTTTCACTTCTTCCATGGCGAAGCATTCGAAAATGTCGCCTTCCTTGATGTCGTTGAACTTCAGAATGCTCATACCGCAGACGTAGCCGGCGGTGACTTGCTTAGCCTGGTCCTTAAACGGCTGCAGAGAGCCAACTTCGCCCTCGTGAATAACCACGTTATCACGGAGCACACGAACCTGGGCGTCACGGGTGACCTTGCCGTCCTTGACCATACAACCTGCGATGGTACCCACAGCGGATACCTTGTAGGTCATACGCACTTCGGCGTGGCCGATGACGACCTCTTCAAACTTGGGTGCCAGCATACCCTTCATAGCGGCCTCAATCTCGTCGATGGCATCGTAGATAACACGGTAGAACCGCATATCCACAGCAGTTCTCTGGGCAGATGCCTGTGCGCCTGCGTCGGGACGGACGTTAAAGCCAACGATGATTGCGCCGGCGGTAGAAGCCAGCAGAATGTCGGACTCGTTGATAGCGCCAACACCGGTGTGAATAACACGGACGCGGACTTCCTCGTTGGAGATCTTCTCCAAGGATGCCTTCACGGCCTCGGCAGAGCCCTGCACGTCGGCCTTGACGATCAGAGCCAGCTCCTTCATCTCACCCTCCTGCATCTTAGCGAACAGGTTGTCGAGGGTGACCTTCTGCATAGCGTTTGCAGCAGCATCCTTAGCGGCCTGCTTTCTCTGCTCAACCAGCTCACGAGCCATACGCTCGTCGATAACGGCATTGAACTCGTCACCGGGCGCAGGTACTTCCGCCAGACCGGTAATCTCTACAGGGATAGAAGGACCTGCGGTCTTGACGGTACGGCCCTTATCGTTGGTCATCACACGAACACGGCCAACGGCAGTACCGGCAATGATGATATCACCCTGATTCAGGGTACCGTTCTGCACCAGCAGGGTAGCGATAGGACCACGGGTCTTGTCCAGACGGGCCTCGATAACAGTACCCTTTGCACGACGGTCGGGGTTGGCCTTCAGCTCCTGCACTTCCGCAGTGAGCAGAACCATTTCCAACAGGTTGTCAAGACCCATGCCGGTCTTTGCGGAGATGGGACAGATGATGGTATCGCCGCCCCATTCTTCGGGAATCAGCTCATACTCGGTCAGCTGCTGCTTGATTCTGTCGGGATTTGCCTCAGGCTTATCCATCTTGTTGATGGCAACGATGATAGGCACATTGGCGGCCTTTGCGTGGTTGATGGATTCAATGGTCTGGGGCATAATGCCGTCGTCGGCGGCAACCACCAGAATAGCGATATCAGTACACATAGCGCCACGGGCACGCATAGAGGTAAAGGCAGCGTGACCGGGGGTGTCCAGGAAGGTGATGGGCTGACCATTGCACTCAACGGTGTAAGCGCCGATGTGCTGGGTAATACCGCCAGCCTCGCCGGAGGTAACGGAGGTGTTCCGGATGGCGTCCAGAGTGGAGGTCTTACCGTGGTCAACGTGACCCATAACCACCACAACGGGGGCGCGGCCCTGGAGCTCCTCTGCGGTATCCTGGTGGTCGTCAAAAATCCGCTCCTCGATGGTGACGGTGATTTCCTTTTCTACCTTGCAGCCCAGTTCCACAGCCACAAATTCTGCGGTGTCGAAGTCGATGGTCTGATTCAGACCGGCCATTACGCCGTTCTTCATCAAAAGCTTAATGACTTCGCCGGCGGTCTTCTTCATCCGGCTTGCCAGCTCGCCGACGGTGATTTCGTCGGGAATCTTGACAGTGACGGGGGCCTTGCGGGCCACTTCCATCTGCAGGCGGCGGAGTTTCTCCTGCTCCTCGTTCCGGGACTTATTGCCCTTGGAGAACTTATTGTCCTTCTTGTTCTGCTGCTGCTGGCCCTTCTTGGCAAAGCGCTGCTTGCCGCCCTGGTAATTCTGCACACGCTCGGAAACCAAATCGTCTGCGTGGTCATCAAAGCGGTTTACATTCACCTGCACGGCGGACATATCCACCACACGACGCTCCCGCTTCCGCTCAGGCTCAGCGGGTTTGGCAGGCTTCTCGATCTTAGGCTGGGCCTTGGGGGCATCGGCCTTCTTCTCTTCTGCAGCAGGCTTCTTTTCCTCTGCCTTGGGAGCTTCAACCTTGGGCTCTTCGGCCTTGGGTTTGGGCTGCACGGCAAAGACAGCCTCCAGAGAAGAAATCTGATTGGTCTGGGTCAGATAGTCAAAAATCACATTCAGCTCTTCCTCGGTCAACACCTGGGTGTTGGACTTGGCAGGCTCGAAGAATTTGGCCATCACCTCTGCAATATCCTTGGGCTTCAAACCGAAATCGGTCGCAACCTCTTTCAAACGATACTTCACTAAACTCATATACGTATCACACCTCCATAATCAATGTTCCCGTTTGCCTTTGCCCATGCGTTTGTTCTTCTCGTGGGCTTTGGCTTCTTTTTGACGCTGCTGAATCCGCTTGGTGCGCTTATCTAAACTTTCCAGCGCAGCGCGGTACGTTTCCGGCTGACCCAGAGCCTTTACAAAAGCAAGGGCCATAGCAGGGTCGGTGAATGCGGCCAGGGCCAAGGCGGTACGGCCTACGGCCTGACCCAGCAGGTCTTTGGAATAGGGAACGCGCAAGCAAATCTGTTCGCTGCCGGCAACAAAGCTCAATGCTCTGCGCCAGGTGTGGTCGGTGGCATCCTCTGCCACAACCACCAGCCGCGCTTTCTGCGCGCGGGCTGCCGCACCCACAGGCTCTTCGCCCAGTTCGATGCGGCCTGCTTTTCTGGCTAAGGCCAGATAGTTTAAGGCTTTATCCATTGTTTGCCTCCATTTCCCGAATCATACGGTCATAGACCTCTTGGGGAATGGGGACCTCCAGACTCCGCTCCAAGGATTTTGCCTTCTGCGCTTTTTTCAGGCATTCGGGATTGGGGCAGATGTAAGCGCCCCGGCCGTTCAGCTTGCCACCAAAATCCAGACTGACTACGCCGTCCGTACCCCGGACAACCCGCAGCATTTCCTTCTTGGCCTTTCGCTCACGGCAGCCCATACATTGCCGCATTGGAATCTTTTTTTGCATGAGGCAACCTCCTTTCAAGAATAAACTGGTATTTAAGCCTGGGAAGCAGGCTTGATGTCGATTTTCAGACCGGTGAGGCGGGCGGCCAGACGGGCGTTCTGACCCTCCTTGCCGATGGCAAGACTCAACTGGTCGTCAGGTACGATGACACGGCAGTTCTTGGGGGCAGCGGGGTCCAGCTCTACGCTGATTACATCGGCGGGGCTGAGGGCAGCCTTTACATACTCGCAGGGGTCCTCGCTCCAAACAACGATGTCAATCTTCTCGCCGTTCAGCTCGTCCACGATTGCGCCTACACGGCCACCACGGGGACCCACACAAGCGCCCACGGGATCCACATTTTCCATAGTGGCGCGGACGGCAATCTTGCTGCGGGAGCCGGGCTCACGGGCAATATTGCGAATTTCTACCTGACCGTCAGCAATTTCGGGAGTCTCCAGCTCGAACAGACGGCGTACCACATTGGGGTGGGTACGGGAAACATGGACCAGAGGACCACGGTTTGCTTTGCGTACTTCCAATACGTACACACGAATCAGATCGCCGGGCTCGTATTCTTCACCGGGAATCTGCTCGTCAACACACAGCACAGCGTCGTTCTGCTCGCTGCCCTGACCGATGCGGACGAAAATATCGCCGGTGGGGTCCAGACGCAGAACAGTGCCGGTGAGCAGCTCCTGAGACTTGGAGGAGTAGCTCTCGTAAATGACACCCCGTTCCGCCTCGCGGATACCCTGAATCACCACCTGCTTGGCGGTCTGTGCAGCGATACGGCCGAACTTCTGAATGTCAACGGGGATAGAAACAGACTCACCCAGCTGAATATCGGGGTTATAGTTCCGGGCGGTGTCGATGTGAATTTCCACGGCCTCGTCTTCAATTTCTTCTACAACGGTCTTGACCAGATACATGGCAAGACCCTTCTCGCTCAGGTCCACTACCACATTCTCGGCGGGGATATCACGGTGATCCTCCCGGTCCTTCCGGTAGGCATTGGTCAGCGCCTGCTTCAGACGCTCCACCATGTATTCAACGGGGATACCCTTGATCTTCTCCAAATCCCGCAGGCTGGCGAAAATCTCTGCGCCGATATCTACCTGGGGTGCTGCTGCTTTTTTACTCTTTCTAGTAGCCATTGTCGTTCAATTCCTCCTGTTAAAACTCTACGCGAAGCCGCACCAGCGCGACCTCGGATTTTTCAAAGATAATAGTTTCCTTACCTGCTTCCACGGTGATTCTGCCGTCTTCGTAACCACGGAGAATGCAGGGGATTTCCTTCAGACCGTTTCTGGGGCGGTACAGCTTTACCAAAATGGCGCTGCCCATAAAGGCCTCGAAATCGCCGGGGCGCTTCAGCGTCCGTTCGATGCCGGCGGAGCAGACCTCAAAATGATAGCTCTCAGCGATGGGGTCTTTCTCGTCCAGCACCGGGTCGATGGCACGATGGACCTTCTCGCAGTCGTCAATATCCACGCCGCCGTCCTTGTCGATATAAATCCGCAGATACCGCTCAGAACCTTCCCGAACATATTCCACATCCCAGATTTTGCAGCCCAGCTGCTCCACGATGGGTGTTGCGAATTCGGTTACCAAATCTGTAACCTTCATAAGGGTTTCACTCCTTTCAGGCACTTAAAAAAGAGAGGGGCGCGCCCCTCTCTTTCCAAATACATATCTTACCTTCGCGGGTATTATAACACCTGCGTTTGTGTTTTGCAAGGGGTTTTTCAGGAAAAACAGATATTTTTTCAATATTTTTTCCGGTTTTTAGTAATTGATACTCTCAGGGGGCAATCCTTGCACATATTTATGGTCCCAGCTGTCATCAAACACACTGAGGGTGGGGGTGGCGCTGACAATGTCTTCTGCCAAAATTCCCAATGTATCCCCGCACTCCAGGGACTCTAAATAGAACTCCGGCAGAGAAGCTTCTCCCAGCTTTGCCCCCATAATCGCACCGGTGATGGCGCCGGTGGCGGCGCTGAGGCCCGAGTGATTCACCGCGGTGATGATAGCGCTGTCAAAATCGTTGGGATACATCAGGCAGGCGAAGATCGCCCCGGCAAGACAGGAGGAGGCATCCATACATTCCAGCTGCTCCATACCCTCTTGAGGGGATACCACACCGGACTTAGCCAGAGAAATTGCCCGCCGCAGCTGCATAGCCAACTCTTCTGCCTGGAAGAACCGGCTGCGGAACTGGCCGTCCATCACGGCGATGGCCTGCAAAAATTGGTCCATAAGAGGAACATTCGGCTCTTGGAGAATGCCGGTGAGGGTGTATGCCAGCACCACGCCGGACAAAAAGGTCTCCGGGTCTCCGTGGGTCAGAGCAATCAGCTCCCCGGCCAATATGCCCACCTGCTGGGGCGTCAGCCGTTTGTCGTTATAGAACATAGCGGTGGCAACTGCGGCGGTGATGGCGCCGGGCGCATTGTTGTGATTTTGCGGGGAATCAATGGTGCCGAATTGCTCCAAACGGAGGGTGCTGAGCATACGGGCATCCCGACAGTTCCGCCGGCGGAACTGGGGCAGCTTGGCCAGCCAGCAGTAGCTTTCCTCCGGATCCCGGTAGAATTGCTGGCTGCGGGCCCATTCCTTCAAGGCTACCTTAGAAAAACGGAGGTAGTCGGTTTTGCCACGGGAGACTGCCAGCAAAAAGCCGTTGCACAGGAAGGCGGCGGTTTGGGTGTAGGAGGATACTTGAGCAAATTCAGAATCCTGCAAATCATAGCCTAGCAGTCCGTTAGGGCCGTACAGGGCCTGAATTTCCTGAAAAGTTTTGTCGTCTACAGTGTAGCCCATAGCATCGCCAATGGCCATTCCTAGCAGACAACCCCGGTAAGCTGAAAACATTTCCTCCATACTTTCCACCCCCTGTTTTGTTAGATACATTTATTATATATAAATTCCGCCCCAATTGCAATGAAAAGAAAATTTTTAGAAATTTTTTGGAAAATGAGAATAATTCCTATTGACAAATAGAAACGGGTATGCTATAGTATGGGTGTAAATAAGAAACGTTCTCGTTTAGGAAGGAGTAATGGGATGGATACGACCACCAAGCAATTCCGGAAACGGAATGCAATTCTGGCCTATCTGCGGCAGACAAAGGACCATCCTTCCGCTGAAATGGTATTTACCCACCTGAAGCCGGAATATCCGGACCTTTCGTTGGGTACGGTCTACCGGAATCTGTCCATGTTCAAAAGCAAAGGTGAGATTATGAGCGTGGGTACGGTGAACGGTGTGGAGCGGTTTGACGGCAACACAACCCCTCATGTACACTTTGTGTGTACCGGCTGCGATGCCATAGCGGATCTGCCTCAGATTGCAGTGCCGGAGGCGCTGAATCAGGAGGTAATGCAGGAAACCGGCGGTATGATTGATACCTGCCAGCTGACCTTTGTAGGAATTTGCCAAACCTGCAAAGAGAAAAAAGAAGAAACGGCTTAATCAGTAAATCAGGCGCATAGCGCCAAATAATAAAAAATAAAATATAAAATAAAAGACAATTTTTGGAGGAAAATATTTATGAAAAAGTTTGTATGCTCTGTTTGTGGTTACGTTCACACTGCCGAGGAATTGGCTGCTGATTTCAAGTGCCCCGTATGTAAGGTTCCCGCTTCCAAGTTCGTGGAGCAGAAGGGCGAGCAGAAGTTGGCTGCTGTTCACGAGTATGGCGTTTACGGTCAGACTGTAAAGAACAACCCCGACATTTCCGAGGAAGACAAGAAGTACATCTTCGACCAGCTGATGGCTAACTTCAACGGCGAGTGCAGCGAGGTTGGTATGTACCTGTGCATGGCTCGTATCGCACACCGTGAGGGCTACCCCGAAATCGGCCTGTACTGGGAGAAGGCAGCTTGGGAAGAGGCTGGGCACGCTGCGAAATTCGCTGAGCTGCTGGGCGAGGACCTGGAGCCTAACATGAAGGCGACCACCAAGGACAACCTGGCATGGCGTGTGGACTGCGAGTTCGGCGCAACCCAGGGCAAGTTCGATCTGGCTTCCTGCGCTAAGAAGAATGGTCTGGATGCAATTCACGACACCGTTCACGAGATGGCTCGTGACGAGGCTCGCCACGGCGTGGCTCTGAAGGGTCTGCTGGAGAGATACTTCAAGTAAGATAAATAGCTATGTTGGAACGTATATATAAATGGTTCCGGCGAATAGACGATCCTGATTACTGTTGGCAGTTGCGGGAGGCGCTGATTGCGCCTTCCCGCTCTGCCTTTGGTCGTATTCGTCGGTTTTATAAATTGTATCTATATAAGAAGGCGCAGCGGCAGGCGGGCGCAACAATTCCGTTGGGTACGGAATTTGGCGGAAAACCGGATTTTCCCCACGGCTTTTACGGCATTTTTATCTCTTATGGAGCAAAATTGGGCAAGGGTTGTACCATTTTCCAGCAGGTGACCATCGGCTCCAATACCTTGCAGGGCACCAAAAATCCCGGCGCGCCGGTGATTGGCGACAATGTGTATATCGGTGCAGGCGCCAAAATTATCGGCGGCATCCGCGTCGGTAACAATGTGCGGATCGGCGCAAATTGCGTGGTAACAACCGATATTCCTGATAACTGCACCGTGGTGCTGCCTGCGCCCAGAGTGATTCAACGGGAGGGTCCGATTGATAATACATTCAAAAACTGGGGTGTTTACAATGATTGAAAACTATATGGTCTGCAACTGTAAGCAGGTAAGCTACGGCAGTATTGTGGATGCGCTCCACGAGCTGCCTAAGCTGGAGGATGTACTGTCGGCCTTTGAAAGCGTGAAAGAGGTTACCCATTGTTCCACCGGTTGTGGCGGCTGCCACGATAAGGTGCTGCAGGTGATCTCCGAAGCGATGAACAGCAGGTGATCTATGGAATTGAAAGAAGGATTGATTCCCGTAGTGCGGGCGGAAAAGGATTGTCAGGTTTACTGCCCCATCTGCCATAAGATACTGGATGTGAAAGCCGGGGAGCCGATTCCTCGTTGCTGCGGAAAAGTTATGGAAAAAATGTAAGAGGAGCGGCATTGCCGCTCCTTTTTTTGCTCTTGAAATCCTAAGATTGTGTGCTATACTAAAATCAAAAAGGAAAGAGGTCATGTGTTATGAAAAAATGGATTGCTCTGCTTTTGATGGCCTGCCTGCTGTGCAGCATGCTCGCTGGTTGCGGCAAGAAAATCACCGCTGAGGAAGCCTATCAGATTGTGTTGGACGATCTGGGTGAAACCTTGGCGGCCACTGCGGAAAGTCCCCACATCCATACCAGCACTTATGAGGATAAGCCCTGTTTTAGCATCTTCGTAACGGTGAACAGTATATCTATGCAGTACATTATTTCCGAAACCGGCAAGATTCTCCACAAGGGCGCCGGCGAACACAGCCACTAAGTAAATAGATAACCGGCACACAGGCTTCTGTGTGCCGGTTTTTGTTATTTTGCAAGACTGGTGTTGGAACAGTAGATGGTGTAGGTGGCGGTGTTTGCATTCCACTCAGAACCCTTCTGAACCACATTCCACTGGGCGGTGGTGCCTTGGTAGGTGATGTTGGTCAGGCCGGAGCAGCCATTGAAGGCCTTGCTTTCCAGCTTGGTAACAGACTTGGGAATGTAAATTGTGGTAATGCCGGACTTGTTGGCAAATGCCTTCTCGCCGATGGCGGTTACAGTGTAGTCATCCAGGGTGTCGGGCAGAATCAACTCCTTGCCGCTGAAGCCGGTGACACCGGTAATGGTGCAGGACTTTCCGTCGCTGTTTACATCAAAGGTATAGTTGACGGAGCCGACAATGGGAATGACAAAGGATTTCTGCACCTCTGCATTACAGGTCATACACTTTAGGTAGTCGGTACGGCCGGGGGCGTTGGTTTCGGCGGCGTAACCGGGCATAGTCATCACTTTGTGGTCTGCCTTGTCCACGATGATGGAAATCAGCAGTTCCTTACACTGGGCGCATTCCTGATGCTGCTTTCCCTGAGCGGTGCAGGTGGCTTTTTTATCCACAATCCAGCTGCTGGGGGAGTGGGCGGTCTTGGCAATGACCTCGGTTTCTACCTTGGTTTTGCACAATGTGCATTCCTTATACCGGCTGCCCTCGGTGGTGCAGTTGGAAACCTGACCCACCTTCCAGTTGCCTAATACATGCTGGCAGATGACAGGCTGGGTGGTCTCCACAGGCACAGTGGTGGGGGGAGGTGTGGTAGGTTTGGTGGTAGGTGCGGTATCCTCCGTTATTGTCTGGGTGGTAGACTCCGTTGTGGGGTTGGGTTTTGTGGGGTCGGGCTTTTTCTTTTTACAACCGTTCAGACACAAAAACAGACTCACCGCTGCGCAAAGCAGCGCAACCGTCCGCAATATGAACTTCAGTTTGGAATTTCTCATACGATCGCTCCTCATAAATGTTGCCTGGTAAGTCAAAAATATCTATGTGGTGATAAGAGTATATCAAAGATTTATGAACAATTCAAGTACAACCTGCAATCCGTCAGATTCCCAGAAAATCACCGCTGCCGGAAAGCTGGTTTTTGTTCCGGTAGAAGATGTTCATATATTTCAGGGCGTTAAACCGACAGCTGCCTTTGATTTGATACAGGGCATCGCTGTGGTAGATGTTCAGCTTGTTTTTGCCAAGCACCGTGATGACTCTGATATCTTCAAAGAACAAAGTTTTGTCGCCGGCCTGAATCCGGTTGCCATAAAGCAGGAAATTGGCATCCTTTTCAAGGAGTACCTTCCGCTTGTAGGGTTCCACCAAACTGAAATCAGCTGTGTCCTTATACAGAGGCGTTTCAATTTGAGCGGTGGTGTCCAGTTGGTTAACATAATTTTCTTGATACTGATACCACTGGGCCGCATAAGGGAAGGGAAAGTCGCAGTCAATCCCCTGCAGCCGCTGATTGGGCAGATACCGAATCTGTCGACCGCATTTTTTGCAGGTGATGATATCCTTTTCGCTATGGAATTCAGTCAGCCCGCACCAGGGGCAGACATACATTGCCCGTTCTATGTACTGGGCCAGTTCTTTGTGGTGGAATTCCTGTCCGTTTTGGGTTTCGTCCACGAACAGCTCCTTTTGCAGAAGGTCGTACAGCTCCTCCCGGGATAGATCCGCATATTCCTCCGGCTCAATAATCCGGCTGACATATGCCCGCATAGTACCCTTTCGGCACACATCGCTCCAGCGGGGCTGAATGCCGTAGCCGCCCTCAATGCGGAAAATCGCCAGAGGCAGGCCCAATTTTTTCACCAAGGGGGTGATAGCGGGGTTGCTGTAGCAGGGCAGACCGCTGAAGGTGCGGTTTCCCTCGGGGGCAAGGCAGATCGTGCCGCCCTCTCGGGCCACCTTGATGCAGTTGCGTACCGCATTCACATCGGTGGTCTGCTTTTTGATGGGAATCGGCGCCACGGCCCACCGCAGCAGCTTGGACAGAAAGCCAAGGGAAAAAAGATCCTCTGATGCAATAAAATACACATGACGGGGGAAAGCTGCCGCGCTGACAAAAAACTGGTCAAAGCCGGTTTGGTGATTCATTACCACCAAGCACTGGCGCTTGCGCAATTCCGGACATTTCTCTACTTTGATATGGTATTTCAGCCGCATCCAGGGAAACAGCACCAGGGATGCCAGCCGAACAATTACCTGATGACGGGGTAAGACCCAGCTTTTGGTCTTTTGTTTGGTCTGCATAAGGTTACCTCAAAAATAAATATATATTAGTTTATCATTATACAGGGGGTGTTGTCAAGGAAAGTACCAACAGACGAAGAAGCAGAAAAGTTGCAAAATCACTATTTGTTTGCTACAATATAACAAATAATTCGAAAATGGGGGTATTTCTATGAATATCATCATTGCCGGTGCCGGTAAGGTAGGCAAGGTCCTGGCGCGGCAGCTGACCGCAGAGGGCCACGCCCTGACAATCATTGATACCGACAGCCATGTACTGGAAAGCACGGTGGTGCGTTATGATGCCATGGGAGTTCAGGGAAACTGCGCCTCCAAGGCGGTGCTGCTGCAGGCCGGTGTGGAGGATGCGGATTTGCTGATTACCGCCACCAATGCCGACGAGGTAAATCTGCTGAGCTGTATGACAGCCCACGGCATCAACCCTAAGATACATACCATCGCCCGCATTCGAGACCCGGAGTATACCGAGCAGATTATGACCATGCGGGATACCTTCCCCCTGTCAATGACGGTGAATCCGGAAAAGCAGGCGGCTATGGAAATTGAGCGGCTGCTGAAATTCCCCGGCTTTCTTCGCCGGGAATCCTTTGCCAAGGACCGCTCTCAGATTGTGGAGCTGCGGATTGACAGCAAGAGCAAGCTGAAAGATGTGGCCCTGATGGATATGAGCAGTGTGGTTAAGTGCCGGGTGCTGGTGTGCGCCGTTCTCCGTGACGGACAGGCTGTGGCCCCCAGCGGTCATTTCGTATTGCAGGAGGGCGACCGGATTTTCGTTACCGCTCCCACTTCGGATTTGGCAGTGCTGCTGAAAAATCTGGATATTGTTACCCGTCGGGTCCGTCGGGTGCTGCTGTGTGGCGGCGGCCGTGTCAGCTTTTATCTGGCAAGCCTTCTGGAGGAAGATGGCATTTCCGTCAGCATTTTGGAAAAGAATCCCCAGCGGTGCGTAGAACTGGCAGAGGATTTGCCACATGCCAGCGTGATTCGGGGGGATTGCAGCAACCATTCTGTGCTGGACGATCAGGGCATCGACCAGTGCGATGCGGTAGCGGCCCTTACAGGTTTGGATGAGACCAATATGATTCTGTCTCTGTATGCAGCCGGTCGGGGTGTGACCCAGACCATCACCAAGCTTAGCCGGGAAGAGAGTATCAGCCTTGCAAATACGATGGAGTTGGGCAGTATCATCAGCCCCAAGGAGCTGTGCAGTAACAGCATTGTCCGGTATGTCCGGGCCATGCAGAATCAGACCGGCGCGGCGGTGTCTGTCCACGCAATTGCTGACGGACAGGCCGAGGCAGTGGAATTTGTTGTGGATGAGAACACCCCCAACTGCGGTGTGCCCCTGAAGGAGATCCGGCTGAAGTCCGGCGTTCTGATTGCCGGTATTGTTCACGAAACCAAGTCTGAAGTACCCAACGGTGCATCCAGCTTTGTGCCGGGAGACCGGGTGGTGGTCGTTACCAGCCATCGAGGCAGCTTGCGGCAGCTGAGGGATATCTTTGCTTAAAGAGGTGCCGGAATGAATATGAAGATGATGGGGCGGTTTATTGCCCAGATTGTTGCCATTGAGGCGGCCTTTATGCTGCCGGCTTTGGCAGTCAGCCTTGGCTACGGGGAGTGGCCGGCAGTGCAGGCCTTTGCCCTGACGGTTGGCATTATGCTTGCTTTGGCGGCAGGTCTGTATGCCCTATGCCGCAAGGCAGGCAGGCTTTTCGGTGCAAGAGAGGGTCTTGTATGTGTGGCACTGAGCTGGATGGTAATGAGTCTTTTGGGGGCGCAGCCCTTTGTATTGTCTGGACAGGTAGAGCATTACATAGATGCCCTGTTTGAAATTGTTTCCGGCTTTACCACCACCGGCTCGTCGGTGATTGCCGATGTGGAGGGGCTGTATAAGGGCCTTCTCTACTGGCGTAGTTTCTCTCACTGGATTGGCGGTATGGGTGTGCTGGTGTTTCTGCTGGCAGTCCTGCCGGGCGGCGAGCAGGGCTCCGGCTTTACCATGCACCTGCTGCGGGCGGAGAGCCCCGGCCCGGATGTGGGCAAGTTGGTGCCGAAAATGCGGCAGACTGCGCTGATTCTCTATTGCATTTATATTGCGATGACCATTGTGAATGTCATATTCCTGCTGTGCGGCAAAATGCACTGGCTGAATGCCCTTTGCACCGCCTTTGGCACTGCCGGTACCGGAGGCTTTGGTATTTACAATGATTCTCTGGGAAGTGTCAGCCCTTATATTCAGAATGTGACCGCGGTATTTATGTTCCTGTTCGGTATCAATTTCAGCTGCTATTATTTACTTTTGCTGGGCAAGCTGAAAAGTGTGCTGAAGGACGAGGAGCTGCGGCTATATGTGGGTCTTGCGGTGGCCTGTGTGATTGGATTGGTGCTGTCAATTCGGCCTTTGTATGGCACGTTGGAGGAGACGATTCGCCATGCGGCATTTCAGGTGTCCTCCATTATGACCACCACCGGCTACACCACCACAGACTTTGATTTGTGGCCCAGTATTTCGAAAGGTATTTTGCTGCTGCTGATGGTGGTGGGCGCTTGCGCCGGCTCTACCGGCGGCGGTCTGAAATGTATCCGGGTGCTGCTGCTGTTCAAGGCACTGCGGCGGAATATCCGTCAGATTCTCAACCCCCGGAAGGTGCTGGTGGTGCGCAGCAACGACAAGGTAGTGGATGAAAAGGTGCTGGAAAATACCAACGCCTACCTTGCGGCCTATGTGATTATCATAGTGCTGAGCACGCTGATTCTGTCTTTGGATGGCTTCAGCTTTGAGACAAACCTGTCTGCTGTGCTGGCAACCTTCAACAATATCGGCCCCGGTATCGGTGCGGTGGGACCTATGTGTAATTTTGCTGCATACGGTGTCCTGTCCAAGCTGACGATGATTATAGGTATGCTGGCCGGACGGCTGGAAATTTTTCCTATTTTGGTACTGTTCTCCCGTAGCACCTGGACAAGAAAATAAAAACAGCCCCTTTCACGAAGGGGCTGTTTTTATTTCTTTTCGTAAGCCTGCACATGGGCTTTGATAGCCTCGAAGGATTCGTCGCTGATGGCGTGTTCCAGCTTGCAGGCATCCTCTGCGGCGGTTTCCGGGGAAACACCTAAATTTACCAACAGGCGGGTCAGCAGGGTGTGGCGCTCATAGATTTTTTCCGCAACGGTCACACCGGCCTCGGTGAGAGAAATAGCGCCGTCCGGGGCAATTTCAATCAAACCGCCGTTCTTCAGCAATCCCATGGCCCGGCTGATGCTGGGTTTGGAATACCCCATATACTCTGCCACATCCACGGAACGGACAGGATTCTTGGTTTTCAGCAACACGAAAATGGTCTCCAAATACATTTCGCCGGATTCCTGAATGTGCATAACGCGCCTCCTCGGTACAAACTACTATCAGTGTATCACAGATGGAGCAATTTTGCAAATATGTATGTCAATTATCCCGTAGGATAATTGACATTGGGCAAATTACTGCATGCCCTGCTCGTAAGCCTCGATCATCTTTTTGAACGTGTGACCCGTACGATGCGCGAGCTTTGCGAGATATTTTTGGGTGCTTTCGCCGGTGAATATCTTGATATCCAGCCGCATAGAGCCGTCCTCTTCCGGGGTTACAAGGATTTTATCAATATACTTGCTGACAAACTCAGGGGTAATCATACCCTGCGCTGCATCCCGGCGGGCAGCTTCCAAAGTAGCACGGATGGTATCCATATGCTTGCGGAACTCCTCCCGGGAGAACATCTGCTGTTCCAGTTCTAAGATTTGCGCCTCTGCGTCCTTGATCTCTTCGGTGCAAGCTTTGTTCATAGTCAGAAAATCAGTATCAGAAAGCTGACCGGTCACATTGTATTCCAGCAGCTTGCTTTTTTTCTTCTGGGCGATATCCCGCCGCTGTCTCTGCTCCTCAATCTGCTTGGGGATCTGATTGTCTTCATCTAAAGAGCGGTACATCTCCATATACTCCTCAATGAGAGCGGCCACATTCACTTCTGTTTCTTGGGATACCTCAAAGAGCAGTGGCTTGATCTCTTCCTCATAGATGGGGAAGGATGGGCAGGAATCGGCACCGTTTTTGATTTTGCCGGAGCAAACCCATTTGCTGTTTTTATTCCCGTTTTTGTCCTTAGACTCCCGGCGGTAGTAGGCTGCGCCGCAGTGGGTGCAGAACAGTTTGCCGGTGAGCAAATTCTGGTGGTTGCAGATGCCTTGCCGGCTCTTTACGTCGTCACTGCGCCGCTTTAGAATCTCATTAGCCCTGTCCCACAATTTCTCGGAAACGATGGCAGGAACGATCTCGCCGGTCTCATCTTTGAACATAACCCATTCCTCCGGAGGGAGGAATTTTTGCTTTTTGGAGAACATATCGATAACCCGTACCTTGTTGCCTACATAGTAGCCCTTGTACTTGGCATTGGCGATCATATTGGACATAGTGGTGTGGGCGATCTTGTTGCCATTGTGGTTGCGGTAGCCTTTTTGCCAGAAGATCGTCTCGATCTGTTTCATGGAGTACTGCCCGCTGGCATACAGCTCAAACAGTTCCCGTACCATGGCGGCTTCATTCTCATCGATCACCAATCTGCCGCCGTCCTTGACGTAGCCGAAGATGCGGCTGTTACCTAACACAACCTTATCCTTGATAGCTTGCTGATGGCCAAACTTGACACGGCTACTAAGCTTGCGCAGCTCGTCCTGTGCGATAGAGGACATGATGGACAGTCTCAGCTCCGAATCTTCGTCCAAGGTGTTGATGTTATCGTTCTGGAAAAACACACCTACACCGCAACTGAGAAGCTGACGGGTATACTGGATGGAGTCTAGGGTGTTTCTTGCAAAACGAGAGATTTCTTTAGTAATCACAAGGTCAAATTTTTCCTCTGCGGCGTCCTCGATCATCCGGTTGAAATTCTCACGCTTCTTGGTGGAAATGCCGGACAGACCTTCATCAATGTAACCGGGAACGAAAGTCCAGTTGCGGTTGCGCTTGATGAGCTCATCGTAATAAGAGATCTGATTGCCCAGAGAATTTAACTGTTCGTCGCTCTCAGAGGAAACGCGAGCGTAGTAAGTAACCCGCAGCGAAATATCGTAGATGGATCTCGTACGCAGCTGTTGCCGAACACTATGGATGTCCATACCGCACCTCCTTAAAAGTTCGTTGTATCATCATTACAACGATTATATACTATGCTTACGAATAAATCAACGACAAATTTCTGCCACACAATACCCGCGGACAAAAAAGCCGCCAACCATCAAAATTTAAATTTTGACAGTTGACGACTTTCTCATCCGCGGGGCGTGCTTACTGCACGCCCCTGATTCCCTTGGCAGACGACTTGCGGCTGTCAATAATGAGTTTCAGCCGGTTTCTTTGTCCCTCTGTAAGGAAACCATTTTCATATAAGGTTTGATTAAAATAGTTTAGCCATAGTTTCTCTGCCATGAGCTTTTTCTGCTCCTGCTTTTCTCGTGTATTTTCAGCCACTGTCGTCCACCTCCTTTCGCTTTAACCTGCTTTCATTATTTACTTATTTTCCGGTTTTTATAAAAAAAGGCCGACTTTCCCTCTCCGAAGAGTTGAAAGCCGGCCAATTCTATAATTGCCGTTTGGATTTGTCCCATTGTCAAACCTAAAAGGTCGGAGTTACCCCATAAGAGTAATTCCGACCTAGTCAATCAAACCTATTCCCTCAAGGGGAACTCATTCAAACCTATTTACATCTATAGTGTATCGTATACCAAGCCGGTTGTCAATACCCAAATTGCAAAAACAAAGGGCTTTATTTCTGCAGGCTGCCCTCCCGGGCGGCCACGATCCTACCATTTATATAAGCTTGCGGGAGGTCATTTCTGCACCGAGTACTAGAAAAATACTCTCAACCCAAAACTGCAGAAACTATAAAACCACACCCCCCAACATAGGCCTGTTAGCTTTGCAAAAAGATAGGGCCTAAAAACAACCGTTTTCCCCTAGAGGAATAACAACTTTGCTCCCTGTTAGATTATAATATTTTTTAGCTCCCTCAAATAGCCTATTATTTCTGCAGATCTAACAGGGAGCAAAATGTTAGAAAAACACCTAAAACTAAAAACCCCAAAATATAACACTGACCACCCCGAAGTAGTAGGGCCAGTTGTGCCTTAAAAATGGGATGTGAAAACTTCCGTTTTTCCCTAGAGCCGCAAGGACTTCTGGTCTGTTTAGTTGTTCGTGACTTTTCTCCTAATTGGAAAAGCTAATATTTCAGGGGAACTGAACAGGCCTCAGAATAGATTTGGACAAAAAAGAGGATAGTGTTTGATCAATAGCTGTTATCAGTTTGCACTAAGCGTACCTTTCATAACGATCAAAAGACCCTCACCATTGTTGGGTGCAGTAATGTTAATTTCATAACACCGAACAGAGAACGAGATTCCATCATCAATTTGCCACACAGAAGGGGTAGCTGGGTCGCGCAGGTCTGCCAATATATAACCTTGACACTTATTATCCCTCAGTAATTTGCGGCATGCCTTACAAAAAAGAGCGTCCTGTATCCCCTTTGCTTTGGCTGGCGCTTTCAACTCAACCCGGTCTGCACCGAGTAGAATCCCACGGATGTCTCCGACTTGCACGAGACTCATATAACCACCGTGCTGTTCATCAGACAGTTCGGCAATTTTTGTATGATGCGGTTGGTAGATTTCCAGTTCGCGAAGTTCTCCAGAGTTTATATCTACAAGGCACGGGGCATGTCTGGGGAAAGTATCGCACAAAGCGCACTCTTCAGGATTGGGAACGTATGTACTACAGCCGGTGAAAAGTAGTAGGAGTGCAACCGCAGTCGCTGTAAATCTTTTCATTGTTCATCCTCCTCGGTATTGTACAAGTTTATATATGCTTATCCTTGATGTGTTGCGTGCTGTATTGTCTGATGCGCGTTGCCCTTGTTTGATTTCAAATAGAAGGCCCCGAGCATTGAGCGGTCAACCATATAATGTTTTCTGACTTGGAAGGTTGCCTTAAAATAGTTGGCAGAGTTTTTTCGCAAATTTCAATCTCATCGTAGTGCGTATAGCAGGCTTCCTCTTTATCCCGAAAGAATGAGGTAGAATACGGAATAACCCAAATGTGCGAACTGGTGTGGCACCTATACTCTTGCTGGCAGCGTCGGATAGCGGAGACCAGCTGACCAAAATCTCCGTCTCTATCGGCCAGAAACTCCACAAAGTTGTGTTCTCAAGGCAGTCAGGCAACGAGTTCATCCAATGTCCGGTCTTAATGTAGTTGGTTGCAAATTTTTTGATGACCGAAGAAATGCACGGTGTATATATCTACTGCTTTTTTTAAAATGCATTTGTTTATGAATTAAAGCTATCACTTATGCAAATTATATATTTGCTCACAAGTACAGTCAAGTGCTTATTATTACATACAGAAATATAGCGATATAAAAAGTATAATAAATAAACAATTAGGCTGTGAGGAGGGTGAAATAATATGAGCAAGAATGTTTCCTTTAAGAATCGGGATAGATTAATTCAATTAGGTATCGCTATTGCCACACTTAGAAAAGTGCGGGGAATGTCCCAAGAGAAACTGGCAGAGGAAGCAGGCATTAGCCGATCTCTGCTCAGCTACATTGAAGCACCTGGAATTGCACATAGTTTTTCCTTGGAGGTGTTGTATGACATCGCTGATGCGTTAGAGATTGCGCCCGCAGATTTAATCAATGCTTCTGTATTCCCGGACACAATATTAAAGAAGAAATGAGCATAGTGCGTCCCAGTATGGGACGCACTATCTGTTACCTTGCTTTATTATATAATTAAATTTACTAAAAGTAGAGGATTACATACTTTCAGTCAGTTATAATTTGAACAAATACTTGGTAGCATATTACAAGGGGGTGGAATAATGCGTACCGAGTATTCTGACAGATATATTACAATGGGATTGAAAATCGCATATTACCGCAAAAAGGCAGGCTTTACACAAGAGATACTTGCAGAGAAGATCGGCAAGAGCGTTAATTTTTTATCGCAGATTGAAGGCACCGGAACGGTTAGAGGCGTATCTTTGGAAACCCTATTCAAAATTGCAGATATTTTGTCTATCCCTCCTGCAAAGCTGCTGGAGGACGATTGAACCTAACCAAGCTTTTTATATAACTGCCGAACCGGGCATATCCATAAATAGTGGATATGCCCGGTTGTGTTACATATATGCAATATCAGTGAGCTGCCTTGCTGACAAATTCTGGTTATTTGACAGGAAATTTTCAATAGTTTATTACAAAGCGGTTATGGCAATTATGCAGTTCGCTCTGGATAGTTGTCCATTTTTGCGTATAAAATACTTGCGCATTGGGGAACATTTTGTTATAGTATAGAAAAGAATGTTCCCCAAGGAGGTTTTACTATGGAAAATACCTACTCTAATATCCAAGAATTACTGCACCAAAAAGCAGATTATCAGGCGCGCTTGAATTTGATCCCTTATGAGGGCACACCCGAAATCAAAGATCGGGACGGACAGAAGTATCTGTATATGCGTAAACGGGTGGGAAGTCGGGTGACCTCTACCTATGTGGACTCCTATACCGACGAACTGTATCAGTTGCTGCTTCGCAATTCCCGAGAGGCACGGGAGCTCCGTAAGCAGATCCGAAAGGTAGAGCGGGAGTTGGCTGCATTGGGCTACGAGGAGACTGAACTGTCCCCACGGGTAATGCTGAATTTGGACTTTGCCCGAGCAAATATGAAAGCCAACATTTACGATCAGGCTGTTTTGGAGGGCGTTGCTACCACATTCCCCCAGACAGAAGATATTATTGAGAACGGCATTGTGTCCGGAATGAAGCCTTCTGATGTGCAAAAGATTTTGAATCTGAAGCACGCCTGGGAGTTCATCCTGGACAATGATGTTCTGAGCTATGGCACGGACTACCACATTCTTTGCCACATTGCCAAGCTGGTAAACGAAGGCTTCTATTCAAATGGCGGACGCATTCGTGGTGTGCCTGTTACTATTGGCGGCACAAGCTATATTCCTCCATTGCCTATTGAAAGTATCATCAAAGAAAATATTGATGCCATCATTAATGAGAACGCCGATGCGGTAGACACAGCTATTAAGCTATGTCTGTACTGTATGAAAACCCAGATCTTCAACGATGGCAACAAGCGTGCTGCTGTGATTTTTGCCAACCATTTTATGATCACCAAGGGCCAAGGGCTGCTGGTGATACCCCAAGAGCATGTGCCGGAATTCAAGCGTCTATTAGTCGCTTATTACGAAGACCGGGATAACGGTGAAATCACAGAGTTTATGCGCACCCTTTGCTGGCGGACATTCTAATCCTTTTTAGGAGTGCATTATGGATGAAAGAAGACATTTGATACTTGTTAAGGGAGAAAACAAAACATGGCAAGTAAAGCGTTGTTATTACGATCCCCAGGATCAGCGCTACCATGTAACCTATGATAACGGTAAAACCTATCCCTATGCCTACAATTCTGTAGAATGGCGAAAAGATCCGGAAGCATTGAATCCTGCCCTTTATCAAATTGCTACCACAGAAACCGCCCTTAACAATATCCAAGCTATTTTTGCTTTCCGGGGGTATGAGGAATGGTGGCACATTGTGTTTGAAGGCGGTGCAGGACGAACTTATCGCAAAAGTGACCTGCAAATATCCAAAAGCTGTTTGGACAATGTGCGGGCGCAAAGCAAGCTGCACTATCTGCGGGATATTGCCGGTATCAACGAACTGAAAAACGATGACGGAGAAGTATTGCTGAAGAAGCAGTATGAGAAGCTGACTTTCGTTGGGGAAGATTCTGCCCTTGCAGCATACCTGCATCCTGAGAAATATCCCATCAAATCTTTTACCCCCGGCCCGCTGATCTTTCCTTTTGGCGGAAACGCCAGCCAGTTTAAGGCTGTGGAGAATGCTCTTAGTAAGCAAATGAGCGTAATTCAGGGCCCTCCCGGTACTGGCAAAACCCAAACCATTCTGAACATCATCGCCAATCTGCTGGTCAGGGGTAAGACGATACAGGTGGTGTCCAACAACAATTCTGCAACCCAGAATGTGTTGGAAAAGCTGGCGTCGCCCAAGTATAATATGGGATTTCTTGTGGCGACCCTTGGGAAAAGAGAGAACAAGCAAGCCTTTATTGACGGTCAAACCGGACTGTATCCCAATATGGCGGATTGGCAAAGAACACCGCAGGAACAAATGAAACTGAAGGAGCAGACCGAAACACTCTCCAAAGAGGTTGCGGAGCATTTTGGAAAGCAAGAGCGTTTGGCGGTTGCCAAGCAGGAATTGGACGCATTGAATGTGGAAGGTCAATACTTCAACCAATTCTGCGAAGAAGCGAACCTGCTTCAACCTGAAAAAAAGCCCCGAAAAGGTTTGCGTTCAGAGAAGGTTCTGCGCACTTTGCAAGAATGTGAACAGCTCAGTGAGAATGAGCAACCTTTTTCTTTCTGGCACAAACTGAAAAGCAGTGTTCTGTACGGTATCTACGAATGGAAATTCCACGAAAATGAGATTGGCAGCATTATTACCTATCTGCAATATCTGTTCTATAAAACAAAACGTGCGGAGCTGACCAGTGAGATCGCATTTTTGCAGGAAGAACTGGCAAAGGTAGATGCAGAGCAGAAGATGGACACGCTTACCAAACTGTCTATGGATTATCTCAAGGCAATTCTTTACAATTGGTACGGCAACAAACAAATGCGTCCTTGCTTTGCAATGGATGCCATCTGGAAACAACCTTTTGAGATCTTGAAGGAATACCCCATCATTCTCAGCACAACCTTCTCCTCCCGGAGTTGCTTGAAGAATGCTACATATGATTACCTGATTATGGATGAGGCATCGCAAGTTGACCTTGCCACCGGCGCACTGGCTCTGGCATCTGCAAAGAACGCCGTGATCGTTGGCGATTTAAAACAACTTCCTAATGTTATTCCGGAGCACCAGCGAAAGCTGAGTGAGGCAGTTTTCCAAAGTTATCACCTGCCAGATGGATATAATTACTCGGATAACAGCTTCCTAAAATCTATTTGCACCGTGATACTGGATGTTCCGCAAACCTTGCTGCGGGAGCATTACCGTTGTCATCCCAAAATTATCGGCTTCTGTAATCAGAAATTCTATCAGAATCAACTGGTTGTTATGACAGAAGACCACAATGAACCGGACACACTTTGCGTATTCCGCACTGTGGAAGGACATCATTACAGGGGTCACATCAACCAACGGCAGATCGATGTAACGATGCATGAGGTTCTCCCGCGAATGCAGGATACCACTACAGAGGACATCGGTATTATTGCCCCTTACCGGGCACAGGTCAAGGAATTTTCCAAAGCGATAAGCGGCACAGCTGTAGAAGTAGACACCGTTCACAAATTCCAGGGTCGGGAAAAGGATACCATCATTATTACAACAGTAGACGATGAAGTAACTGATTTCTCCGACGATCCGTATCTGCTGAATGTGGCTATCTCCCGAGCAAAGAAAAAGCTCTGCTTGGTGGTATCTGGAAACGAGCAACCTGCGGATAGCAACATTAAGGATCTGGTTTCCTACATCGAATATCACAATTTTGATGTAGTGGACAGCGAGCTGTACTCCGTGTTTGATCTGCTGTACCAACAGTACACGCAACAGCGCTTGGAGTTTCTACAAAAGCATAAACGGATATCAGAGTATGATTCCGAGAACCTGATGTATGGGGCTATTTGCGACATGCTGCAGGAAATACCGGATCTGCCGCTGAATGTGATTTGCCACCAAAAGGTGCGTCTGCTGATTCGGGATCACGAGAAGCTGACAGACGAGGAACGCCGCTATGCTGCCCATCCCAATACCCATGTGGATTTCCTAATTTACAATCGTATCACCAAATTGCCGGTATTGGCTGTCGAAGTGGATGGCTTCCACTACCACAAGGAGGGTACGCGCCAAGCGGAGCGTGATCGTATGAAGTGCGAGATATTTGCCAAGTATGGGATTCCTTTGTTGCGTCTGCCCACCAACGGCAGTGGAGAGATTCAAAAGATCAAAAAACAACTGCTGCAAAACTAAACAAAACAGGATGACCTGCGTTAATGCAGGTCATCCTGTTTTGTTTATATGGCGATTGCTACTATGTATTGCACGGTCAGGGTATGCCCTATTGTAATATGGATATGGCACTCAAATTTTATTGCCTGTATGGGACAAGTGTTTTTAGAATACATGTGAAAAGGGTGATTTCCCATAGGGTCACAATGACTTTTCTGTGGGACGGTTTGTGAGAATTTTTTGCATTAAAAATGATGCGTGTTTTTTAGTAAACTGTCCCACAGAAGAAGTTTATACATTTGCAGAAATGAGGGGGCATAGCTAAGGGATCAGCTGTGCCCCCTCTCTAAAAAGACATTTTCATTATAACAATCAAAACAGTTTGTCAAATTTTGAGGTCCTTTTTTGCAAATTTGTTTTTGCGAATGCGAACAAGAGTCGCAAGTATGCAATGTATCAACTTTGGGGGGTTGTGACTTACAGAGCTTCGTTGCCTGTTAAAAAAGTAATTATATACAACCATACCACCTCTCCCCTACGTCCTAGATGTTCAATGGGATTCGAACGGGAGAATACGTCATTTTGCGACAGATGTGGACAGAAATTCGGCTGGAATCTTTTTGAGTATGCAAGAGTTGTCCGGCCAGACACCAGAAGGTGATGAGCTTAAAAAATCTGTCACTTTTTGGTTTGTTAATAAATAAATTATTACAAGAAAATAGTATCTATGTATCACTTTTAGAATAACCGATGGAGTTGAATCTGTTATGCTCATTGACTTTGGTATGAATTATTAATTAACAAAAGAGGCTGTTTACAAGTTAAGCATTTGCCAATGGTAGTTCGTATTTCAACTGTACTACCATTACGGCTAGCATTTTAGATAATAGTGGATAGTGGAGAGAAGATAAAAGAGATAATTTGAAATTTTAAGCAAATATCAAAAACCTAGCGGAATGGTGTGATTATCACATTTTTTTGCTAGGTTTTGTTTTTTTTGTTTTAACCCTGACAGCGGTTGTCAGGGTTAGACAATACACTGTGAGAAAGAAAGGAGGGATTTGGATGGGAACGGCCGAGCGAAGAGCGGAGATTTTGCGCACTTTATGCCGTAGAAGACATGAAACAATTTCTAATTTGGCGGAAGAGTTTGGCGTTTCCACTAGAACAATTTTGCGGGATATAGAGGTACTTAGTATTACGGAGCCGATTTATACACAATGTGGTAGGTACGGTGGGGGAGTGTTTGTTATGGATGATTATGTAATGAGCAGGATGTATATGACAGAGGCAGAGTTGGCAGTATTGCGGAAACTGTCTGCATATGTTGAAAAACAAACCACATGTGTCTTAAATAAGGAGGAATGTCATTTGCTAAATAAAATAATCCTGCAATATACAAAACCGAGTTTAGTAAAGGAGAAAATCTATGAATCAACAGGAAAAAGCATTGTATAAAAGTTTGTGCAGTTTCGAAAAGGATACATTTGATATCGCTTTGTTGAAGGCTGCTACACCAACTGTGTTGGGGCAGTTGTTCTTTAATCGTATGCCAGCGGTTGCATATGGAACATTAAATAAGCACGGTTTGCTAGGCAAAGTGAATCGTGAATTCCGCAATTCCCTTGGAAATGCCTATACACAAAATTGCAGAAAGAATGAAAGCTTCTTTTGGTGTGTACAGTATGTTGAAGAGCTGCTGTCTTTTTGCAAATGTAACTATGTAATGCTAAAAGGCGCATATTTGTGCAGATGTTATCCGGAAGGATATAGGACTTCTAATGATATTGATTTGCTGGTCCATCCAGAGGATGTTTCGGAAATTAGCCGGGCATTACTGAGTGCCGGCTTTGCGCAAGGCAATATCCGCAGCGGTAAGTTTGAGCCTGCAACCCGTTTTGAGATTATTGAATCTAAAATGACGCGTGGGGAAACGGTCCCCTATATTAAGGAAGTTAACCTTCCGTGGATGCGATTTTTAGAAGTTGATATTAACTTTTCGTTAGATTACAAGCCGGGAGACGCAGATATTCTTACCCAAATACTTAACAATGCTAAAGTGGAGGATGTAAATGGAGACAGAATTCCTACACTGCGAAGTGATGATTTTTTTGTCCATTTGTGCTGCCACTTATATAAGGAAGCTACCACGCTGCCATGGGTTGAAATGATGCGTGATATGACGATGTACAAATACTGTGATATTTATATGCTTATTAACGAGCTACCCAAGGAGGATGTGAACTGTTTGTTCAGTCGCGCAAAGGAGCTAGGGATGGAAAAGATTTGCGCATTTGCGGTAGTGCAAATGTCTAAATTGTTCCATTGCAGCAATGTGTACGCTGTTATGCTTGCGGAGGATGTGTTAAAAAATGAACCTATGTTTATCCATACAGTAGTCTCGCCAAAGGAAAAGAAAACATACATATTTACGGAATCAGACATTGAGGATCGTTTTTTTGCGGATAACAGAACAATTTTATTACAGGAGGTGGAATCCGAATGAACGCTTTAAAAATGAGACCCAATGAAACCAGTGGGTATCTGTTCACTTTTTGTGGACTGGATGGCTGCGGCAAAACCACAATGTTAACTATGCTCAAAAATGAATTGGAGCGAGATTATGGGGTTTTTATGACCAAGCAACCTACCAATGCAGTTCGGGAATCCGATATTTTCAGAACCTACATGGATAGTCCTGACCATGATAATTACGACTATAGAAGCCTTTCTTTGCTTGCGGCCAGTGACAGAGTGCAGCATGTAAATAAAGTAATCCAACCGAAAATGGAACAAGGCGATATTGTGATTAGCGATAGATATTTTTATTCCTGCTTGGCAAATCTTCGGGCTCGGGGATTTGTGCAGGACCGGTGGATTTATGAGATTGGAGAATCTGTTGTGAAACCGGATGTAGCATTTTTCTTTGATGTACCGGTAGATGTTGCGATTAAGCGTGTTCGCAGCAGACCCGAGGAAAAGGATAGGTATATTGACCTGGAGCTGCAGCATCGGCTCCGTGATGAGTATATTTCCATTTGTAAAGCCAATAACGGTGTGCTCATTTCAACAGAAGGTACAATTCAGGAGTGCTTTGATATTGTAAAAGGAAAGGTAGAAGGAGTGTTAAAAAGTGAATGTAGAAGAGAAGATTAAAAACATTTTATCTGGGCTCAGTGGAGTAGAATACTTTTATAATGAGACAATACTTCAGAATGAACTCTTGTTGGATAGTTTATCTATGATAATGATGATCATTGAGATCGAAGATGAATTTCAAATACGGCTTGATGAAGATGATATGAATCCGTACTACTTAGAAACTGTTCAAGATGTCATCGATATGGTCGGTAGATATATTGGTGAGCAAAATGAATAAGCATATTGAGTTGCCGCTGATTGAACCTATATATAAAACGTATCATTACCAAGGTTCGGCAACGGCTATCATTGGAAACAATCCAACAATAAAAAACTGGTACATGAATCAGGTTATGAATCTTACCTGTGGCAGACGTTTTTTATATGGTTATACAACCCCTGAAATCACAATTGCAAAGTCATACTGGTCTTCAAATCCGTATTTGGAGAAAAAACGTATAACAAAGCAGTCTATAGATGGAGTTGTTGATTTAGCGATTAAGGAGATGCTGAGCAGAGGATATTACATCTATTTTAGTGGTGTGGATGATTATTATGTTCAGGGCAAAAGTTGGTATGGGGAACGCCATTTTAGTCACGACGGCCTGATTTGTGGTTATGATCAAGAGGAGGTATCCTATTGTATTTATGCCCATGACATTAACTGGGTCTATCAGAAATTCTGGACACCGCAAAAGGGGTTTTATGCAGGTCGGGCAGCAATGGAGGGTAAAGGCGTCTATGGTAAGGTATATGCGTTGAAGGCAAAGGATGAATTTGTTGAATTCTCCCCTGATGTTGCATTTACTAAGCTTCGGGAATACCTTAATTCCAACAATGAAATATATCCCTTTGAAGGGGAAGACCGTGTTTATGGAATTGTCGTACATGATTATATTGCAGAATATATTTCAAGGCTCTATAACAGGGAAATACCATATGACCGTATGGACCGTCGTGTGTTTCGTGTGATTTGGGAGCATAAAAAGGCGATGCTTGAGAGGATTTCCTTGATAGAGAAATCCTTGGATATGGATAGTACAGTAAGTGAACAGTACAGTTTTTTAGTTTCAGAAGCAGATATGATGCGAATGTTATATGCATCTCACTATATGAAGCGCAGGGATTCTGTTTTGCCTGTTATTAAGAAAAAGCTTTTAGCACTGAAAGAGAAAGAACAAGAACTATTGACAGGTCTTGTTGAGAAAATGGGAGAGGGGATTAAAAGTGAAACTGTGGAGGTATCTTAAAAATAAAATGCAGCCTTACCTACAACAGAAGGTTTGCGAAAATGATGCTAGTATGACCTACGAAGAGCTGATTGTTTTTGCAGAGAAATTTTCAAAACGGCTAAAAAATATAAAATGTTGTGCAATTCTGTGTCGATCAGAAATGGCGGCAAGCATGGCACTTTTAAGTTGCTTTGCTGCAGAAGTAACGGCCTTGCCTATGTCTCAACGATATGGGGAACTGCATTGCAATAAAATCCTGGATACAATTAGTCCCGATGGGGTCATTACCGACCAGAACGGAGAACTTCAGATTGTTCGGATTCAGAATGCAATGTATGTTGAACCGGAAGTACACCCTGCACTTATTATGTGTACATCGGGAACTACTGGAGAACCGAAAGGAGCAATGCTGACAGAATCAAATGTGATCACGAATGTTTCAGATATAGCATTATATTTTTCTGTGCAAGCTTTAGATACAATATTAATTTCCAGACCGTTATATCACTGTGCTGTCCTAACCGGGGAGTTTCTTACAGGACTTGTTAAAGGTGTTAATATTCGTTTTTACTCCGGTCGTTTCAATCCTGCAGTTGTTCTTAAATTGCTGAGACAATACAAAATTACGGCTTTTTGTGGAACACCTACATTATTTCAGATGCTGATTCGGCTAAAAAGAAGTGAAGTGTATCATTTGAAACATATTTGCGTTAGCGGTGAATGTATGAGCGCAGAAACGGGCAAGCAAATTGCAGAAGCCTTTCCTGCGGCAGAGATATACCATGTTTACGGACTTACCGAAGCATGTCCCCGTGTATCCTATTTGCCACCCAGCATGTTTTTGCAATATGCAGACTGCGTGGGTATCCCTCTTCGCTCGGTTTCATTAAAGATTGTTAATAAACAAGGGGAACCTGCTGATTTGAATGAAATTGGAATGCTTTGGGTAAAGGGCGACAATGTTATGGCGGGGTACTATAACAATCCGGAAAGGACGGGCGAGATAATTAAAGACGGCTGGTTGTGTACCGGGGATTTGGCACTGTTTAACGATGCTGGTTTGTTGAAAATCAAGGGGCGAAGCGACGACTTAATTATCAAGGCGGGCATGAACGTTTATCCACAAGAAATTGAAAGTGCTCTTAGGTTAGATCCACGCGTACATGAAGCTTATATATACGGAGAAAATGATGATAAACTCGGTATGCAGATTATCTTATCTATTGTTGGGGATTTCTCAGATATAGCTGAGGTTAGAGAACTTTGTAATGCATATTTGCCGGCTTTTCAAATTCCTTCTAGAATTTACCTAGTAAATGAAATTCCTAAAAACGGTTCCGGGAAGATATCAAGGAAGTGAGTATATGTTAGAGTACGAGAAGAAAATTTTGTTGACTATGGATGAGTATAAGGCCATTGTTAGGTTGATGGGGGAAAATGCTCCTACTGGGAAACAAACTAATTATTATTTCGATACAGATGATTTAGCCATGAATAGAAAGGGGATCACATGCAGATTCCGTGAGAAGGATGGGAATTATAAAGCGACTGTTAAATATCACGATGCAGAGAATCCGGATTGTAGCGCTGAAGAGGATTTGATTGAGGTATCAGAATTTGATTCCAAAATCTTTGACGCAATCGGCCTTTGTTATCAAGGAATGCTTATTACCGAGCGAGTTGTCATACATAAGGATGCGTTCTGCGAAATGGTTATTGACCGCAATACATATCTTGGATATACAGACTTTGAACTGGAGGTGGAATACAGTAAGGGAAGCGAACAAAGAGCTAAGGAGCTTCTAAAAAGTGTTGGTAAGACTTTGGTTGATGAGGAATTGGTGACGGATTTGAGCAAATTTTTGAAACGGATTGGACAGTCCGGCTCTAAATCTCAGAGGTTCTTTGAAAGGAAACAGATAGGGGGCGGGCGATGTGCAGAGTGTAATAAGTGAAATTGCAAGATTGCGGGATAGCAAGTCCTATACTGTTGACTATCACAATAGTAACCGTTATCGCCTGGTTGTACAAGAACGAGATGGTAGTAAGACGGCATATTACTTCAGCACACCAATTTATAGTCAAAAGGAGGGTAAGTTGCTGGATGTGAAATTTCACCTGAACGGCAGTACCATTTATGCAGTGGGCAGCAATGCAAACGTCACTGTTTCCCACAATATTGCAATGGAGAATAGAGAAGCTTCCTGTAAAATTGAACTAAAACAAAAGGCTGAGCTTGTTTCACCCCAGCGGGTGAGATGTGGCAAGCACTCAATTTGGCCCACTACAAATGGTGTGGCAATGAAGTGTGATATAAGGGGCGAGGAAAAAATCAGTTTTTTACTGGAGGTAGGTCAGCCGTTTTTAAATGTGAGATTCAATAGCAAATATTTTGCATTAATGAAAGAACGATTCAAGCCATATGTTGTGTTTTCTTGCGTGGCTTCCATGGACGTGGCTGGGAATGTAATTGCACCGGCAAAGCTGGAATATCAAAAAATTACGGACAAGAAGTACTGCATAACGGTATCGGCAACAAGTCCATTGGCACGGTATGTTCTGTGGGAATGTAACCTTTATGAGAACAAATTATTTCAGGACACCACGGTTGAGAGTGGAAATCCCTCGTCTAATAATGCGTTTGGAAGTGTTGGGTTTATCGGGAATACTGCTGCTTATGGCGAGCAATGGCTGTATTCTAAACTGGATTATTCAAGACTGACTGAGATTATGGATAAGCGCATCCAAAAGGCCGTTCTGCATATGCCGAAACTGAACCGCAGCAAGATAGATATCAGCGCGTTTAGGGTGGTAGCTCGTTTCTGCAGTTTTGGTTCTAACTGGAATAACAAAACTCCCGGTGGCGCAGCTGTGTCAGATTCTTCATCTAATCCCGGTTACCAAAGTATAGATGTTACATCTTTACTTGTTGACCAGCGCACAAAAACCATTAAGAAGTCCGATGGACTGATATTAAAATCCAAGGTTAAGGGCAGTGGGTTTTCTGCAATTGCAACAGGAGACAGCTATTTGGCACCGCAAATTTTGGAAATCAATTTTAGATAAGGACAAAAAATAAATACTTATCTACTGGCCCTAACCCCCGGAAAAATAATCATAATAAATATTCTTAAATGTGACACTGCCTGTCAGAGTTAAAGATTACAATATATTTGCAGCTGCGATAAGATATTTAAATATCGAAATATATTAAAATAGAAAGGTGCTATAACAATGGAAAAAAACTTAAAGCAGAATGAAGAAGAGTTATATCTTGAACTCCAAGAAGGAAAAATTGTAAATGCTGAAGAAGTTGCAGTGCTTTCGAAGGAGAAGAAAAACCACGCTTTTATTATCAAATATGCACCCGGTGAAAAGGAAGTTCTTGTAGTAGAACTTGAAAAAATTGGGTGTAGCAATGTAAAAGTCTTGGACTTTATGAACTGTATCGTAGTGTCTTTGAATGCGACGCAACTTAAAGCCGCAAAGACTCTTGATTGTGTATCCATGGTTGAAAGAGATTATGATTACAAATGTCTTAGCTATGGTATCAACCGGAAAGAACTTGTAGCATATTTAGCCGGAGAGAATCCCAACGCTAACAGCGCAAAGGAGGTAAAACTCGCACTGTTTGATACTGGCGTAGTACATATCCCGATTGATGGTTCTGTCAATTTTGTCAATGATGGTACAGAAGACGAAAATGGTCACGGAACACAAATGGCAGGAATTGTATCGTCTGTTATTGCGGATGCGGAAAACAGAAAAGCAAAGCCATATATTTATTCGGTAGTTGTTGTTGATCGTAGAGGGTTTGCTAAGACATCTTCTGTTTTGGAAGCACTGAATTGGGCGATCCAAAACAAAATTAAGATTATTAGCATGAGCTTCGGCGATTATCACAAATCTGCGTTGTTGGAGGAAATGATCAACCGTGTGTCAGCCTATGGAATTATTATGGTTGCTGCTGTGGGCAATGATGGTGCATTTAAGGATGAATCGCGTATGATGTATCCTGCTGCATTTGCTAATGTGCTGTCAGTTGGTGCCAAAAATGGCAAAACAGTTGCGGCTTATTCTAATAGTGGAATTGGGGCAGATTGCTTTGCTGATGGCGCACAAAATACAAAGGATGCCAACGGCAATCAAGTAACTGTGATCGGCACGTCTGGTGCAACCGCTTTTGTAGCGGGAACAATTCTTAATAAGTGGTGCATTAACCCTGAGAAAAGCGCAGCAGATATGATTACCTGTATTAAAACCGAAATGGCAATCACCATGGAAGAAGAGTCTGCCAATTCATTGACAAAAACAGCAGAAACTGCTATACTGGTAAAAACAGATAGTAGCGTTGTTTCTGTTGCAGACTCCAATACACTTGATGCGACGAATGATACGATCTCGGTGTTTTGCATCGAGGATGATGACTACGGCAGTAGTTCTTCTAATGACATGGCATCGGCTATCAATGTTCCATTTTTTTCTTGGCAATCAGCATATATCAGTTGTCCGGGAAATGAAATTTGGTATAAATTTACTACAACTGTAGGGGAAGTTCATCCTAACGGTAGTAGGGGTTGGTACGGGATTCAAACTCAAGGTTCCTTGGATACAGTGGGCTACTTATATGATGCCTACGGAAATCAAATCGACTATGATGACGATTCCGGAAATGATTTGAATTTTAAAATTGTCAAACAATTAGAATATGGTGAAACATATTATGTAAAAGTAAGGGCATACGGCAGCAACACGGGAAGCTTTAGTTTCAAGGTGGATTATGGTAGGGACGAGCACGGAAACTCTATGGATACTGCCACAGAGGTTGTAGGAGTGTACTATCAAGATAAATCCGTAAATGGTTATCTTCACAGTTATGGTGATGTGGATTATTATACTTTCGTTCCTGCTCGAAACTGTGTGATGGAAATTTACACGGAAGGCGATACGGACACCTACGGTCAGTTGTATTGCGAATCTGGTTCCTTGCTTGATGCAGATGATGACAGCAACGGCAATGGTAATTTTAAGATTACCGCCCACCTTGAAGGAATGAAGCGGTATTATATTGCAGTAAGCCATTATTCTGCAACAGGCTATGGAGATTACACGCTAAGATTTAAGTTTGTGAAGGACTATGGAAATAAAACAGGAGTAGTTAGCGCAACTTGGCATAATGATATGTATGATCCGCTACCCTATGACCTTATTGCAGAGGATAACATTCGTTGTAAAATTTGGTTAAATCAGAGTGCTGCGTATAAATGGTACTATGATGTTGTGGAAAATACAACTGTACAATCTAAGCTTTCAGAATTTATTCAAGATTTTAACGAATCGTTAATTATTGACTATCTCGTATCTAAACTTCCATTTAATGCAAATTATATTCAAAAAATTGGTGTCTCTGTCCTGCTAGGTATGCTTATTACTGCGTGTAATCCCCCTGATGCGAAAGAACAGTTTGTTGATGCTTATATGAGGATTGACCCAGCCAATTCTGCAGTAGCATATGTTTGCGGAACAATGGCAACATTGGTTGATTATTACCCGATTATTCTTACGCCCATTAATGGTTCAGAATACGATATTATGGGGTACGAATATGATGCATCTGAATATTTCTACGGACTGCCATATTACAGAGGAAATTTTGTGTGCAGATATAGCTAAAATATAAGGATTCTATTCGAAAGGGTGCGGTATATATGAAACGGACGATTATTTTTGCGGATGTGTTTTTAGCAGTTCTTTTTAGCCTGTTTTTCGGCATGCAAATAATGCACATATATGTAGTGGTTGAGTGTTTGCTGATTTTTTTCTTCTTGCTTACAGAAGTTATAATTGTTCTGTTCGCACCAAGCTGGTATACCCCCCTAAAATGGCTTGGAATTATTTTTACAGTGAGTGTTGTCACTACGCACTTGCCAGGAGCATTGGTGATGGTTTCGATAAATCACTATAAATACATTGCTTTACTTATAGCAGTAATCATTGTCGCTTCAGTTAGAATTGTGTGCAGTTTCTTGGTGAAGCATAGAAACTAAGGCGAGATAATGAAGAAGTGTAAATTTTGTTGTCCGCTATGAGCCACGAAACGGCATTAAAAGAACATATAAAGTGACCGGACATGGAAACTTTGGCCACCTTTTGGATGCTTTTTATGATCTTGCCGGTAATAATATTTTTAATGGATCTGTAGACTATTAGCATAGGCTATGGTGGGAACAGCTATTTTATACGAAAAGCAACAGGTTTTGTTAAAAACCGCTATAAACCAGGGAACGGTTGGTGTTTGAACCAACCGTTCTTTTCACATTTAACCCTGACACTGGTTGTCAGGGTTATTTTTTACAATGTAGATGCAGCTGGGAAAGGAGGTTGAGAATGGACATTGAAGTTGTTATTGAACGTCACGAACAGAGGTTGAACACCCTTGAGCGTGACATGAGTGCTATGAAAGAGGTTCAGGGGGAAATTCGTTCTATGAATGAAACCCTTGTGACCCTTGCCACCGAATTAAAACACACAAACGAGCATCTGGCAAGGCATGAACGAAAAATTGATGAGATGGACTCGGTCCCCAAGCAGCGAATGCAGCAAATTGTTACAGCAATTATTGCGGCGTTAGCCGGTGGTATGATCTCAGCAATTATTGGAATGATTCTCGTTTAGGAAAGGAGAAAAAATGAACTATCAAGACTATATCAAAACAGAGCTTTTTATCTTGATTCCGGTTCTTTACTTTTTGGGAACCGGTTTGAAGAAGAGCAAATTGCCCGACAAGTGGATTCCTGTAACACTGGGTGTTTTTGCGGTGCTGCTGTCTGCTGTTTGGGTGCTTGCAACAGCGGATATTTCTGGCCTTAAAGAAACGGCATCTGCAATCTTTACGGCAATTACCCAGGGTATTTTATTGGCTGGCGCCAGTGTATATGTAAATCAGCTTTACGTTCAGACTAAAAAGGAGGAGTGACTTTGCTCAACATTATTAAGGCACATGCTGTAAATAATCTTTGCTATATTGCGGCTCAGAAAATGACACCTCGGGGAATTATTGTACATTCCACAGGCGTAAATAATCCGTATCTTAAGAGATATGTGGATGCGCCGGAGCAGGTGGGTCTAAATCAATACGGAAATCACTGGAATGTACCAAAGCCCGGTGGGACGAAGGTCTGTGTCCATGCATTCATCGGGTATGACAAAAACAAGGAAGTTAGAGTGGCGGAGATTCTTCCTCTGAACATTTGTTGCTGGGGCGTAGGCAGTGGAAGAAACGGTAGTTACAATTATAATCCAGCCTACATTCAGTTTGAAATCTGCGAAGATGGTCTTGCAGACAAAAACTATTACAACAAAGCGTTTGGTGTAGCTGCGGAGTACTGCGCAGAATTATGCAAGGCATATAAAATTGATATTTCCAGAATTGTAGGTCATTGTGAAGCGTATCGTTATGGGTATGGCAGCAACCATGCGGATCCGGAACATTGGATGAAAAATTTCGGTGAATCTATGGAAGATTTTAGAGAAAAGGTTTCTGAGATTCTAAACAAAAATAGCGAGGATAAAGAGGATACGCAAGAAACGTTTCCTGATACTACATGTGTAGAAAAAGGCGATTTGGTTTCTATTGCGAAAGACGCTACATACTATGGTGGGCAGGCGATCCCTGCTTGGGTAAAAAAGCAGAATTGGTATGTGCATAGTGACCCGGTGGGAGATCGTGCTGTGATTGACAAAAATGAAAGGGGTACAAATGCAATTTGCAGTCCAATCCACAAAAAGTTCTTGACAATCGTAAAAAAGGCAAATGCTCCCGGAGCTTCTTCTAAACTGGCTCAGGCGGAAAAATTCCTCCCGTATTTGGTGAAAATTACTGCAAACTTTTTGAATATTCGAAAGGGCGCCGGGACAGATACTGCAAAAGTTGGTCACATCACCGACCAAGGTGTTTACACCATTGTGGAAGAACGGCAAGGCACCGGGGCAACTAAGTGGGGTAAACTCAAATCCGGCGCAGGTTGGATCTCCCTTGATTACACAAAAAAACTATAAAATAGTTTTCAACCCTGACAGTAGCTGTCAGGGTTGTTTTTTATACTTATGATGCAGCTGCAAAAAGAAAGTTAAATAAAAAAGGAGAATGATAATTATGGCATGCAGAGATGCATATAAAGCAAAGACCACAAATGGGGAGAAGAGTACAAATCAAGCACCTACATCCCGGCCTGCAGTGGCAAAGCGTGTAGCCAGACTGTTGTTTGGTGTAGATTCCAAGATTCAGGCAAACGACCTGCTGCAGAACAACATTACGGAGTTTGAATGGGTCGTCCGCAACAAGATTTATCCGAACTTTTACGGCAGATATCTGACAGGTGAGAATTGCCTGACTCAGGACGAAATTAAGTTCCTGCACAGCAAGGGCTGTAAGATTGCTGCAATTTATAACGACGCAGGCAGCAAGGAAACAGAGGAGCAGGGTCGCCTTCTTGCGAAGAAGATTGATTTGCGCGCCCTTGAACTGGGTATTCCCGAGGGTACTGCCATCTTTCTGGAAATCGGCGAAAAAGAAAAGGTCACCCGTAATTTTATGCGTGGCTTTGCCACCGCGCTTGTGAAGGAAGGCTTTAGCCCCGGCTTCAAGGCGAACACGGATGCAAAATATGGATTTGATAGGGAGTTTAGCCGTGGTTTGCAATCGGATAAGGACGTATTCGAATACTGCCTTATCTGGGCAATGGTACCCGGAGTAAAGGAGTATAACGGCATTACCACCACCCACCTGATTCATCCGGACAATTGGATGCCTTATGCACCGTCCGGCCTGACAAGAAAAGAGATTGCTGTGTGGCAGTATGGCAGAAACTGCCATCCTATTGAGGATGATATGGGCAAGACGACTACATTTAATCTGAACCTTGTTCGCAATGAGCAGGTAATTGTAAAGAAAATGTTTTAGTTGCCGGGAAAAGAAAAATAGTATACAATAGGAGGAGAGAAGTATGAGTTGTGTAGAGTCAGTAACAGTATATCCCAGCAGTGTTACAATCCGTACCGGCAGTTGGTATTACGGAGCGCGGGCGGAAGTATATCCGTCAGATGCAGATTGTACAGATGTGGAATGGTACAGTGGGAATAGCGGTATTGCCAGTGTAAATGCTTCCAGCGGGTATATCTACGGACGCAAACCAGGAACCACAAGAATCTATGCGGAGGCGACGGACGGCAGTGGAGCCAGCGATTATATCACGGTGACCGTGAAAAGCAATGTTGCAGTTGAATCAGTGACGCTGAACCGGACAAGCATTACCCTTGAGAAGGGATACCGATATACACTTACAGCAACAGTATGTCCCGGCCATGCAACCAACAAGGCATTGAACTGGCGGAGCACAAAAACGAGTGTAGCAACAGTAAGCGACGGTGTAGTAACCGCAAAGGGTCGAGGAAGTGCATATATCTATGCGGAAGCAACAGACGGCAGCGGCGTTTATGCAAGATGTTATGTATATGTAACAGAAGATATTTTGGTATCGTCTGTTACAGTAAGCCCGTCCGATTTGACAATGACCGTAGGCGAAACGGCCTACTTGCATGCAAGAGTATGCCCGGAGGATGCGACACAAAAGGGTGTAGAATGGACAAGCAGTGATGCACGTGTAGCGACAGTTAATCCCAATAGCGGTCTGGTTGTAGCCCAAGGCGCAGGTGAAGCCACAATTGAGGCGGTAGCATGTGACGGCAGCGGTGA
>JAZOWQ010000037.1:0-2900 GCA_045659325.1 Faecousia sp. | reverse complement strand
TCCCCATCTTAAGAGGGAGATTGCCACGGGTGCTACGCACCCTCGCAATGACCGGTTGAGCGGGGGATTGCTACGCACCTGCAATGACCCACAAGAGGAATCTTTTATGGAACTAAAACATATTGCGACCCGTTCCGGGCGGCTGTCCTCCTTTTTAAGGGAGGAAATGCAGATGTCGGCAGGGCTTATGAACCGGCTGAAATGGAAAGAGGGTCTGTTTGTCAACGGAAAAGCTGTCCATACCGACTATGCTGTGAAAATCGGGGATGTGATTACCGTCCCCTTGGACGAGCCGGTGCCGGACTATCCTGCCCAGGACGGGGAACTGACCATTCTTTACGAAGATGAACACCTGCTGGCGGTGGACAAACCGGCAGGAATGCTGATTCACCCCTCCCGTTCCCGTTTTACCGATACGCTGGCAAATTTTGTACTGGGGTACTATCAGAAAACCGGGCAGAATTCCGCCTTTCACCCCCTGACCCGCTTGGACAGGGATACCTTTGGGGTGGTGCTGCTGGGGAAAAATTCCCACATCCACAGCCTGCTGATGGCCCAAAGGGATGTGCAGAAAACCTACCACGCGTGGGTTTGCGGTGCGCCCGAAACAAATGCGGGCGTGATCGATGCCCCTATTGCCCGCCTGCCTTTGCCCAGTCTGCTGCGGCAGGTACACCCGGACGGTAAGCCGTCGGTGACAGAGTACAAGGTGCTGGAGCGGCGGGGAGAACTGACCAAGCTGACTCTGACCCCCGTCACCGGCCGCACCCACCAATTGCGGGTACATTGCGCCTATATGGGTTATCCCATTTTGGGTGACCCTCAGTACGGCAACGAAGAATCCAAGGAGATTTCTCAAAAACTGGGTGTCTCCACACAGCTTTTATGGGCCAAGTCTTTGGTGTTTTCCCACCCGATCAGTGGACAAAGGATGGAAATTACTTCCCGGTTTGACGGGGAAATTCCTTGCTTTTAAGTAAAAAATATGATAAAATAGCACGAAATCAGTCGCAAAGGAGGTGGCGCTGTGCGAAAGCTTTTGATATGGATCTGTCTTGTGTGTATGCTACTGTCAATGACAGTGGTGGCCGGCGCCGCTACTGCCGCGAAAAGTGTCAGCACCTATGCCACTGTGTCCAATGACGGCACTTGTCAGGTAACCCTGACAGCCACCGTTCATTTGGAGCAGGTAACGGAGGATTTGCGATTCCCCCTGCCGGGAAAGGCCTCCAATGTGACTGTCAACGGCACCCGGGCTCGCAGCCGTGTGGAAAACGGTCTGCGGCAGGTAAACTTGAACGGCGTGATTGGCAAGGCGGTGGGTGATTTCACTTTGACATTCACTTACACCCTGCCCAACCTGATTGTCACCAACGAGGCAGGCCTTTTGGAGCTGCAGCTGCCCATATTGGCAGGCTTTGCCTATCCGGTGCAGGGTCTGGAATTCTCCGTAACCCTCCCGGGACAGGTAGATGCCAAGCCGGCCTTCTCCAGCGGCTATCATCAGGCCAACATTGAAAAGGATATTTACTGCACCACCACCGGCGCCACCATCACCGGTGTGGCCCAGACAGAACTGAAGGACCACGAAACCCTGTCCATGTCCCTGTTGGTTACCGAGGAGATGTTCCCTCAGAAGCGGATTGCGCCCCCCAATTTCAAAACGGTTTCCACCTTGACGACGGTTTTCTATCTGCTGGCCTTTGCCTACTGGATTTTGTTTTTGCGAAATCTTCCCACTTGGCCCCGTCGCAGACCCCAGGCTCCGGAGGGTTACACCGCCGGTGAACTGGGCGGCCTCCTCCATTTGCAGGGGGGCAACCTGAATATGATGGTCTTTACCTGGGCCCAGCTGGGTTATTTGCAAATCCGTATGGCGCCAAACGGCAAGGTGACACTGCACCGGCAGATGGATATGGGCAACGAACGCAGCGCTTTTGAGCAGCGGTGCTTCAAGCAGGTTTTCGGCAGGCGGGATACGGTGGATACCTCCACATACCGCTATGGCGCAATTTATCAGTATGTACGGAAGCTGACCCCCAATCTGTCCTCTATGATGCAGGCCAAATCCGGCAATTTGCTTGCCTTCCGGGGATTGGCTGCAGTGGCGGGTATGTTCTGCGGTGTTTCTGTGGCCATTGGCCTTAGCGCCGGCGCGGCGCTGCAGTGGTTTTTGGTGATTGTTTTTGGCGCATTGGCGCTGCTCAGCTGCTGGCATATCCAGCTGTGGGCGGCTCACCTGTTTACCGCTGATCGGCGGCCGCTGTGGCTGGCTTTGGGCCTGTGCGCATTGTGGTTAGCCTTAAGCGGGGTAGCAGGCTTGTTCCCCACCGGCATATCCATGGTGGTTTGGCAGTTTTTGATTGGCCTTCTTGTTGCCCTTGGCGGCCGCCGCACCTTGGCAGGCCGGCAGGCTATGGGTGAGACCATCGGCTTGCGCCGATACCTGAAAACCGCACCCCGGGATCAGCTGCAGCAAATCTGCCAAAGCAATCCGGACTATTTCCACCAGATGATGCCCTATGCTATGGCGCTGGGAATCGACAAGCGGTTTGCCAAGCAGTTCGGCAAGCTGCCCATCGGACAATGCCCCTATATTTCCACCGGGGTGGACAGCACCATGCGGGCCAGTCAGTGGCGTGAACTGATGCGTCGGGTGCTTTCCGGAATGAATACCCGGAGCGAGGCCGGCTATATGCAGCGGCTGCTTGCGGCAATCGAAGCCTTCATTAAATAAAAAAGGAACACCCCATTTGCTCTTGAACAGAACCAGTAAAACTGGACAATAGACAAAACACCCCCTGATGTAGGATAATTACATCAGGGGGTATTGTTATGAACAAAAGAAGATATACACAGATTAACGAGTACGAAGCCATTATTATCGCTATGCGAGAAGC
>JAZOWQ010000036.1:0-3550 GCA_045659325.1 Faecousia sp. | reverse complement strand
TTTTACCTCATTTAAGCAGTTCTTCTGACTTACGCATCCTAAGCTCCACACAGCCTTCTCAGGACTAACCCAATGACCGACTTTCGTCAAGTGTGGCGCCTCCACGCATACAGCGGCGGTACCGTCCGGGATTCACACCCGGTTTTCTATTCTCCTGCGGCGCTGTTACCACATCCGCAGGCACTCAAACGGAATATTTACTTGCACGGTCAGTATACACGATTATGGTTCAAATGTCAATCTCAAAAAGAAAAGACCTTAATATATGACACAAATCGCAACATAAACCGCTAAAATCTAAAGAATATAGAAAAAGAATACAGAAATAATAATCGGCAAAACCTATTGACAAACATCTATGTGTTGGATATAATAATACATAGATAAATATCTATGGGAGGTGTTCGAGTGGACGAGAGAAAAACGGCGCTCATATTCAAAGCGTTCTGCGATGAAAACCGTATCCGCATTTTAAAGATGCTGACAAGCGGAGAAAAGTGTGCCTGCAAAATGCTTGAGGAACTGAACGTTACTCAGCCTACGCTGTCCCACCATATGAAGATCCTTTGTGATTCCGGTGTGGTGATTGGTCGCAAGGAAGGTAAATGGATGCACTACTCCATTTCAAGTGAAGGAGCAACGGTTGCCGCAGAAAGTCTGGTGAAACTCACTTCCGTCAACTACGGATGCGAAAACAAGTCGTGTTGTGAAAAGTAAAGGTAAGTCTTATCTTTTCCGCACGACTTCCTTTAAGTCCTATAAATAGACACATTTGAATATGTTTATATAAGAAAGGAGATTTTTATGGAAATCTTAAAAATTGCGTGGGATTTCTTTCAAACGGAAATTCTCGGTATGAGTTGGCTGAACCGGCTGATCGGAACAATTCTGAACACTTGTGGATTGGATACCACAAGCAGGATCGGTGGCAGCGTTCAGTTCTTTATTTATGACACAATCAAGATTATGGTGCTGCTGGGTGTGCTGATTTTCGTGATTTCCTACATCCAGAGCTATTTCCCGCCGGAAAGAACTAAGCGAATCCTTGGAAGATTCCATGGCATTGGCGCAAACTGCGTTGCTGCATTATTGGGAACTGTAACACCGTTTTGCTCCTGCTCGTCTATTCCGCTGTTTATTGGCTTCACCAGTGCCGGTCTACCTCTCGGTGTGACCTTCTCTTTCCTGATTTCCTCCCCTATGGTGGACTTAGGAAGTCTAGTGCTGCTAATGAGCATCTTCGGCTGGAAGGTTGCACTTGTCTATGTGGTGCTTGGTTTGGTGATTGCCGTTGTCGGCGGTACTTTGATTGAGAAGCTGCATTTGGAGAACCAAGTGGAGGCGTATATTCGCAAGGGCAAATCGCTGGAAATGCCACAAGACGAACTGACACCCAAAGACCGCATGGTATTTGCTTGGGAACAGGTTGTGTCCACCGCCAAGAAGGTTGCGCCTTATGTGTTGGTTGGTGTGGGTATCGGTGCTTTCATTCACAACTGGATTCCCGAAGAATTTATCGTGAAACTGCTTGGTACGGGTAACCCCCTTGGAGTTGTGATTGCAACCATCGCAGGTGTTCCCATGTATGCGGACATTTTTGGCACCATTCCCATTGCGGAAGCCCTGCTCGCCAAAGGCGCGCAGTTGGGTGTGGGTCTCAGCTTCATGATGGGTGTTACCACACTAAGTTTGCCCTCCATGATCATGCTGCGTAAGGCTGTGAAGCCGAAACTGCTGGGCATTTTTGTAGCCATCTGCACCGTGGGTATTATCATTGTGGGTTATTTCTTTAATGCAATTCAAGGATTTATTATTTAATGGGGGTATCATTATGGCACTGTTCAATTTTGGTAAGAAGAAAGAAGAAACCAAGGCTCCCGCCTGTGCTTGCAGCTGCGGTTGTGCCACCAGCGAAGCAACGGAAGTGGTCAACACTTGCTGCGGTGAAGCAGTAAACGGTATCTGTTGTATTAAGGTTCTCGGTTCCGGTTGCAAAAGCTGCCATGCCCTGCTGGAAGCATCTAAGGAAGCCGTCAAGAACATGGGACTGAGCGTTGAGGTCGAATATGTGACCGATATGGAGAAAATCATGGAGTATGGTGTTATGAGTGTCCCCGCTCTGGTGGTCAATGAAAATGTGGTTTCCATGGGCAAGGTTCTGAAAGCAGCCGATATTGAAAATCTGCTGCACAAGCTGGGGTACTGATATGAAGAAAGTAGCCTTTATCTGCGTCCATAATTCCTGCCGCAGCCAGATTGCAGAAGCACTTGGCAAGAAGCTGGCAAGCGATGTGTTTGCAAGTTATTCCGCAGGTACAGAAACAAAACCGCAGATCAACCAGGATGCCGTGAGGCTTATGAAACAGGTTCACGGCATTGATATGGAGCAGACCCAGTACAGCAAGCTTCTGTCCGACATCCCGGAGGTAGTTGTAGTCATCACCATGGGTTGTAATGTCCAGTGTCCGTTCCTGCCCTGTTCCCATCGGGAGGACTGGGGCCTGGAAGATCCCAGCTGCAAGAGCGATGAAGCCTTCCTGGAAACCATTCGTTTGATCGAAGAAAAAGTGCTTGACCTGCGAACGCGGCTGGAATAAGAACGAAAAAACACCTGTCCTATGGTTGAATCAACCTGGACAGGTGTTTGTGTATTTACTGCAAGTTTGGCTCTCCGGTTTCGTTGGTAAACCGTTGGTAAATGTAATTCAGGAAAGCGAATTTCCTTAGGGGCACAAGCACTTTTCGAAATTCGGCAGGATTTTGCCGTGGCACAAGAAAAGCACTTTGATCATACTCAACCCCCGCTTTCGTTTGGGGTTAGTATACCATAGGCGCCAGCATATTGCAACCAAAGCCCCTGTGTAAGGAAAATCTTTGCGGAAGAGTCAACTTCACCCCCCTGCGCCCACACCGCGGGAAGGCTTTTCTTGCATTTCCCCGGGCTTCGTTATATACTGTTCTTAGAACAAAAAGATTGGAGTGATCTCATGCTATTTGAAAAATCCTGCGGCTTTGTGGTATACAAAGAAACGAACGCCGGGCGGCAGTATCTGATCATCCAGGCCTCCCACGGGGAATACGGCTTTCCCAAGGGCCACACAGAGCCCAACGAAACCGAACTGGAAACCGCCATCCGGGAACTGAGGGAGGAGACCGACCTGCAGGTGCAGGTGATCGACGGTTTTCGGCGGGAGATCGCTTACCGGCTCAAGGCCAACATGAATATCACCAAACAGGCCGTGTATTTCCTGGGTAAATGCACCGACGA
Organism: Faecousia sp.; assembly: GCA_045659325.1. Lineage (GTDB taxonomy): Bacteria > Bacillota > Clostridia > Oscillospirales > Oscillospiraceae > Faecousia. Next base: position 282 of record JAZOWQ010000036.1, on the reverse strand, counting down.
CCGGATCACCCTCCAGGAATCCGAACTGTTGGGCGCCCGGTTCCTGCCTCTGGACCAGGCCCTGGCGCAACTGTCCTTTGATATGATCATCCAGATCCTCAAAGAGGCCGACACTTACCTGGACAGCCTGCAATAATACCAGCAACCCCCTCTTGCTTTTTTCAAGCCCATCCCTTACAATCATGTTAAGCTTCTGACATTAAGCCTACGCTGCGTGAAAGGTGCCGACATAGAATCATGACCGCATGGTTTTTCCATGGGGATATTTTCTGTTGCCGCACC
>JAZOWQ010000035.1:0-21283 GCA_045659325.1 Faecousia sp. | reverse complement strand
TTCGTTTAAGCTACCCGTTGCAACTGCAATAATAAGTCCACCCTCGGAAAGATTTTTTCTGTCCCTTAAAACTATGTTTCCAACATCACCAATGCCAGAGCCGTCAATAAGCACCTTGCCTGCAGGCACAGTGCCGTTGATCTTGCAGCTTTTGCCGGTGAACTCAATCACAGAGCCGATCTCTCCGATACGGACATTCTTGGGGGATAAGCCCATCGCTACCGCCAATTTTCCGTGAATCTGAAGATGACGCTGCTCACCGTGAACGGGAATGAAATATTTGGGCTTGCACAGGGCGTGAATGATTTTCAGTTCTTCCTGACAGGCATGTCCGGAAACGTGGAGACCTTCGCTCTTTTCGTAGACCACTTCCGCGCCCTTTCGGTACAGCTCGTTGATAATACGGGAGACCGCTTTCTCGTTACCGGGGATGGCGGAGGCGGAAATGATGATCCGGTCACCGGCCAGGATTTCCACCTGCTTGTGGGTAGAAAAGGCCATACGGTACAGAGCGGACATATTCTCACCCTGAGAGCCGGTGGACACAATGACAATCTTGTTCTTCGGCAGGCTCTTGATAGCGCCTAGCTCTACCAGTGTACCGGCAGGAATGTTGAGATAACCCAGCTCCTGGGCCACCTTCAGCATATTCTCCATACTCCGTCCGGTGACGGCAACCTTTCTGCCGTACCGGTGAGCGGTAGCCAATACCGCCTGAATCCGGTGCATATTGGAGGCAAAGGTGGTTACCACAATCCGGCTGTCGCAGTTCTTGAATTGTCTGTCCAAACCTTCGGCCACCACATTTTCGCTGGGGGTATAACCGGGCCGTTCCACATTGGTGGAGTCGCACAGCAGGGCAAGAATGCCTTCGTTACCCAGTTGACCGAATCGGGTCAAATCGGTCATTCCGTCCTTGGAGGAGGGGTCAATCTTAAAGTCGCCGGTCATTACCACTGTGCCTACGGGGGTCTTGATGGCAAAGGCAACTGCGTCGGCAATAGAGTGATTTACATGGATAAATTCTACGGTAAAGCATCCTGCACGCACCACATCGCCGGGCTTGTGGGTGATAAGCTTTACCGTGTCGGCAATTTTATGCTCCTCTAACTTCAGTTTGATCAGTCCGTTGGTCATAGCGGTGCCGTGGATAGGACAGTTCACCTGCTGCATACAATAGGGGATAGAACCAATGTGGTCCTCGTGTCCGTGGGTAATGAATACACCCCGCAGCTTCTTGGCGTTTTGCACCAGATAGGTGAAGTCGGGAATCACCAGATCTACGCCGTACATTTCCTCGTCCGGGAAACCTACACCGCAGTCTACTACAATCATATCCTTGCCGTATTCCAGTACGGTCATATTCTTGCCGATTTCGTCCAATCCGCCTAGGGGGATAATTTTGAGTTTTTCAGCCAATACAATAGAACTCCTTTCTAAATTCAGACATAACAAGCAGGCAGCCGTATGTACCTTTTCTTGGCTCTGCATAGCCGAAAAGTACAAAAACGCCCGCAATTTGTGTGTAGTTAACAGTTCGCACGGGTCTGCCCACCCGGTGCTGACAATCTTATTATAGCACAAGTTAGGGCATATGTATACATTTATTTTTTGTCGAAAAAAAGACTGTCAGAAACAAAAATGATGGTTGCACCTTTTCCGCGGATTTGATATAATGTAAGGAAAATCAGATTAATTTGGGAAGTATACCCATTTTGCAAGGAGGCGACGGCGTTGAATAAGAAAACAGAACGACTGCTCAGACCCAATTTTGGTGTCTATTTTATTCTTCTGTTGGGCTTCGTTTTGGCTACAGCCCTGCTGCAGCAATATGTGCTTGCGGGTGTTGAGCTGGCGGTGTGGGCGCTGCTTATGGCGGCATATCTTCTCCATCAGGCGAGTCGCAGAAAGCAGATTAAGGCGTTTGTGGAAAAAACCGTGGATGAGCAAAGCGGTGCAATCCAGCAACGTCCGCCCTTTCCTGTGGTGGCGGTGCGGGTGGCCGATGGCGGCATTGTCTATGCCAATGACCGTTTTGTAACCCTCAGCGGCTTCAATGATGTGATGAAGGAGCGGAATATCTCCGATATTTTGCCCGGCTTTGATACCGGCTGGCTGATTTCCGGCAAGACAGAATATCCCTATGATGTGAAGCTGGGCGGTCAGCGTTACCGGGTGTACGGCACAATGCTCCAATCCGACGATGCCGGGGAAACCCGTGTGGGCGTTCTGTACTTTACGGACCTGACAGAGTTGTATCAGGTACGGGACGAGTATGTCCGTTCCCGTCCTGTTGTGTCCATTATTCTCATTGACAACTATGAGGAAATCACCAAGAATCTGAGCGAGGGCGCCATATCAGGCCTCAACGCCAAAATCAACGATGCTATCACCCAATGGACGGAAAGCTATCACGGCTTGCTCCGCCGTTTGGAGCGGAATCGCTATCTGTTTGTGTTTGAAAAGCGGGATTTGAAACGGGCTATTGAGGATAAGTTCTCCATTTTGGAGGATGTCCACGCCATTACCAGTCCTTCCGGTCTGGCCGCATCCATTTCTTTTGGTTTGGGTGTAGAGGGTGAAACCTTCGAAGAGGGTTACCAGTTTGCCGCGTTGGCCATTGAGATGGCCCTCAGCCGCGGCGGTGACCAGGCGGTAATCAAGGACCGTCTGAACTTCAACTTCTACGGCGGCCGAAATAAGGAAGCAGAGCAGCGCAGTAAGGTCCGTTCCCGTGTTACCGCCAATTCCCTGATGGAACTGATTGACCAGAGCAGCCGGGTGCTGATTATGGGTCATAAAAATGCGGATTTGGATGCCATTGGCGCGGCGCTGGGCATTTTCTGTATGTGCCGCAAAAAGCAGCGGGAAGCCCATATTGTGTTGGATGTGCAGAACAATATGGCCCCTGACTTTGTAGAGGAAATCCGCCGGGATCCGGAATATGCCAATGCCTTTATCTCCGGTCAGGATGCTATGCTTCTTACCGATAACCGCACTACTCTGGTGGTGGTGGACACGAACCGCCCGGATCAGGTAGAATACCGGAATCTGCTGGAGACCGCACCCAGAATCTGCGTGGTGGACCATCACCGTCGGGCTGCGGACTATATCAAGCCAGTGGTGGTGAATCTCCACGAGCCCTATGCCTCCTCCGCGTCAGAGCTGGCAACAGAGCTTTTGCAGTATGCGGTGGAAATGGACGATGTGCTGCCCATTGAGGCCAAGGCTCTAATGGCAGGTATCTTCCTGGACACCAAGAGCTTCAATGTCCGTACCGGTGAGCGTACCTTTGAGGCGGCCGCCTTCCTGCGGCAGTTGGGCGCGGATACGGTGGAAGTAAAAAAACTGCTGCAAAACGATTTTGAAAAAACCAAGGAAAAGTTTGAGATTATTAAATCCGCAAGACTGTACCGGGATGATATTGCCGTGGCAATCTGCACCAAACCTACCTCCCGGGTACTGGCTTCTCAAGCAGCGGATGAGCTGTTGGATATCTGCGGCATTACCGCATCCTTTGTCATCTATCCTGACGGTGAGCAGGTGTTTATCTCTGCCCGTTCCATTGGCGCAGCCAATGTGCAGGTGATTCTGGAGCCCCTGGGCGGCGGCGGCAATACAGCCACAGCCGGCGCACAGATTACCGGAAAAACCCTCCAGCAGGTGAAGGATGCGCTGACCGAATCCATTGATAAATTCTACGAAGAGTGAGGAATAAGAAATGAAGGTTATTTTTTTGCAAGATGTAAAGGGTAAGGGTAAAAAGGGCCAGATGGCGGAGATTTCCGACGGCTACGCAAGAAACTACCTGCTGCCCAAGAAGCTGGCTATGGAGGCAACCCCTGATGCTATCAATACCATGCGTATGAACGATAAGGCCGCTGCCGAAAAGGCCGCCAAGGAGCGTGCAGAGGCAGTGGAGGTGTCCAAGAAACTGCGGGAAATGACGGTTGTGGTTACCGCTAAGGGCGGCGGCGCCGGCAAGCTGTTCGGCTCTGTTACCAGTCAGGAAATTGCCGATGCGCTGAAAGCCAAGTCCGGCATTGTGATTGATAAGCGGAAGATCGTCCTGTCCGACCCTATTAAGAATGTGGGCACTTACACCGTGCAGTGCAAGCTGGGCTATGAGATTACCGCACCCTTAACTGTAAAAATCGAGGAAGCTTAACATCCTTTTTAGAGAGGAGATAGAACAATGGAAGAACTGATGGTCAAGCAGCTGCCCCATTCTGTGGAGGCGGAGCAGGCCGTGCTGGGCTCTATCCTGATTGACAGCCGGTGTCTGACCGATGTGATCGGCATCGTCCGTCCGGAGGACTTCTATCTACAGCAAAACCGGGAGATCTACGAAACAATCTATACCATGTTCAACTTCTCCCAGAGTATTGATCCGGTGACTGTGCTGGACAAGATGCGGGAACTGGGCGTGTACCACGATAATTCCCGGGACTATGTCCTGCAGCTGATGGAAATTACCCCCACCGCAGCCAATGCGGTGCGCTATGCCAATATTGTCAAGGATAAGGCAATGCTGAGAGCCTTGTCCGATGCCTCCACGGATATTGCTCAGATGGTGGAGGAGCAGGTAGGTACTACTTCTGAAATTTTAGAGGCGGCAGAAAAGAAAATCTACGCCATTCGTAAGGGTGAGCGGGGCGATTCTTTAGAGCCCATCGGTGTGACGCTGCATAAGGTGTTTGACCGGCTGACAGAATTGAGCCAGTCTGATTCTGCAATCCCCGGCATGTCCACCGGTATGCGAGATTTGGATAAGAAAATCAATGGCCTGAACAATTCTGACCTGCTGCTGGTAGCTGCCCGTCCTGCTATGGGTAAGTCTGCCTTTGCGTTGAACTTAGCATTAAATGTTGCCAAGAAGTACAAGAAAACTGTGGCAATTTTTAACCTGGAAATGTCCAGAGAGCAGCTGGCTATGCGTCTTTTGGCCATCGAAAGCTTTGTGGACGGACAGAAAATGCAAACCGGCAAGCTCACCGAGGAAGAATGGAGTAAGCTGAGTATGGCCTCCGTGGCTTTGAGCCAGACGGATATCCGCATTGACGATAACCCCTCCATTACCGTGGCGGAAATGAACGCCAAGTGCCGCCGGGTGGAAAACTTAGGTATGGTGGTTATCGACTACCTGCAGCTGATGAACGGCTCCGGCTACGGCAAGGGCGGCGGTGACAGCCGTGTGAATATCGTCAGTGACATCTCCCGTTCCTTGAAGATTATGGCGAAAGAGCTGAATGTGCCGGTCATCTGTTTAAGTCAGCTGTCCCGTGGTCCGGAAAGCCGTACGGACAAGCGGCCTATGCTGTCCGATCTCCGTGAATCCGGCGCTATCGAACAGGACGCTGACGAAGTTCTGTTCCTGTATCGGGATGAGTACTATAATGAAAATTCCGAAGATAAGGGCGTGGCGGAATGTATCGTCGCCAAGAACCGCCACGGCGAGGTGGGTACGGTGAAGCTTCAGTGGATTCCCCAGTACCAGACCTTTACCGACCGGGAGTGGAAGCATGCTGAATAAGCTGAAAGCCTTTCTGCAGGCCTACCGGGGACAGCGGATTGTTTGCGCAGTGTCCGGCGGCGCGGATTCCATGGCGCTGCTGTGGGGTCTGTACCTACTGAGGGAGAAACTGGAATTGGATGTTTCTGCTGCTCATTTCAACCACCAACTCCGTGGCGAGGAATCTGACCGGGACGAGGCCTTTGTCCGTGATTTCTGCGCAGGCTACAATATTCCCTATGTTTCCGGCAGCGGACAGGTTGTTGCCGGTAAGAAAGGCTTGGAGGCGGCTGCCCGAGAGGCAAGATATGCTTTTTTGAAAGCCTTGCCTGGCAAAATTGCCACCGCCCACACGGCGGACGACAATGCAGAAACGATTTTAATGCACCTTGTCCGGGGTACAGGGTTAAAAGGCTTAGGTGGTATTGCGCCGGTAAACGGCAATCTGATTCGTCCGATGCTCAATATTACCCGGTGTGAAGTGCTGGCCTTTTTGGAAGAATACAGTATCCCCTATGTGGAGGACAGCTCCAACAGCGGTGATGATTTTCTCCGTAACCGTCTGCGCCACCATGTGATGCCCCTGCTGAAGGAGGAAAATCCCAGCTTGGCCCAAAATCTCTCCGCTATGGCCGAAAGACTTCGACAGGACGAGCAGGCGCTGGCTGGAGAAGCGGAAAAACAGCATACCGACCATGTGCAGACTCTTCGCGCAATGGAGCCTGCTGTTCGCAGCCGTGTGCTTTCTAATATTCTGTTGCAAGCCGGTGTAAAAGAGCCGGAGGGGGCGCATATTGCGGCTATGGAGAAGTTGGTGTTTTCCCAAAATCCCTCCGCAAGGGCAGCGTTTCCAAACGGTGTCGTAATGGCAAGAAATTATGACACATTAAAGGCGATTGCGGAAGAAAGTGCACTTACGCAGCAGGAAATCACCTGTCCCGGGGAATATTACCTTCCCGGTGTGAAACTGACCTGTCTTCCCAATGAAAGTACCGAACGGACGGTTCTTTCTTTTGCTTTTACCCCTAAGGGGAAAATGCTAGTACGGGCCAGACAATCCGGGGATACGATTCGCCTGCTTGGCGGCACAAAAAGCCTGAAGAAGTTGTTTATCGATGAAAAAATCCCCGCAGCAGAGCGGGATGCAATTCCTGTCCTTGCCGACGAAGCCGGAGTTTTGGCAGTGATCGGCATTGGCGGTAACCTAGACCGACTTTCCGGTGACGGAACTGTGAGAATACAGATAGAATACCTATAAGAGAGAGAAAACAGGAGGACTGTACGGTGGAAAAGAATATTGAAAAGGTATTGCTTAGCGAAGAGCAGATTCAAAACAAGGTAAATGAATTTGCTGCGATTCTGTCAAAGGAATACGCAGACAAAGACCCGGTATTTGTGGGTGTGTTAAAGGGTGTTGTGATTTTCTTTGCGGATATGGTGCGGAAGATCAACATTCCTTGTGAGATCGATTTTATGTGCCTGTCCTCTTACGGCGGCACCAATACCACCGGCAATGTGGTGGTGAAGAAGGATCTGTCCGTGGATATCAAGGGCCGCCATGTGGTGATTCTGGAGGATATCTACGATACCGGAAATTCTTTATCCTTCCTGCATAAGTATCTGCTGAGCAAAGAGCCGGCTTCCTTGAAAATTTGTACCCTCCTGGACAAGCCGGAGCGTCGTAAGCCCGGTATCACCCTGAAGCCGGAAATGATTGGCTTCACCATTCCCAACAAATTCGTGGTAGGCTACGGCCTGGATTTCAATGAGCATTACCGCAACCTGCCCTACATCGGCGTTTTAAAGCCGGAAGCATATCAGAAATAAGGAGAATCCCCTAAATTGAAAAAGCGGAAAACAATTACCATAATTTTATATGTGGCCATACTGGCGCTGGCATTCTCCTGGATGCTGGGTATGTTCAGCCCTAAGCTGGACAACATCACCTATTCAGAGGTGATCGCTCTGTTTGAAAATAAGCAGGTCAAAAGCTTTGTGGTGGACGGCGATGTGATGGAGCTTCACCTTCATACAGCCTACAAAGATCAATATATTCTGACTACAAAACTGGCAGATCCGGAGGGTTTCCGGCAGGATATGTGGCTTACCTTACTGACGCAAACCGCAGACGGAACGCTGGAAAACTACCATTTTATCGCAGAAGACAAAACACTTTCCCCCTGGGATTTCTTCCTGCCTGTTCTACTGGCAGGCCTGGCCATTTTGGTGGTGTGGGCACTGTTGGTGGGTCGCGCCAATCAGAATAACCCGATGGCAAACTTCGGCAAAGCCCGGGTAGGCATCGGTCAGCCGGGCAATCAGAAGGTCACCTTTGCCGATGTGGCCGGTGTGGACGAGGAAAAAGCGGAACTGCAGGAAGTGGTAGACTTCCTCCGCAATCCCAAGAAATTTACCGACATCGGCGCAAAGATTCCCCACGGTATTTTGCTGGCCGGCGCTCCCGGTACCGGTAAAACGCTGTTAGCCCGTGCGGTGGCAGGAGAGGCCGGTGTGCAGTTCCTGTCCATCTCCGGTTCTGATTTTATGGAGATGTATGTGGGCGTGGGCGCAAGCCGTGTCCGTGACCTGTTTGGGCAGGCAAAGGAGATTGCCCCCGTTATTATTTTTATCGACGAAATTGACGCCGTAGGCCGGAAGCGCGGCTCCGGTATGGGCGGTGGTCACGACGAACGGGAGCAGACACTGAACCAGCTGTTGGTGGAAATGGACGGCTTTGGCAGAAATGAGGGTGTGATCGTGCTGGCAGCTACCAACCGTCCGGATATCCTTGACCCGGCGCTGCTCCGGCCCGGTCGGTTTGACCGTCAGATTTATGTGCATTCTCCCGATGCCAAGGGCCGTGAGGAAATCCTGAAGGTCCACGCCAAGGGTAAGCGGCTGGACGATTCCGTATCCCTGAAAACTGTGGCGTTGACAACCTCCGGTTTTACCGGCGCAGATTTGAGTAATTTGCTAAACGAAGCCGCTATTTTGGCGGCTCGGGATAACCGCCCTGTGTTGAATATGCAGGACCTGAACGATGCGATGATGAAAATTATTGCCGGCCCTGAAAAGCGCAGCCGTGTCCGTCTGGAGCGGGATTTGCGAATTACCGCAATCCATGAGGCGGGTCACGCAGTGGCAATGTATCGTTTGCCCACCCACGACCCTGTCCACCAGATCTCCATTATCCCCCGGGGCAATGCCTTGGGTCTGACCTGGACCACCCCCAAGGAGGATAGTAATCACCTGACCCGCAACGAGATGTACGAGCGGATTGTGGGCCTACTGGGCGGCCGTGTGGCGGAGGCCCTGTTCCTGAAAGATATCTCTACCGGCGCCTCCAATGACATTGACCGTGCCTCCAAGTTGGCTCGGGATATGGTGGCCCGTTACGGTATGTGCGAAAGCCTTGGTACGGTTTCTTACACCGGTGGTGACGAGCTGTTCATCGGCCGTGACTATGAGAAGGTCAAAGGCTATTCCGAGAAGATTGCCGGCACCATCGACGACGAGGTGAAGGCTCTGATGGACAAAGCCTATGACCATTGTTCTCAGATTCTTTCCCGTGATGCGGACAAGCTGAAGCAAGTTGTAGAGTTCCTGCTGGAGCACGAAACCATGACAGGTCCCCAGTTTGCTGACTGCATGGCAGGCAATGAGATTGGGGAATCTCAGGGTACCACCCTTTTTGACAGCATTGAAACCGAAGAATAATAAAAGAGCCTGTCTTGTGACAGGCTCTTTTTATAGTACATACAGGAAAATTGCTGCTGACTGCAGTCCGCTGCCCAGCACCACAAAGATGTGAAACACGGAATGAAACCAGCGTGTTTTGGAGCCGATGCCGTAAAGGATCGCTCCCACAGTATAGGCAATGCCGCCGCCCAGCAGCAACAGAAATCCTGGCCTTGTCAGCAATGCAATTGCTTTGGGAAGAAAGAGAATAATACCCCAACCCATAGCAATATAGCAAATCATAGAAAATACATTGTATTTCTTCAAGTCAATAGCCGTGAGGGTGGCGGCTAAGATCGCCAAGGCCCACTCTGCTGCCAGTAACCCCCAACCAATGAGAGGATATTCCGGCACGAAGCTTGAGAGCATAATGGGCGTATAGGTACCGCAGATGAGAAAGTAAATGGTGCAGTGGTCAATGACCTGCATCACCTTTTTGCCTGTACCGGCGTTAAGCCCGTGATACACGCTGGACATTGTGTACAGCACAATCATAGTTCCGCCGAAGATGGCGGACCCAATAATGCCCAAGGGACTTTTTGCCGAAATGGTTTTGGTAAGGCAAAATGCCAGAATGAAAATACCCAATCCGCCGCCCACAATGTGGGTGACCATATTCATAATCTCCTCGCCCCGGGTGTAGTCAGGGAGAAGCCTGTCACAAAGCTTGATTCGTTTTGCCATTGTTCTTACCGCCTTTCTTGCTTTTATCCTATCACAGTCTGCCCAAAATGCACCCTACTGTATTCTTTTTTTCATTCCCCGACGGGGAGAGAGGAGATTCTACCACCGGTAGAGCAGTAGAATTTTGCTTAAGATTACAAATGCAATTGGAAATAAAATACCTATAGTGTGCATTATGCACAAAAAACGGGGTCTTTTTTCGGCGTCGTTACAGAACGTTTGCAAAAAATTTATATGCTTATTTGGAAAATCTGTGCTATACTATTAGTGACGGTAAAAACGCCGCCCACCACCTGAATAAAGGAGCCATTATGAATAACGTTCTGTTTTTTCTAATGCCAAAAGCCATGTGCGCTTTCCTATATGATGATTACACTGTCCGTCAAGCGCTGGAGAAAATGGAAGCCTCCGGTTTTGCCGCCCTTCCTATATTGAATAAAAGGGGAGAATACCGCGGCACCCTTACCGAGGGTGACCTGCTGTGGGCCCTAAAGAATATGTGCTATATGGATATGCGACAGGCAGAAGCCCGACGAATTATGGAGATCACCCACCGGAGAGATTATGTGCCGGTCCGGGTCACCACCAATATGCAAGATCTGGTCCAACGGGCCAGCGCACAGAATTTTGTCCCCGTTGTGGACGACAAGGACACCTTCATCGGAATTATCACCCGAAGCGCCATTATCAAATACTGTTATAAACAGTTGTTTCCGGAAGATTGATACATAGCTAAAAACGCCATCGAAAGATGGCGTTTTTTCTATGGTTGAAAAATCTACCTGTTTCTGTTAAAATATATAAAACTATGCCCCGGAGGGACCCTATGAACGACGAGAAGGTAAAAGCCATACTTGGCTCGAATATTGCCGCCTACCGCAAGCGGCAGGGCCTGACCCAGGCCGGTCTTGCGGAGAAGTTGAATTATTCCGATAAAGCCGTTTCCAAATGGGAACGGGGAGAGTCTATGCCCGATGTGCTGACGCTGGTGCAGGTGGCTGAACTGTTCGGTGTCAGTGTGAACGATTTGCTCACCGATCCCAATGTTCTGCCGGAGGAGACCGGCGCTGTGGTAGGAAAAATGGAAAAGGCTGTGGAAAAGGCCCTCAAGCGGAAAGCAGATAAGCCCACGATTCTGGGTTTAAGCTCCCTGCTTGTGTGGTTTGTGGCGCTGCTGCTGTTTGTGATTATTTCCTCGCTGGGTATTGAAAAGAGTTGGCTTGCCTTTATCTACGCCATTCCTGCCAATGCCATCGTGCTGCTGAGCCTGCTTTCTGCCTGGCATGATTTCCGGTGGAATAAGACACTGGTTTCTGTGCTGGTATGGGGCGGTTTGCTGAGCTTGTATGTATCTTTGTTTTTGTTTTTGAAGGTGAATGTCTGGAAGCTGTTTTTGCTGGGTATTCCCGGACAGCTGGCGGTGTTTTTGTGGTTCCGCCTGTATCGGAAACAGTCCAAGGAGGAGAAGAATGGATAAAACGGCGCTGCGTCGGGAAATCCGGGTAAAGAAACGGGCAATGCTTGAGGCAGAAATCCTATCCCGCAGCGAAAAGCTGGGTGCGCTTTTTGTACAGTCCGAAGCCTACCGAAACGCAAACACCGTCTACGGCTACCTGCCCTATAATCAGGAGGTTCGTACCGTGCCTATGCTAGAGCAGGCCCTCCGGGACGGCAAACGGGTGGCAGTTCCCAAAATCTACGGGGATACTATGCGATTTATATACTTAGATGATTTGTCCAAAGTGGAGAAAAACACCATGGGCATTCCCGAACCGATAGAAGATGGTCCTGTTGCGGAGGACAAAACCGCCTTGGTGCTGATGCCCGGTCTGGCTTTTACAAAACAGGGCGACCGTATGGGTTACGGCGGCGGCTTCTATGACCGCTTTTTGGCAGAAGAGCCGGACCACCCTACATTGGCCCTGTGCTACGATTTTCAGATTGTAGAGAGCCTTCCCTCAGAGGAATTTGATATTCCCGTGGACACGGTTTTATGGGCTTAGATTGGAGGCAAATGATGCATATTCCCTCGGTAACCACCGATCAACTGAAACTGGTGACCTTCCGGCAGGCGTTGGAGGCCGCCAATACCCCCAATCCGGAATATGATATTGCAAAATGGCTCTATGCCCCCAACTTTTACTCGGAGTACCGGTACATATTGGGCACCCGGGGCAAAAATCCCCTGATTTGCATTGGTATCAACCCTTCTACTGCCCAGCCGGGTGATTTGGACAATACCTTGAAATCTGTGGAGCGGATTGCCCTTGGCAACGGTTTTGACAGCTTTATTATGTTCAATGTCTATGCCCAGCGGGCCACAGACCCGGACACTATGGAGAAAACCTGCAATTTCCAGCTTCATCGGGAAAACTTAGAGGCATTCCGCTATGTGCTTTCCATTTCGGAGAAACCGGCGGTGTGGGCAGCCTGGGGTACGATCATTGAAAAACGGGATTATCTGCCCGCCTGTCTGCGGGATATGCTGGCAGTGGGGGAGGAGTACGGCGCAACCTGGTACTGTGCCGGACGGGTCAGTAAAAAAGGACACCCTCACCACCCCTTGTATCTACGGAAGGACGAAAAGCTGCAACTGTTTGATACGGAAGGCTATTTGAGGAGTTTTGACAATGGAAAATGAGTGCGAAACCTGTTGGTACTATGATTATGATGAGGAGTATGATGAGTACTTCTGTAAAATGGATTTAGACGAGGATGAGGTATACCGTCTGTATACCAACCCCAAGGCTCACTGCCCATACTACCGGCGGGGAGACGATTATACCCTTGCAAGGAGACAGTAAATGAAACGCTTATGGATACTTTTACTGGCAGCGCTGTTGCTGGCCGGCTGTAAAAAACAGCCCCCTGCGCCTGTCACCACAGAGCCTACTGTGCCTATAGAAGATCGGGGATTGTATGTGCCTGGCAGTACTGCAGAGCAGGCAACCATCGGCGCGGTGTGGCTGTACCAGCTTCCGGAGGGTACATACTTTGACCTGACCGGCATCGGCTCCAATGTGCTGGTAATGGGCCAAAAAGGTTTAACGCTGTTAACCGGTGTGTATGGAGAGGTTGCGGCAACTATGGAAACAGCAGATATCACATCGGTATCTGTGGTGGATACCCATGCCACTGGTATGGCTTACTACTTACCCAATACCCGTCAGGTAAATGTGCTGAATCCCCAGCTGCAGGTAGTGGCCCAGTTGACCTTGCCGGAATCGGTTTTGGGAAAACCGGTGATTAGCCTTGCTAAATATGAGGTCTATTACTCCACCGGCTCTGAAATCCGGGCGCTTAATATCAATACCGGTATCTCCCGTCTGCTGCGGCAGCAGACGGTGGCCAATCTGTCTTTGCTGGGCGCGTATTTTGGCGGTGAGGTACTGCTTTGCCAATTTGCCAACGAAAACGCGCCTCCGCAACTGGTGTATGTGTCTACGGAAACGGGACAGACACTGGGTGGCGGACAGGGTATTTCTCATATGCAGACCAATGGGCAGGACTACTATGCCTACTGGCTGGACGGCACTTTGCGGCAGAATGTATTCGGTACCAGAGGCGGTGAAACCAAGAGTTTTTTTGCAGACGCTGTACCGGAGGGCAAGGTGGGTGGCCGTGTGGCGCTGCTTGCCATGCGGGGTATTGTGGACTACCTGGAGACAGACATCGGTCTGGAACTTTCCTACTATAACCTGAACACAGGAAAACGGACTGCCCAGGTGGTGATTCCGGGAATGAAGTCTCCCACCAAAATCCACAGTGACGGTACCCATATCTGGATTTTGGCAGCAGACCAGGAAAATGTTTTGTACAGATGGGATATTTCCAAATCCCCCATTGAAGATGAGGGGGTTTATACAGATATCCTTTATACGGCGCAGAATCCCGATACGCAGGGCTTGGCCCAGAGCCGCCAGCTGGCAGACGACTATCAAACACAGTACGGTGTCAAGCTGCTGCTTTGGCAGGATGCGGTTGTCCATACAGACGGACATACGCTGGTAGCTGAGCATAAAACACAGGTAATCAACAAAATGCTGGCGGAAATTCAGCCTGTGCTGGCCCATTTTCCGCAGAACTTCCTGTTGAAGACCGTGGAAAAAGGCTGGCTGCAGATTGCCTTGGTCCAGAGCATTGACGGAGATAAGGATTGGGTACAATTCTGGGAGGATGGCGATTGCTGGATTCTGATTTCTGCCAAGGCAGACGCTGCCAAAGCCCTGATGCAGGGAATGGCCTACGGCATTGACAGCCATGTGATCGGCAACAGCCGGAAGTATGACACATGGAATCAGCTCAATCCCAAGAATTTTACCTATTCCGCTGCCAATACAGCAGAGAATTTGGCAATCTATTTTGAGCCGACTACCAGAGCATTTGCCGATGAGTTAGCAATAACCTACCCTCATGAGGACCGCTGCCGGGTATTCTACAATGCGATGCTGCCGGATAACGCAGAAATGTTCACATCTCCCATTATGCAGGAAAAACTTCTGCGAGTTTGTACCGGAATCCGGGAGGCATATAACCTGGAAGAGAAGGCAGACACTTATATTTGGGAGCAATACCTGCAAACCTCTTTAGCATATACACAACCATAAAATACTTACCCCCGGGACTGCCCGGGGGTAATGTGTTTTGAAACGATACTTGCAAAGTGGCGTAAAATTGTTATAATAAGGTAAAATACCATTACTATATGCAAAAGGAGGAATGACGGTGTCCGGTGGAAAGAACTCTTTGCATTTGTGGAAGCGGGTGCGTAAATTGCACTTGAACGCGACTCAGATCATTCCCTTGGTCTTTGCGGGGATTATCCTACTGGGCACAGTGCTGCTGGCGCTGCCGGTGGCTTCCCGGGGCGGAAATTCCTGCGGCATTTTCCCAGCACTGTTTACCGCAACCTCTGCCACTTGTGTGACAGGTCTTGTGTTGTTTGATACCTTTACCCAGTGGTCCGGTTTTGGACAGACGGTGATTTTACTGATGATTGAAGTAGGCGGTCTGGGCTTTATGTCCATCGCTTCGCTGGTGATTTTCCTTCTGCGTCGCAAAGTGGGTCTGAAGCAACGTATGGTGATGGCCCAGGCTATGAGCCTGAATGATATGCAGGGCGTTATCCGCCTGCAGAAAATTATGCTGTTTGGCTCTCTGGGTGTGCAGCTGGCCGGTGCGTTGGTGTTAACGCTGCACTTTTTGCCTGCCTACGGCTTCAGGCAGGCCCTCCTGTGGGGTGTGTTCCACGCAGTCTCCGGTTTCTGTAACGCAGGCTTTGATATTTTCGGGGCCATTGCACCGGGACAGAGCTTGATTACCTTTCAGAACGATCCGGTGGTGCTGATTACCCTAATGTTTTTGATTACCATTGGCGGCCTTGGTTTCTTCGTGTGGGAGGAACTGGCCCGGGTCCGGAATTTTAAGAAATTCAGTGTCTATACCAAGCTGGTGCTGATTGCCACCGCTGCCATTATTTCAGTGGGTACAGTTCTGATTTTGGCATTGGAGTGGAACAATCCTGCTACCTTAGGCCCTATGCCTGTATGGCAGAAGGTGCTGAATGCATTTTTTCAAACCGTTACTTTGCGGACTGCCGGTTTTGTATCTGTGGACCAGACATTACTCACAGACAGCACCAAGGGCCTGTCTCTGCTGATTATGCTCATCGGCGGCTCCTCTGGTTCTACTGCCGGCGGCATGAAAACCGTAACCTTTGTGGTGCTGATGCTGTTCATTTGGGCAAGAGCAAGGGGCAGAAGCACTGTCCATGTATTTCACCGCACCATTCCCAACGAGAAGGCCATCGATGCTATGACCATTTTCTTTGTTGTGGTAGGACTTGCTTTCTTCGGCGGTGTGTTCATTTCGGCAACCGCGCAGGTGCCCTTTGTGGATGCTTTGTTTGAGTCTGTATCTGCTTTGGCAACGGTGGGACTGACTGCCGGTGTCACAACGGTTTTAGGTGTACCCGCACAGCTGATGCTTGTGCTGTTTATGTTCTTTGGACGGGTAGGCGTACTGACCATCAGCCTGGGGTTCTTGATGGGAGATAAAGCGGAGGACCGCTTCCGCTATGCAGATACCAATTTGCTTATTGGATAGGAGGACAACTATGAAATCGTATGTTGTTGTAGGTCTTGGCCGGTTTGGCAGCGAGGCGGCAAAGCGTTTGTGTGAGTTGGGCTGTGAGGTGCTGGCCATTGACTGTAAAAGTGAACTGGTGCAGCAAATCAGTAGCTTTGTGACCCAGGCCGTGGTAGGCGATGCCCGGGACAAGGGCGTGCTGAAAGCATTGGGCGTGGAAAATTTTGATTGCGCCATCGTGGCAATCGGCGATAGCTTGGGCGATTCCGTA
Source organism: Faecousia sp. (assembly GCA_045659325.1). Classification (GTDB taxonomy): domain Bacteria; phylum Bacillota; class Clostridia; order Oscillospirales; family Oscillospiraceae; genus Faecousia. The sequence goes on along the minus strand of JAZOWQ010000035.1, from coordinate 4,991 downwards.
CTAGCCACAATGAATCTGAAAGAACTGGGCGTTCCCTATGTGGTTTGTAAGGCTTATGACGAAACCCACCGGCAGGTGCTGCTGAAGCTGGGGGCCAACAGGGTAGTGATTCCCGAGCAGGAGCAGGCAAACCGGTTGGCAAGAAGTCTGTCCAGCTCCAATGTGTTGGATTATATTGAACTGTCCGATGCTTACGGCATTATTGAAGTGCCGGCTCCTGTGTCCTGGATTGGCAAAAGCCTGAAGGATCTGAATGTGCGGGCCAAGCTGGGTGTGAATATCATTGCCATCAAGCAGGGGGATCGAATCAATGTATCTCCCGGCGCAGATTATGAGATTACGCCTGGAGATGTGATGGAAATTTTGGGTGACACAGATGCCCTGAATACGGTGCAGAAGCTATGAAAGAATTGATTACTTCCCGAAAAAACCCCTTGTTGCAGCAAGTGAAAAAACTCCTTTCTTCCCGTAAGGAACGGCAGATGTCGGGCCTTTTTGTGGCTGACGGCACCAAGCTGCTGCAGGAGGCCATTCGCTGGTGGCCCGGCTTGGATACAGTGATTCTGTCCCAAGGCGTGGATATGGATGTTCCGGAAGGGGTGCGTGTGGTGGAAGTGCCCAAGGATGTGATGGAATCCATCTCTCCTATGCAGACCCCCCAGGGGGCGCTGTTCCTGTGCCGCCTGCCGGAAGAAAAAAACTTTGTACCTAAGGCAGGTATGCTTTTGCTGGACGGCATTCAGGACCCGGGCAATATCGGCACGATTTTAAGAACTGCTGACGCACTGGGAATTCCTGTGGCGTTGCTGGAAGGCTGCGCCGATCCCTACAGCCATAAGGTGGTCCGGTCCTCTATGGGCGCAGTGTTCCGTACAGAGGTGGTGCAGACCACCTGGACAGAGGCAAAGGCCGCCTGCGCTAAGGAAGGGATCCCTGTTGCCGTAACGGCGCTAAATGACAGCGCTAAAGATTTACGGGATGCCCCCATCGATAAAATGGCTGTGGTCATCGGAAGTGAGGGACAGGGAGTGCGACGGGAAATTCTGGATGCGGCAGAGCATTCCCTGATTATTCCTATGAATCCCAACTGTGAATCTTTAAATGCGGCCATTGCCGCTGCCATTGTCATGTGGCAAATGAAACAGTAAACCGGAGGTGAAGGCAGTGCTTCTGTATTGGATATGGTTTTCTGAACTGAATATAAGCCTTGCAGAAAAGCATCGCCTTTTGACACAATTTGGTGATCCGGAGACTTTGTATCACACCCCCGATGTAGTACAGGACAAGGACCTGCGTGGCGCGGAGGAAATTGCCCGCACATGCAACACAAAGGGCATTCAGCTTTTACCCATAGATGACATAGCCTATCCGGCAAGACTTCGCAATACCCCGGATGCACCGGTCCTTCTATATTATAAAGGTATCCTGCCGGACTGGGACAGTGTTCCCTTTATCGGCGTGGTCGGCACCCGGAAGGCCTCTGCCTACGGTTTGCAGGTCGCCCATCAGCTGGGCAGCCAGATTGCCCGCTCCGGAGGCTTCGTAGTGTCCGGCGGTGCATCGGGAATCGATACAGCAGCTATGCAGGGCGCATTGGACGCAGGCTGTCCGGTTGTTGGTGTTCTGGGCTGCGGTGTGGATGTAATCTATCCTTGGAGTAACCGCAAGCTGTTTGGGGCTGTAGCCAAAAACGGCTGTCTGATTTCGGAATATCCCCCTGAAGCCAAGGGACTTCCTTGGCACTTTCCTGCCCGAAACCGGATTATCAGCGGTGTGAGCAACGGAACGCTGATTGTGGAAGCGCCTCAACAGAGTGGCGCGTTGATCACCGCCCGCTGGGCCTTGGAGCAGGGCAGAGATGTATTCGTTGTGCCCGGCAATATTAACACCGTTACCTGTGAGGGTAGCAATGCTCTGTTGCAGGAGGGCGCAATACCGGTATTTTCCGGCTGGGATGTGGTGAGCAACTATGAATCTCTTTACCCCGGAAAGCTGCAAAAACACGGGAAAATACCTCTTTATGCGGCAGAAACTGCTGCTTCTAAGGTGGCGCAGACCACCCAAATTCCTGCAAAAAATTCCCCTGACGGAGAAACCCGTCGTAAAAAACCCATTGACAACGAGGGAAATTCCACTTATAGTGTGTTAGAAAATAGAAAACCTGCTCTGAACCTTGAGGAGCAGGCAGTTTTGGCGCAGTTAACCCGGGAACCTAAGGAAACGGCGGAGCTGATTGCCAAACTGGATATACCTTCGGGAAAGGTGCTGTCAGTGCTCACAATGCTGACGGTAAAAGGCTTGGCGCTCAAGCATCCCGGCGGTCGTTTTAGTTTGAAATAATGGATTTGGAGGAAGCTATGAGTTCCAATCTTGTGATTGTGGAGTCGCCGTCCAAGGCGAAGACCATTGGTAAATATTTAGGCCCGGACTATGTGGTAAAGGCCAGTATGGGCCACCTGCGTGACCTGCCCAAAAGCACCATGGGTGTGGACATCGCAGCCGGCTTTGTGCCGGAGTATATCCCCTTGGCAAACAAGGGCGATGTGATTGACGAACTGAAGAAACTGGCAAAGAAGTCCGACACCGTGTATCTGGCAACGGACCCTGACCGGGAGGGTGAGGCGATTTCCTGGCACTTAAAAGAATTGCTGAACCTGCCGGACACCAAAACTTGCCGTGTTACCTTTAACGAAATTACCGAAAAGGTGGTTAAAGAGGCCATTGCCAACCCAAGAGCCATTGACACTGACCTGGTAGATGCCCAGCAGGCAAGACGGATTCTGGACAGAATCGTGGGCTATGAGCTCTCTCCGCTGCTGTGGAAGAAGGTGCGCAGAGGCCTGTCTGCCGGCCGTGTGCAATCGGTGGCGACTCGTCTTGTGGTGGACAGAGAAAATGAAATCCGCGCCTTTGTTCCCAAGGAATACTGGTCGCTGGATGTGAAGCTGAGCTTGCTGGAAAAGCCCGGCACCTTTGTCGCCCGTTACCATGGCGATACCAAGAAACGGGAACTGGGCAGTGAGAAGCAGGTCCAAAAGATTATAGACGACATTAACGGCGAGGCGTTTACCGTTGCCGGTGTGAAGCGGGCAGATAAGAAACGTTCCGCAGCGCCTCCCTTTACCACCTCTACTCTACAGCAGGAGGCGGCCCGGAAACTGAATATGACCCCCAAGCGCACCATGGCCATTGCTCAGCAGCTGTATGAAGGTGTGGATGTAGCAGGGGAGGGTACTTTGGGTCTGATTACCTATATGCGTACCGACTCTCTGCGTTTGTCCAATGAAGCTATGGACGCGGCAGCGGACTTTATCAAGAATCGCTACGGAAAGCAATATCACTATGGCTCCCGCCATGTGTTTAAGACCAAGTCCGGCGCTCAGGATGCCCACGAAGCGATCCGGCCCACCCATGTAGAGCTAGACCCGGAGAAAATCGAAAAGAGCCTGACAAAAGAGCAGTATAAGCTCTATAAGCTGATTTGGAGCCGCTTTCTGGCATCTCAGATGGCAAATGCGGTGTATGATACCGTGTCCATCGATACCGAGTGCGCCGGTCATATCTTCCGCAGCACCCACCAGAGTGTGAAATTTGCCGGTTTCCTGGCTGTCTATGAAGAGAGCCGTGATGAGGAAACCGAGGTAGTGGGCGCACCCCTGCCTGACCTGCAGGAGGGCGATAAGGCCAAGAGCTTGGAAATGAAGCCCGAGCAGCATTTTACTCAGCCTCCCGTGCGGTATAACGAGGCAAGCCTTGTGAAAGCCATGGAAGAAAAGGGGATTGGCAGACCTTCCACCTATGCCACTATCGTTTCTACCATTCAGGACAGAGAATATGTCACCAAGGTGGATAAGCGCTTGCAGCCCACTGCATTGGGTGAGGTGGTTACCGGCCTGATGCTGGAGCGGTTTACGGATATTATTGATGTGGAATTCACCGCCAATATGGAAAATCGCCTGGACCAGGTGGAAGCAGGCAACCAGAACTGGAAGGATTTGCTCTCCGAGTTCTATGGGGATTTCCACAAAACCCTCACCGATGCAGAAGCTGCGTTGGAGGGTACTCGGTTGAAAGTACCCGATGAGGTGAGCGAAGAGATCTGCGAGGTCTGCGGCAGAAATATGGTGGTAAAAGTGGGCCGTTTTGGTAAATTCCTGGCTTGCCCCGGTTTCCCGGAGTGCAAGAACACCAAGCCTATTGTGGAGAAAATGCCCGGCCGCTGCCCCAAGTGCGGCAGTACCATTTTGAAGCGGAAATCCAAGCGGGGCTATGCTTACTACGGCTGTGAAAAAGGCGCTGAGTGCGGCTTTATGACCTGGGATGTACCCACTGCTGAGGATTGCCCCAAGTGCGGACAGACTATGTTCAAAAAGTCCGGCAGAGGCCGTATGAAACCCTTCTGTATCAACGAAGAATGCGAAAACTTCCTGCCGGAGGACAAGCGGGGCTATTATAAAAAGAAGGAAACCGAAGAGGCATCTGAGGAAAAGAAACCCGCTAAGAAAACTGCGGCCAAGAAGACCGCAGCTAAGAAGACTACAAAAACCAAGGAGACCAAGTGATGGCAGCAGTAAAAGTCATCGGTGCGGGTCTGGCAGGCGCGGAAGCCGCGTGGCAGTTGGCCCAACGGGGAATTGAAGTGAAGCTTTATGAAATGAAGCCTCATAAAAAATCCCCTGCTCACCATGCAGACACCTTCGCAGAACTGGTATGTTCCAATTCCCTCCGTGGAGATAAAATTGAAAATGCCGTTGGCTTGCTGAAAGAAGAGCTGCGCCGAATGGGCAGTCTCATCATCACCTGCGCCGATGCCACCCGTGTGGAGGCAGGCGGGTGCCTGGCGGGAGACCGACAGGGATTTTCAGACTTGGTTACGGAGAAGATTCGCAATCATCCCAACATCCGGGTGATTGACGAGGAAGTGACCCAAGTGCCGGAAGGCCCTGTGATCGTGGCCACCGGTCCGTTGACCAGTGATGCTCTGTCCAAAT
>JAZOWQ010000034.1:0-15792 GCA_045659325.1 Faecousia sp. | reverse complement strand
CGGTATCCCTGCAGCCAGCTCAGAAACGGCAACCCTGCGGCACACAGAAAAGTCCGCTTAATGCTGCTTGGTTCCCCACCTGACATGGTTCACGGGATTCTGTTGCGCAAGACCGTTCCGTCAACACCGCTTACAAGGTCCAGACGGCACTGATACAAGCCCGGGTGTGGGAATTCATCCCTGCTGTAGCGGATTGCAGGCATAGGGCACCGCTATCTCCCCGACTAGTGCGACCTTGTTATAAGCCGGCTGCCATAACAAGGGTATTGGTATTTTTAGTTTACTTTGGACTCAACAAAATCAGCCAGTTCCTTGAAGTTGGTAATCTTCTGATCTTCCATCTCCAGTTCAATACCCAGCTCGGACTCAAAGTCCATAATCATTTCAACAATATCCAGAGAATCAATACCCAAGCTTTCAAAGGTGCTTTCGGGGGTAATATCGTCCGGATTCAGGTCCAGCTGCTTTGCTGCATAAGAAACTAATTTTTCGTACATCTATCTATCCCTCCATAGGTTTTGTTAATCTTCAAATATTTTATTACAAGGTGGATTGTTTGTCAATCAAAGTTTTTTGTCGCCATGCCTGCGGCATAGGCGGTAGCCCATGCAATTTGTAGATTAAATCCACCGGTGTAGGCATCGCAATCAATAATCTCACCCGCAAAATATAGACCCCTAACAAGCTTGGACTCCATAGTCTTCGGATCAATTTCTGATATTTTGATACCGCCGGAAGTAATAATTGCTTCACTGACAGGGCGTTTTCCTGTGATTTCAACAGGAAATGCTTTCAGCAGTTCCACAAGACTTCTACGCTGTTGCTTGGTAAGAGAATTGGCCTGCAAATCAGTGGGAATTGACAGCATCTCCAGTACTACCGGAATCATGGAACGGGGCAGCAAATCTGTCAGTGCATTTTCCATTGCGCGGTTTTTATAGGTATCCAAATCCCGTAAAATCCGGTCATTCAGCTTGCCTTCATCCAGGGCAGGCTTCAAATCTAATAGAAGTTTACAGCCGTCTCCCTTTAAATGGGCGCTGGCGCTGAGAACTGTCGGCCCGGACACACCAAAGTGGGTAAACAACAATTCACCGAAGTCCTTATATAGGACCTTACCTTTACTATTGAGAAGTTTGACCCCCACATTGCGCAAACTCAGGCCCTGCATCTGCTGACAGGCATTACCCGCAGTCTCCAGCGGAACAAGGCTTCCCTCAATCGCTGTAACTGTATGACCCAGCGCTTCCGCCATACGATAGCCATCACCGGTAGAACCGGTTGTAGGATAGGATACACCACCGGTTGCCAAAATCACCTTGTGGGCAGAAAATACACCGTTTCTCGTCCTAACACCAGTAACAGTGCCGTTTTCTGTCAGAATTTCATTGACCTTACAAGTCTGCACCGTTACTTTATTTTTATGCATTTGCGTCTTCAGACAGTCCAAAACAGACTGGGCTTTATCACTGACAGGAAAAACACGATTCCCCCGTTCTGTTTTCAAGGGACAACCGCAGGATTCAAAGAATTCCATCACCTGTGCAGGGGGACAGTTTTCCATAGCGCTATACAAAAATCTTCCGTTGCGAGGAATATTCTGGAGCACCTCCTGCGCAGAGCAGTTATTTGTCACATTGCATCTGCCCTTGCCGGTAATGAGTAATTTTTTGCCCAGGCGGTCATTACTCTCCAAAAGCAGAACTCGACTTCCCTGCTCTGCGGCAGTGATCGCAGCATACATACCCGCCGGACCGCCACCAATTACAATTACATCTATGTCCATATGTTTCACCTTACCAATGCTTCCACTTCTTCAGCCGTCAAATAGCGCCATTTGCCGAGAGGTAATTTTCCAAGAACAACAGAACCCTCCGCAATTCTTATCAATCGCAATACCGGCATACCGGCCATATCGCACATTCTGCGTACCTGACGGTTTCTACCTTCATGGATCACGACCTCCAGCTGCGCGTTACCGCTTGAATCGGCAGAAATCAGCCTTACATCGGGTTTATGAATGGTGTATCCATCCAAGGTTACAGGCTTGCAGAGCTTTTTCAATCCCTCCTGGGAGTACTGCTTCACAAACACAAGATATGTTTTATTTATCTCGTGCTTGGGATGCATCAGCCTATTGGCAAAATCACCGTCATTGGTTAAAATCAGTAGGCCTTCCGAATCCATATCCAGCCGTCCCACGGGGTAAACACGGCTCCCACAATCGGAGATTAAACAGGTGATGTCCTTACGCCCCTTATCATCAGAAAGGGTTGTCACATAGCCTCTGGGCTTGTTGAGCATCATGTACGTGTATTCACCGCCGGACGGGAGCGGTTTCCCGTCCAGCAGAATGATATCCACATCAGGGTCTGCACTTTCTCCCAGGAGACAAACACGGCCGTTACAGCTAACACGCCCTGCCAAAATCAGTTCTTCTGCCTTTCGTCTTGACGTGATTCCTCTGGACGCAATGATCTTTTGTATGCGTTCGGTCATGTTTTCCCTCCTTTAAAAAGTTTTTCCCAAACAGATGGTTCTTTTACAGTTTCTGATTCTACGGTCCGTCCGTATATTAACGGAATTTTCCCAACGGGCTTTCCGTTCAGGCAGACATATGCATAGCCCGCCTCCTGTCCTTGCACAACGGGCGCATATGCAAAATCCGGTTTGGAAAGTACAATTTGCGGATTTTCATCCGGTGACAGAGCATAGAAAAAATCCTCTGCGGCTATAAGCTCGGCCCTTCCAGTTACACCGGAAATCACATTCACTAAACCAAGGCAATCGCCCTTATTAACGATCTGACGGACAGAAAAATCGGCAAATCCACTTTCTATAAGAGATTTATGATCTTGCCAATCGTTTCCGTCATTGATTGTCACACAAATCAATCTGCGGTTATCACGGGTGCAGCTGGATACAAGAATGCGTCCTGCTTTTTTTGTAAAGCCGGTCTTTACCCCATCCGCGCCCTCTAAAAGCCACAAGAGTTTATTATGATTTCGTAGACTGCGACCGCCTGCGGTGACGGTCTTGGTGGAAACAGTTTTATAGAATATGGGATTATCCATCGCATAGGCGGCAATAACTGCCAAATCTCTCGCCGAAGAGTAATGTCCGGGACTGTCCAGTCCATTAGGGTTCACAAAATGGGTATTCTGCAAGCCCAGTCGGCGGGCCTTATCATTCATCAGCTCTGCAAATCCCTCAACTGTACCTCCGCAATAAATGGCTAGCGCCACTGCCGCATCGTTACCGCTATGGAGCATAAGGCCGTACAGGAGTTCCTGCACAGTAAGAATCTCACCGGCCTTGAGGTACATAGAAGACCCCTCAATACCAACTGCTTCCGGGGGAATCCGCACTCTGTCCAACACATTTGCATGTTCGCAAACAACCAGCGCCGTCATAATCTTCGTTGTGCTGGCAATCAGGCTTTGCTTGTCTGGCTGTTTTTCATAAATCACACGCCCCGTTTGTCCATCAAGGAGGATCGCGCTGTTTGCAGATATCCCCTTACAGGGAAAAACCAGGCTGGCAGCCAGAAATGCAGCTGCCACCCCGGCAAAAATACGTTTCATATCTATCACCCAAAGGTAGTGTCCCCCGGGTAAATCTGTTTATTCTGCTTTTTTCTCCGTACGGGAGTCAATAAAGGCGGCAATTTTATCCAATGTATCAGGAATCATTTCCACCAAACGGTCTGCAGTGGTATTGGCGGGTGTTGCAACCGGCAGCATACGCACACTGCCCTCCTTGATAACAAGAAATGCAACCGGGGTCGCCTTCACACCGGCAGCCACGCCGCCGCCAAAGGGATTCTCCTGCCCGGAAGCGTTCTTGGTTACAAAATCAGAACCGCCGCCGCCCAAACCAATGCTGATTTTCGAAATAGGAACAATTGTCACATCACCAGCAGTGATAGGGTTGCCAACTACAGAATTGGCATCTACCATTTCGCGGATCTTTGCAATGGTGTTTTCCAACATATTAGGAAGTTTTTGACTCATAATCGAGCACCGCCTTTTCATAGTTTTCTAATCAAAGTAATTTTATAATTTGTAAAATCCTGCTTGCACCATAAGGCAAGCAAATCAGACTTCTTCCATCGTCATCTGGTTTGGATCGACAGACTCCTCTGCTACTTCAGGCTCTCCCAGGTTGACCTTCTCAATGGCAGGCAAGTCCTCTAAGGATTCCAGACCAAATGTGCGCAGGAAATTGGCTGTGGTTTTATACTGAATGGGTCTGCCGGGCACATTCAATCTGCCGGCATCTTCAATTAGTTTTTTATTCAGCAGCGCACCGACAGAATAGCTGCTGTCCACGCCGCGAAGCTGCTCCACCATAGCCTTAGTGGCAGGCTGATAGTAGGCGATAATCGTCAATGTCTCCAGCTGAGATGCTGAGAGCTTGGGAGGTTTGCGCGTCTCCAGCGCCTGAGTAATATAATCCGCCATTTCGCCGGAAGATGCCATCTGATAGCTCTTCTCCAATTTGACAATACGAATACCCCGCCGGTTAAACGAAAGCTCATCGGAAAGCGTGTCCGCAGCGGAAATTACGTCCTTTTCGTCTGCCTCCAAAACATGCGCAAGCTGGGCGATTTCCACAGGTTCTCCAGCAGCAAACAAGATGGCTTCAATGGCCCTCTGTAATTCAATTTGTTCCATTTTCGTCATCTCCTTGTTTTGTCAGTGCTTCTTCGTCCAAAAGTCTTACATTGGGGTTTTCACCGGAAATATCATCTTCCAATGCTACAGAATTGGTCTTACACAATTCCAGTATAGCCAAAAATGTAGCAACAATTTCAGATCGACTGCGACTTCCTTTAAACAAACTCTTCAGCTTTTGTACCCCGCGAAGAATCAGATTATGAATCAATTCCTTGGCCTTTTTGGTCACGGGGTAAGGCTCCTTGCCCACAATGCCCTTAAAATTCACGGTAGGCGGCGGCAAACGGCGCTGATTCCGCTCGGTGATTTCATCCAGCGCCCAAAGCATATCCATCACATCATGCTGATACCGATAAGTAGCATCCCGCCGCAGAGGTTCGGGTGCTTTGATAAACAGGCAACGCCCTATATCGTTCATAGGCTCTAAAACCGTAATTGCCATACGAATCTGGTCCATAGCCTCGTGGCGCTGACGCTCAATCAGGGATTGACGGAGCAGGTCCAGTTCTGTTTCCGCTTCCACCGCTTCGGCAGTAGAAAGGAGCATTTTGGTCTTAATCAACATCAGATGGGATGCCATTGTAATAAACTCACTGGCAAGCTCAATATCCAGCCATTTCATTTCTTCCAGATAGGCAAGATATTGCTCCAAAATCGCGGTAATGGATACATCCTGAATCTCTATTTTATTTTTACTAAGCAGCAGAAATATAACATTCAGAGGGCCTTCAAAGTCCTCCATCAGCTCACTTCTGGTGCGGACGATCCCCTCCAAGCGATATTGCGGTTCACCCATAGTCGTTCCTTGCCTGCACTCTCACATAAAGATGCTAACATTATACCAAATAATCCTGTATCCTGCAAGTATTTGTAAAAATTTTCGCACATATTGCAATTTTTGACAAAATATGCTAAAATAAGAAAAAATGTTGGAGGGATTGATATGGCACAGAAACCCAATCGCTACAAGGTAATGGAACGGTATATGACATACGCTTTATGCCTGGATGCTGTTCTGTTCATTCTATATATGATCGTTGCGGGTAACGGAATTATTTGGTTAAAGGTAATCTTGACACTACTCTGTCTTGCTCTCTCCGGCGCTCTTCTCTGGTTTTTGTATACCACAAAGGAGTTGCTCCGTCAACGCAGTTTATGGATTACTGCCGGTGCCGCAGCCATTGCCCTTTGTCTTTTAATCTCTCTTGTCCTAAATTTCCCCAGTCCCAACAAATATAAACAACAAAAAGATGATTCTGCTTATTCTTTGGTAATTGAATAAAAAATTACGCCGGAACAAATTGTTCCGGCGTTTTCTTATCGGTAATATGTGTTGCCGCCAATGAATTCCCGCACAAGACTGGTAGGCGGTATTTCATTGTCCACGTCTGCAGATTGGACATAATTCAATATTTTTACAATACCCCGGACTGCCTCGTAACAGCTTTGCTCCGGTTCAACGGCTGTCAGCAACGGGAAAATATGATTTTTCAGTACCGCTAACTCATAGATAGTGGAACTGTTGAAAATCATATCCGCATTTTCCTGGTAGGGGAAAATCCAACGCTCCTCTCCCCGTCTGACAGAATCCCACATAGACAGCGTATGTTCCACAGACGCGCCTCTGTTTTCATAATCCCGTACCGTTCTGCGAAGCAGACGCAAATAGCTGGAGGGGATTCGATTATGGTTATCCAAATTCAAAGGCAGCAAGGCGCTGACATAGAGTTTGAATACCAACTTACTGTCCAACTCCTTGGGAAGCAGCACCGGATTCAACGCATGCAACCCTTCAATGATAATAACCGTATCCCGGTGAAGCTTTAGACGATGTCCCTTCCACTCCCGCTTACCGGTAAGGAAATTGAATGTAGGCAGTTCCACTTCTTTTCCACTCAACAGCCCCGTCAGGTGACAACGAAAAAGTTCTGTGTCAATGGTGTTAATATGTTCCAAATCCAGTTTTCCGTCCGGTCCCGGCTGAATCGAATCACGATTCACATAGTAGTCGTCAAGACTCATCAGAATCGGCTTCTTTCCGTGGACACGAAGTTGGGTAGCTAACCGATTGGCAGAGGTAGTTTTTCCCGAGGAACTGGGGCCTGCCAACATCACTGCCTTAGCGCCCCGTTCACATACCATATCCGCAACCTGCGCGTATTTTTTCTCATGGAGGGCTTCATTCACGCGAATCAGTTCCCGGACTTTGCCGGAGTTTACCAAATCATTCAAATCCGCCACGGTTTCGCATTCCATCAGACTGCACCAGCGTTTCCCCTCGTTGGTAACAGCTAAAAAATGTGGCATATCCACATAATCAGCAATTTTGTTGCAATCCTTATCATCAGGATATATGAAGAAGAATCCACCCTCGGCAGGCAGCATATCCCACACCTGCAAATAGCCGGTTGCAGGCGCCAGCTCACCGTAGTAGTAATCTGAAAAATCTCCGTAGGCATACTCGTCAAAGTAGTCCACATTTCTGAGGCGCAAAAGCCGGGCCTTATCAGCTTTACCGGCAGATTTATACCGTTCAATAGCTGCAGACAGGCTGACACGGCGACGAATCAAGGGAATATCCAGGTCAATCAAGCGCTTCATTTCGTCTTTCAGTATCTGCAACGAGAAGCCTTCCGTATCGGACAACTGAATCATCAACGCAGGACCGACGGTACTGCCCATCTTTGCCTCTATGGATGGATAGCAATTTTCCAGCGCTAAAAACAACACAAATCGGGCGGTTCTTTCGTAGACATCCTTACCGATGGGGTCATTATAGTACAGAAGCTGCACTTCGCCCCCGGAAGCTGCCATTGCTCGTCTGATAGAAGGTCTGTCTGAACACAGTTCTGTGACGCGTACCGGCACATAATTCAGATTGAACACTTCACCGGCAATTTTTGCTGCAAGAGGACGCTCCGAAAGCTTTGAGCCACTTAAACCGAGCATTTCAATCAGTTCAAGCAGGGTTTGACCGGGTTTTGCATCAATCTCATATCCGTTAATCCGCAGCTTCACAGAAATTCCCCCTATTGTTTCTTCTTTTGACCGCAACCTTGGCACTTACTGCAATCGCTGCAGCAGCCACCTTTCTTTTTAGCAAAAATAACATATGCACAATAGAGCGCAATCAGTACCAGAATAAATATATCATACCATCTCATAGCAGCACTCCCAAGCGGTATGTCAAAAAGGCTACCAGCCACGCTACTGCACACTGCATAATAATTAATCCACAGGTCTTTAGATTGGAATTCAATTCTCTACGAATGGCAGCAACCGCCGCCATACAGGGTGTATACAGCAGGCAGAAGGCAAGAAAGCTTGCAGCTGACGCAGGGGTAAACAAGGTGTGCAGCGCCGAGGTTAATTGCTCCGTACCAACGCCAAGAACAACGCCAAAGGTGCTGACCACCGCTTCTTTTGCAGTAAAACCGGAGACCAACGCAGTAACCATTCGCCAGTCACCAAATCCCAGGGGGGCAAAAACTGGCGCTACCAGACGGCCAATAGATGCTAAGATACTGTCCGCGCTATCAGATACCACATTGAATCGCAGGTCAAAGGTCTGCAAAAACCAAATCAACACAGTTGCCACAAAAATCACAGAAAATGCCCGTTGCAGGAAATCCTTTGCCTTTTCCCACATCAGTTGCAGTACGCTACCTGCAGAAGGCATACGATAATTCGGCAGTTCCATAACAAACGGCACGGGATTTCCCTTAAATGCAGTGTTCTTCATAACAAGAGCAATTAACACGCCCACTGCCATACCGCCAAAGTACAGTGCAATCATCACAGGCAGCTCTTTTCCGGGGAAGAATGCAGCAGCAAATACAGAATAAATCGGAATTTTAGCCGAGCAACTCATATAGGGCGTGAGCATAATGGTCATTTTTCTATCCCGGTTGGAAGAAAGGGTTCTGGTTGCCATTACGCCAGGAACAGTACAACCGAAGCCAATCAGCATAGGCACAAAGCTTCTGCCGGACAAACCTATTCTGCGAAGCAATTTGTCCATAACAAATGCAACCCGCGCCATATAACCGGAGTCTTCCAGGATGGACAGGAAGAAAAACAACACAACAATCAGCGGCAGGAAGCTGAGAACACTACCTACACCGGAGAAAATGCCATCAATAATAAGGCTATGTACCACAGGATTGATGTTATAGGCAGCGAGGGCATTATCTGCCAGTATGGTAAGTCCGTCGATCGCATAGGCCAACAGATCCGATAGCCAAGCGCCAAACAGATTAAAGGTCAGGTAGAATACCAGTCCCATAATACCAATGAACAACGGAATAGCAAGGTAGCGGTTTGTAAGTACTTTATCAATTTGTATGCTTCTGCGGTGTTCCTTAGACTCCTGAGAACGGACAACACAGTCCTTACATACCGCTTCAATAAAGTTATAGCGCATATCGGCAAGCGCCGCATTTCTATCCAGTCCACGCTCGGATTCCATCTCAATTACCGAGTGTTCAATCAGCTCAATCTCGTTTTGGCTCAATCGGAGCAGGTCGTAGAAATCTGTCTCCCCTTCTATCAGCTTCATAGCACAGAAGCGACGGGAGATATCTACGTTGGACGCATGGTCCTCAATGATATGGCTGACCGCATGGATACAACGGTGAACCGGTCCGTCCGGACAGAAATCCTGCACCTTGGGACGGAGTTTTGATTTAGCAGTTTGGATGACGGTTTCCGTCAATTCGGAAATGCCCTGTTTCTTGACCGCACTAATAGGCACAACCGGCACACCCAGAGAATCCATCATCTTCTGCACATTCACACTGCCGCCATTTCCGTGAAGTTCATCCATCATATTCAACGCAACTACCATAGGTACTCGCAGTGTTAACAGTTGCAGGGTTAGGTATAAATTCCGTTCAATATTGGTGGCATCCACAATATTGATAATGGCATCCGGCTTTTCCTTTAAAATAAAATCCCGGGTAACGATTTCCTCTTGAGAATATGGCCGAATGGAATAAATACCTGGCAAATCCACAACCTGGTGTTCAGTATTGCGGATAACACCAACCTTTTGATCCACTGTCACACCGGGAAAATTGCCTACATGCTGATTGGAACCGGTGAGGGCATTAAATAGCGTGGTTTTTCCGCAATTTTGATTACCCGCAAGCGCAAAAATCATTTTTCTGCCTCCTCTATCCCGATCATTCTGGCATCCTCACGGCGAATGGTCAGTTCATACCCACGCACCTGAATCTGAATGGGGTCGCCCATGGGCGCAACCTTCTGAAGGCGCACCACAGTGCCGGGAATCAATCCCATATCCAAAAATCGCAAACGCAAAGCACCTTCACCGCCCACGCGGCAAATTACACCTTGCTCCCCAATTTGCAAATCATCAACTGTCATATCATTTCTCCTCTGATTCTTAGTTAGCATATGCTAACTTTCTTTTACTAAATTATATAACCTCACCCATATTTTGTCAACAAAAAATTACGCACTTGATTGATTTCAAGTGCGTAATCCATTTAGTCATTGCCAATGTTAGAGATATCGTAGGGTGTAGCCTGATAAACAAAGTAGTTCAACCAGTTGGAGAACAGTAGATTGCCGTGTCCCCTCCAGCGGACTATCGGCGCCTTGGTATCGTCATCGCCCGGGTAATAGTTTTCTGGAACACGAATGGGCAGGCCCAGATTCTTGTCCCGTAGATATTCTTTTTCCAGGGTATCAGAGTCGTATTCCGAGTGGCCGGTGACAAAAATCTGCCGCCCGTTTTTGCTCATCACGGCATATACACCGGCCTTTTCCGAAGATGCCAAAATCTTTAGACCAGGAACATTTTCAATATCCTCCCGCAATACTGTAGTGTGTCTGGAATGGGGTGCATAGAAAACATCGTCAAACCCACGGAGCAAAATTGCCCGAGGGTAGTCCTTGGTGTGCTCAAATACGCCAAATAACTTTTCATTCAGCGGATATTTCTTGACGCCGTAGTGGTAATACAGGCCCGCCTGAGCGCCCCAGCAAATGTGGAAAGTACTTTGGACATGGGATTTGCTCCACTCCATAATCTCGCACAGCTCCGGCCAGTAGTCAACCGCTTCGAAGTCCATATTTTCCACCGGCGCGCCGGTAATCACCATACCGTCAAACTTCCGGTCTTTCAATTCGTCAAAGGTCTTATAGAATGTCAGCAGGTGTTCCTGAGATGTATTCTTTGCCACATGGGATTTGGTATGCATCAGTTCCAGGTGTACCTGCAGAGGCGTATTACCCAGCAAGCGGCTGAGCTGCGTTTCGGTGGCAATCTTTGTAGGCATCAAATTCAGCACCACAATCTCCAAAGGACGGATGTCCTGAGAAACAGCCCTGTCTTCAGGCATAACAAATATATTCTCCTGCTGCAAAACTTCTGCGGCAGGCAAATTATTCGGGATTTGAATAGGCATAGCATAGCTCCCTTTCAGGGTTTTTTCCTATTTTACAAAAGATTTATCCCTTTGTCAATTCCGGTTATAGGCAGTTAAGCTTGTACCGGGGTAATAATGGGCAAGGATTGCTTTGTAGTTACTGCCTCCCACCGCCATGGCCTCTGCCCCATACTGACTCATACCTACGCGATGCCCAAAACCCCTTGTTACGATATGAACAGAATCTCCAATTGGCGTTATCGTAAACGCGGTAGACCGAATCCCCAACTTTTGCCGCAGTTCTGTCCCCTTGAAAGTCACACCTCCGATCACAATTGTATCCACGCCTCTGCCGGATGTGTATGTTACAGGACCAAACCAACTTGCCGGATTGCCGGTTAAGCGCAACCCCAAAAGCATTGCAAATTCTTCTCCTGTAAAGCTTACAGAGTCCGTATAATGGACTGCATTTTCTTCTCCGGGGCTGTCCACCGCCTGCAAATAGGGAATGTCTGCGCCCCATACTGCCAGCGCATCCTCTGTTCTGCCACCGGAACAGGAAAAATAGGTAGCTTCAATCAATCCGCCGTTATAAGTAATTACCTGTCCGGCAGTAGAGGAAACAGCGGAACACGCCTTATTTAATGAGTCTTCACTTCCACCCTCGGACAAATATGTTTCCTTTGTGCAGTAGGCCTGACAGCAGGCAGAATTCACACAGACAGCACCGCCATCGTGCTTTGGCGCCACCGTGCAGCGACGCAATGTATAGGTTCTTGCAACTACTGCCTGCGCCTTTAATGCCTCTATATCAAAGCTCATAGGCATTTCTCCCAACAAGACACCTGCAAGATACTGTTCCAACTCCATATTACAGACAGTACCATCGGCCTGCAAAACCGGAATGATATCATTCGATTGCAGTGGCGCTTGCGTTTCCGGTGTATGCTGTTCTGTCGCTATACTCTCTTCAGCCGGAGGTTGACCTTTCAACAAAAACAGTTTATCAGCTGCCGTAAAAATAAGTCCTGGAAGTACAACTCCCATCAAAAGTGCAAATAGAAACTCTTTTCCTTTCATCTGTATCACCCGGTTTTATTCTATATCTTATCCAAGCAAAAATATGACGGAATTTGCGTGAATCAGTAATTGGATTTTGTTTCCCTTGACACACCGGATTCCGGGAAGTATAATTACTTTGAGATTATGTCGAAATGGAGCGAACCATGAAAAAAACAATCCGAACCATTATTCCTATCATACTGGCCGCTGCCATTATTGCATGTGTTGGCTGGTATCTGTTTATATATGACGTCGCGTTCACCCGGGATGTTCTTTTGCATACTGCGCGGTATTTTGAGAGCAAAGGAAATCACACAACTTCTGCATGGTTTTATAACTGTGCATACCGACAGAGCGGAGACAGCGATGCCATTGCAATTGAGCTGGCAGACCAGTACAAGGAAAGCGGCAACTATACCAAGGCTGAATACACACTCTCCAAGGCCATTGCAGATGGCGGCGGAGCAGATGTATACATTGCCCTTTGCAAAACCTATGTTGAGCAGGACAAGCTGATGGATGCTGTGAATATGCTTAACAATGTTACAAATAAAGATGTAAAAACTCAGTTGGATGCTATTCGTCCTGCTGCTCCCACCTGTTCTCCCGACCCCTCCAGCACCGGTGCGTACTACACCCAGTATATCACTGTAACAGTTTCTGCAGAAAAGGGCCGTCTGTATGTCAGCAGCGACGGAGAGTTCCCGTCTGTGGATGAGGATGGATACAAAGGCGGCATTACCCTAAAAGATGGCAAAAATATCATCTACGCCGTTGCTGTTGCAGATAACGGTCTTGTAAGCCCCACCGCTATCTTTGGTTTTACCGTAGGCGGTGTTATTGAAAAGGTTAGCTTTGAAGATGCCGCCATTGAGTCTGCCATTCGGGAAATTCTGGAAGCAGATACAGAAAAGGTCCTATATACCAATGATTTGTGGACAATTAAAGAATTCAAGGTGCCAGCCGATGCCCAAAGTCTAACAGATCTGCGGCATATGGCATTCCTTGAAAAACTCACCTTAAATACCGGTCTTTCCGGTCAGCTTACTCATATTTCCGGTCTGGCCAGTCTAAAAGAACTGGTCGTGAATGATACACCGGTGTCCGCTGAGGAACTGGCCGTTATTGGCCGTCTGTCCAATCTGGAAAAGTTAACTCTGCACAATTGCAGTCTTTCCACCACAGCCGGCCTGGAGGTCGCAGATGCCCTAACCCATTTAGACTTGAGCAACAACGCAATCCGTAACATTACACCCCTGGCAGGACTTACCAAGCTGCAGGAAGTCGTTCTTTCCCATAACGCATTGAATGATTTGAATGCCCTTTCCGGCTTAACCGCTCTGACTTCTCTGGATGTTTCTTATAATAATTTGACAACCCTCTCCCCCATAACCTCACTTACCTCTCTGAAAAGACTGCAAGCGGGAAATAATGTGATAACCGAAATCACCGGTTTCCAAAAGCTTACTGTGCTGAAAGAGTTAGATCTGTCAAACAACACGATTACAGATATTGCGGAGATGGGTGCCTGTACAGAAATGGAAAAGCTTAATATTTCCAACAACGCAATTACAGATATTTCTGTTCTATCCAATCAAAATAAACTCACGGATCTAAACTTTGCCAATAACAAGGTTTCCAAGCTCCCCCAATTCCAAAAGGATTGCGCGCTGGTTAATATCGACGGCAGCTACAACCAACTGGATACGCTGGTCCCCTTGGGCGGTTTAATGAAGCTAAACAATGTATCCATGGACTATAACAAGGGCATTTCCTCTGTGAAAGCCTTGGCTGACTGTCCTATGCTGATTCAGGTGAATGTATACGGCACAAAGGTCACACAGGTCAGTTCTCTTACTTCCCAAAATATCATTGTTAATTACGATCCTACTAAATAAGGAATAGCGGCATAGCCCATGGCTATGCCGCTATTTTTCTTCATCTACCTGCCGAATTTCCTGCAGAAGCTTTTGATCCTGTTTGCTAGATAGATCCAGTTTTTCATACATATCCGGCCTGCGGTCTCTTGTGCGGCGAATAGATTGTTTTCTCCGCCATTGGGCAACCTTTTCGTGATTGCCGGACAAAAGAATCTCCGGCACTTCCCTGCCGTGCCACACAGCAGGACGGCTGTACTGGGGATATTCCAGCATACCGTTAAAGTGACTTTCATCCTCAAAGCACTCCGGATCAGCCAGCACGCCGGGTACCATACGGCAGATAGCATCTGTCATGGCCATAGCGGCGATTTCACCGCCGGTGAGTACAAAGTCACCCAGAGATAATTCTTCGTCCACACACTCATCAATGAAGCGCTGGTCGATGCCCTCATAGTGACCGCAGACAAAGACGATGTTGTCCAATTTGCTCAGCCGAATGGCATCTGCCTGCCTGAAAGTCTTGCCACAGGGGGAAAGGTAAATGGTATGCACCGGACCGCCGGCTTGATCGCACACAGCTTCCCAGCAGCGATACAAAGGGTCTGCCTGCATTACCGCGCCGCGACCACCGCCATAGGGATAGTCGTCCACCTGCATCTGCTTATTGGCAGTGTAATCCCGAATCTGGTGGGTATCAATGGTGATAAAGCCACGCTCCTGCGCCCGTCCTAAAATGCTCTCAGACAGCACATCACCCAAGGTTTCAGGAAACAGGGTCAGTATATCAATTCTCATCGCTGCGCATACCCTCAATCAGTTTTACATGCATTTCATTTTTATCTATATCCGTTGACAGAACAAACTCTTTTACCGCGGGAATCATATATACACCCTTGTCCACAACATAGACAGAGTTTCCGGGATAGTCCAGCACCTCGGTAATCTCACCGATTTTCTTGCCCTCGCAGAAAACCTCTACGCCAATCAGCTCATCGCCGAAAATCACATCGGGGCTAATATCCTCACGGTAGAGCTGAATGACTTTTCCACGCATAGCCTGGGCGGCTTCCATAGTGTCAACGCCCTGCAGCTTCAGAAGATTGCAGGTCTTTTGCACTCGAGAGTTTTCAATCTGATATTCTTTTCCGTCAATACGGCAACGGTCAAATTCACAAAGCATATCCGGGGAATCCAGCCAGGTAAGCACTTTGACCTCGCCACGCACACCGTGGGTGGTGACGATTTCCCCTGCCTCAATCATTGTTTGTCTCATAATTCCTCCAAGAAAACGGAAATGCGTGGCGCCAAGCGTCACGCATAAGCCGTTAATCCACGATTTCCACCGTGACTTTTTCGCCGGTGCGCTGGGCAACGGTTTTCACAATGGTGCGAATTTCCTTCGCAATTCGACCCTGGCGGCCGATGACCTTACCCATATCGCCGGGGGCAACATGGAGTTCAAGTACCTTTCCTTCGTCGTTAGAAACTTCCGTAACTGTAACTGCCTCAGGCTCGTCCACCAGATTCTTTGCCATATACAGCAAAAGTTCTTTCATTGGAATACTCCTTAAGGAAAATTACAGCACGCCAGCGTTCTTCAGCAGGCCACGAACGGTGTCGGTGGGCTGAGCGCCATTCTTGATCCAAGCCTGAACCTTCTCTGCGTCCACATTGACGGTAGCGGGGTTGGTCAGGGGGTTGTAGGTGCCGATCTCTTCGATGCAACGACCGTCACGGGGAGAGCGAGCATCAGCAACAACGATACGGTAGAAAGGA
>JAZOWQ010000033.1:0-5048 GCA_045659325.1 Faecousia sp. | reverse complement strand
TGCCCGGCTTCCCCATCGTTCTGCACGGTTCTTCTTCCGTTCCTCAGGACTATGTTGCTATGGTTAACGCCAACGGCGGTAAGATGCCCAACGCCATCGGTGTTCCCGAGGAGCAGCTGCGCAAGGCTGCTGCCCTGTCCGTATGTAAGATCAACATCGACTCCGACCTGCGTCTTGCTATGACCGGCACCATCCGTAAGTTCTTCAACGATGAGCCCTCTAAGTTTGACCCCCGTGAGTACCTGAAGCCCGCCCGCGCCAACATCAAGGAAATTGTTCGCCACAAGCTGGTTAACGTTCTGGGCTGCGCCGGCAAGGCCTAATTTTCTCAATCAAAATGACCCTCCTGCTTTTTAAGCAGGAGGGTTTTTGTTATCCGTTTTCGGTAGGCTCTAAAGAGATCACTACCACGGTGGTGTCGTCCTGACCGCCGTCCTCGGCAGCTTCAATCAGCGCCGCCGCAAGCTCTCCGGGGGTCTTTCCTATTCCCTCGGTGCAGCATCGGAGGGCCTCTGCCTCTCCCACACCGTCGCTGACCATCACCAAATACTGTCCCCGACGGAGGGTTAACCGTTCCATTCGCTCCTGATAATCGGTCACCGACAGGCCGGGAGGAGGCCCGGCGGTGCCGATTTTCTCAACGCCCACCGCCGTCATCAGGTAGGAGGGCACTGCGCCCCATTTATACAGATTCACCTTGCCGCAGCTGAGCTGAATCTCCGCGAGGTCGATGGTGGCCGCACCGGCCCGGTCCCGGAGGGCGCTGATACTGTTAATGCTCCTGAGGGCATACTCAGCCGGATACCCGGCACACAGGAGCCTTTTCAGCATCACACCGGCGGTCTTCCCCTCCTGTACCGCCCCCAAGCCTGTGCCCATACCGTCGCACAGAAGTACATAGAATTTCCCCTCTGTGCCGGCAAACCGCAGGCATTTATCCCCATTCTCCTCCTCGGGACGGTTACCGAACACCGCCACCTGGGCCGAATACACCGCAGGCGGCTCTGTCCGGCGAGCCAGCCGGTCGGACAAATCCTGCAAAAACTCCGACAGGAACTGATACTGCTGAATCACCGCGGAACGATACTCCTGCTGCCGCTGCCGGTCCGCCCGAATGGACCGCAGCTGCTCCTGGGCCCGATGGAGCTCTGCTAAGAATCTGCCGCTTTTCCGGCAGATAATGGGCAGCTCCTCCACCTGCAGCAGAGGCTTATGGAGCAGAAGTCCCGGCAACATACCGATTCTCTGGGCATCCTTGCAGCCGTTGCGGTTAGGGCAGTTGCCGCAGGCCTGCTCTGCTGCCCGGGTCACCAACGCATCCTCATCCACCGGCACTTCCGGCGCTTCCAAAAGCAGCTGCTGGGTCTGGGCCAGTACACCGGAGGCCAGCTCCAGACGGACCTGAGCCACACCGGTCTCACCTCTTCTGTGGGCCACCTTCCCCGAAAGCGGCAGGAAGCCTCCCACCAGTGCTCCCAATGCCAGGGGCAGCAGGGGCAGCAAATCCCAGCTTTCGCACAGCCACATTACCAGCAGGTAGAGGAATCCCGGTGCTAAAGCGCCTGCCTTTCCCGCAGGCTTGGGCAGTAGCCTTACAAGGAAAGAGAGGACCAGCACCGCCGTCATGGGAACAGGTGTCACCTGCGCCAAATCCAAGGCAAGGCCGGCAATAGCCGCAGCGGGAAATGCCCCCACGGACGCTAAGATACCGGCGGCCAAGTAGCCGAAATTCAGCCATTTCACCGGGGCAATCTGGGCAAGGGCCAACACCGCCAAGCCGCACACCAGCCACTCCAATATGGGATTGCGCCCCTTTTTCACTTGGGAAAACAGCCATGCAGACCCGGCTGCCAATCCCACCCGAATCAGGTACAGGGCGATGGGAGTATCCTCCATACCTACGGTCTGGAACAGCACTCCGGAGGATGCCACAATCAGGCCCGCCACCGCCGGCAGCAGCAAAGGGGTATCCCGGCTGATGCGCTTGTCCCCCAACAGCAGCGCCACCACCAAACCTGCCGCCAACCACACGATGGGCTGGGCCCCTGCATCCCAGAAAAGCCGGTATCCCATTGCGCCACCCGCCGCTGACAGTACCGCAGGCCAGCCGCCGCAGGCGCACACCCACGCCAGACTCAGGGGCAAAAATCGATGCCCCAGACCGGCGGCGCTGAGGGCAAAGCCTACCAGTAGATAACCGGCCGCCCGGGCCGTTGTATGTATCCGGGGGTCTACCGCCCACCGCCGCAATGTATGCCGTCCCCGATGTACATAAGATTGTATGGTTGTCATATGTGCCACGCTCCCGTTTTCCTTCGTATAGGTGGATTTTATCACGAGGCGGCAGAATATTTTGTCGTAACAGATTTGGGAAGAAAGATTCTTGCACAGATTGCCCAAAGGGTGTATAATAAGAAAAAAATTCCGGAGGTGACGGCCATGGCAACAGAGTATGAGTATAAATTCAAAGCAGACCTTTCCACACTGATGACCCTGAACGCCGCATTTCCTCAGGTGTCCAAAGAATTTCAAATGGAAACCGTTTACTACGATACCCCGTCCGGAAGCTTATCCGCCCGGCGGTACACCCTCCGGCGGCGGCTGGAAAACGGCGTTTCCATCTGCACGCTGAAAACCCCTGCCGGCGATGCCCGGAATGAATGGGAAACGGAAAATGTGTTCATCGAGAACGCTGTTCCCCAGCTGATTGCGCTGGGTGCGCCGGCGGAACTGCAAGCGCTGGTAAAAGAGGGTCTTTCCCCCATCTGCGGCGCCAAATTTACCCGCCTTGCCAAAACCATTCCCATTACCGACGGGGTTTTGGAGATGGCGCTGGACTACGGCTATCTCTTCGCTGGCGACCGGAAAACGCCTTTGTGTGAGGTGGAACTGGAGCTGAAATCCGGCGACAAAAAAAGCTTTGACTTGTTCGTATGGAGTGTTTCCGGGGAATTCCTCTTGAAAGAAGAGCCGGAGAGCAAGTTTGCTAGGGCGCTGAAGCTATACAAAGGAGAAACTTATGCTGGATAGCCTGTTTGCAAAATATGACCGCCTGATGCTGTTCGATACAGAGACCACCGGTCTTGCCTTTAGCCGGGATGAAATTATTGAGTTCGCCGCCGTGGTGGTGGAACGGCAAGGGGGAGAAGTGGTAGTAACAAGAGAGTACGACCAGCTGATTACCCTCTCCCCCGGGAGCCTTGTTCCTCCGGAAATTGAAAGACTCACCGGCATCTCCAACGAAGATATTCGCGAAAAAGGCATTCTCAAACAGCAGCTTTGCCGGGATATTGCAGAAATGATTGCCGGCAACACCCTGTTGCTGGCCTACAATGCCCATTTTGATTTAAGTTTTCTGTTCTATCTGCTCCTGCGGGATGGCGACCCCGCCATTTTGAAGGGCAAGGACAAGCTGGACCTGCTCACCGTTTACAAAGACCGCCACAGCTACCCCCACAAGCTGTGCAACGCCATCGAGGTATACGGCCTTGGGGACAAGGTGGTCAACTCCCACCGGGCGGTGGACGATGTGCTTGCCACAGTAGAAGTGATGAAAGCAATGGAGCTGGAAAAGGCGGATTTGGAATATTATATTAACCTCTTCGGGTATAACCCCAAGTACGGCATCAGCGGCAAAGCCATCGGCTCTGTTACATATAAGCCCCAGCGGTTTGACCCTGTGGCGCCCCTTTATCAGTTATAAGGAGAGAAGCTATGTTCAACCAACAAGCATTTGAAATGGGCAACAACCGTTGCGTCATTCGGGATATTGCGGAATACGGCGCAATCCGGGCCCAAGAAATAGGCGCGGAGAATGTATTCAATTTCACCATCGGCAACCCCAGCCTGCCCGCCCCCAAGGAAATCACACAGGCCGTGGCAGATGTGATGGACGAAATGGGCGCGCTGCGCACCCACAGCTACACCAGCGCGCAGGGCGATTTGTCCGCAAGAAAAGCCATTGCAGATGACCTAAACAACCGCTTCGGCACGGACATTACCCCCGCTGAACTGTTCCTTGGCTGCGGCGCATCTGCGGAGCTTTGCAGTGTATTTAAGGCCTTGGCCGTGGAAAACGGAGAGATTCTCACCATCGCGCCCTATTTCTCTGAATACGAGCCTTTCGCCATTTCTGCTGGTCTGCAGCTGAAGGTTGTCCCCCCCGATGTGCCGGATTTCCAGATTCAACTGGGCGCAGTGGAAGCGGCGCTCACAGAAAACACCGTCGCCGTCATCATCAACTCCCCCAACAACCCCTCCGGCGTGGTCTACACCCGGGAAACCCTGGAAAAGCTGGGTGATTTACTGGAGAAAAAGGCGCAGGAATACGGCCACCCCATCTATATCATTGCCGACGAACCCTATCGGGAACTGGCCTACGACGGGGTGGAAGTGCCCTTTATCCCCACCATTTACCCCAACACCATCGTGTGCTATTCCTACTCCAAGTCCCTGTCCCTGCCCGGCGAACGAATCGGCTACATCTATGTGCCTCGGGAGGCCACTGACGGTGAGGCCATCTATACCGCCGTTGCCGGCGCTGCCCGCAGCTATGGACACATCTGCGCTCCCTCTTTGTGGCAGTATGTATTGGCCCGATGCGCCCATCTGCGCCCGGATTTGACTGATTACGACCGCAACCGCAAAGCGCTGTGTGAAGGTCTGCGGAAAGCCGGCTATGAGGTAGCCCAGCCCGACGGGGCGTTCTACCTGTTTGTGAAGGTGCCCGGCGGCGATGCCAACGCCTTTATGAAAAAGGCAATGGAAAAGGATTTGTTGGTGGTACCCGGTGATGCCTTCGGCTGTCCCGGCTATATGCGGCTGTGCTACTGTGTCAGCTTTGACCAAATCCAGCGCAGTCTCCCCATTTTTGAAAGTCTGATATAAAAACACACCCCATTTGCAGATGAACAGCCCCAGTTTGTGCGGACAGCACAAAAGCACCCCTATGTAGGAATATTAAGTTTTAAGCGGAGTGGCGTAGCGTTAGCGGCGCCACTCCAGTTTTATTCTGGATGCGCTCATTGTTGTAGAAGTGAATGTATCTG
>JAZOWQ010000032.1:0-7956 GCA_045659325.1 Faecousia sp. | reverse complement strand
ATCCTGCGACCGCTGATTCAGAATACCGTTCAAGGTATTGCCGGATACATTAAACGTCATAGAATAAGCGCAGGGATACAGGTTCATTTCATGCAGATCCTGGAAGGTGTAGATATTGGTCAGAATCCGGCGGGAGGCAGGATTGTGCTTCAAATCGTACAGCATCCGGTCTACCTGGTCAAACATGCCTTCTTTGTACTGGTGCTTCACACCCAGCTGATAGCCGTAGGCTTTGCCGATAGTGCCGTCTTCGCCGGCCCACTCATCCCACACATGGCTGCCCAGATCCTCGATGCGGTTGGACTTCTTCTGCCAGATCCACAGCAGCTCGTCCAGCGCGGACTTCCAGTAAGTGCGGCGCAGGGACATAATGGGGAATTCTTCTTTCAGATTGTAGCGGTTCACCACACCGAATTTCTTCACAGTGTGGGCAGGCGTGCCGTCAGCCCAGCGGGGACGGACCTCCAAATCTGTATCGTAAAAGCCGTTGTTCAGAATATCCAGGCAAGTTTGACGGTAAATTTCGTCTGCTCTGCTCATTTCGCTTCCCTCCGTGCGGTCATATTTTTTATATTGTACCACACTTGTCACCAAATTTCTACTGTTTTCCCGGGAAAGATATATATTATTTGCAAATCATTTTCTTGACATTTTCTGCCCGATATGGTTAATTTAATATAGAAAATACCCTTAGGAGGATATTATGGCTGAATTGGATTTTAATAAGATTAAAGGCTTTATCTGTGATATGGACGGTGTCATCTATCACGGCAATGTAGTCCTGCCCGGTGTGGCGGAATTTATCAACTGGATGAATGAAGAAAAGAAGGAATACCTGTTCCTTACCAATAACAGTGGCTACACCCCCTGTGAGCTGAAACTGAAGCTGGCAAGACTTGGTCTGGATGTGCCGGAGCATCACTTCTATACAAGCGCCTTGGCTACTGCTGCCTTTTTGAAGGAACAAAGCCCCGGCTGCTCTGTGTATGCCATCGGCGAGGCGGGCCTGCTCAATGCCCTCTATGAAGCCGGCTGTACTATGAACGACGTCAACCCCGACTACGTGGTGGTAGGCGAGGGCAGAACCTATAGCTTGGAAACCCTCACCAAGGCAACCAATCTGGTGCTGGGCGGTGCAAAGCTGATTGGCGCCAACTCCGATGTGACTGGCCCGATCGAAAAGGGTATCGCTCCCGCTTGCCGGGCGCTGATTGCTCCCATTGAAATGGCAACTGGCACACAGGCCTACTTCTGTGGTAAGCCGAATCCGCTGATGATGCGTACCGGTTTAAAGCTGCTGGGCTGCCACTCGGCGGAAGCGGTGATGATCGGTGATCGAATGGATACAGACATTATCTCGGGCTTAGAGACTGGTATGTCCACCGTTCTGGTCCTCTCCGGTATCTCCACTCCCGAGACGCTGAAAACCTTCGCCTACCGTCCCACTATGGTCCTCCCCGGCGTTGGCGACATCGTCCGTTTGGCAAACGGAAAATAAAAATGAAACCCCTCGGGAACTTCCCGAGGGGTCTTTGTTTGTAAATTAGTAAGCAACGCCCCAAAGGATCATCTTTTTGGCAGGTTTGCCACAGATAGGACATACATCGCCCAAATTCTCCTGCGCAAAGGGGATGCAACGGGAGGACATACCGGCCTGCTCCTTCATCTTCAACTCGCATTCCAGCTCGCCGCACCACATGGTCTTGATGAAACCGCCGTTCTTCTCCTGCAATTCCTTAGCTTCTTCCAAAGAATGAGCCTCATAGATATGATCGTCCAGATTCTTCTTGGCGCGGGTAAACATACCCTGATGGACCATCTCCAGCTGCTCAGCCACGGCAGCTTCCAGGTTCTCCAGCTTGACAACGACCTTTTCACCGTCATTTCTGCGAACCAAAACCACCTCGCCGTTCTCCAAATCACGAGGACCGCACTCAACCCGGAGGGGAACACCCTTCATTTCGTATTCAGCGCACTTCCAACCCATAGAGTTGTCGGAATCGTCCAGCTTTACCCGCAGACCGCTGTTTTCCAGACGGGCCTTGATGTCGCCTGCAGCCTCCAATACGCCGGGCTTGTGCTGGGCGATGGGCAGAATAATTACCTGAATGGGCGCAACCTTGGGAGGCAGTACCAGACCGTTGTTGTCACCGTGGGTCATGATAATGCCGCCAATCAAACGGGTAGATACACCCCAGGAGGTCTCGTGGGGAGGAACTTTCTGGTTGTTCTTGTCAGTGAACTCAATGCCGAAAGCCTTGGCAAAGCCGTCACCGAAATAGTGGGAAGTACCGGCCTGCAGAGCCTTCCGGTCATGCATCATACACTCGATGGTGTAGGTAGCCTCTGCACCGTTGAACTTCTCCTTCTCGGTCTTCTGTCCGCGGGTAACAGGCATAGCCAGCACATTTTCACAGAAGTCGGCATACACATTCAGCATGGTTTCGGTGAAGTCCTTTGCTTCCTCGGCGGTGGCGTGAATGGTGTGACCCTCCTGCCACAGGAACTCTCTGTGACGCAGGAAAGGACGGGAGGTCTTTTCCCAGCGCAGAACAGAGCACCACTGTTTGTATTTCATAGGCAGCTGCCGGTGGGTCTGCAGCACATTAGCCCAATGCTCGCAGAACAGAGTTTCAGAGGTGGGGCGGATCGCATAACGCTCTTCCAACTTTTCCCCGCCGCCCATGGTCACCCATGCGCACTCGGGAGCGAAGCCCTCTACGTGGTCTTTTTCCTTCTGCAGCAGGCTTTCGGGAATCAAAAGGGGCATATACACATTCTCAACGCCCTGCTTTTTGAACTCCTTGTCCATAATTTGTTGGATGTTCTCCCAGATGGCATAGCCATAAGGTCGGTAAATAAACACACCCTTGATGGAGGAGTAGTCAATCAGCTGCGCCTTGGTACAGACATCTGTAAACCATTGGGCAAAGTCTACCTCCATATCGGTAATCTGTTCAACCTTTTTCTCTTTTGCCATAGCTTTTCACCTCTTGTGTATTTTACATAGTTTCGTACTTTATATTGTAGCACATCTGTCAAGGGTTTGCATAGGATAAAACACAGTTTTTTCGGGAGGAAATTATGACACAGGTGACGATTTTGCTGGAGCCTACGGTGGCTCTTTTTTATACCCAAATCGCCCAATCTGCCGGTGTCCCATTGGAACAGGTACTTAGCGATGCTTTGTTCAAGCTGGCAGGAGAATTATCCTTGGAAGCGTTACAATAAAAAGGTGCATCCACAGATGCACCTTTTTGTTACTCAATATGCTGGTGATTGTTGATGTGTTCCTCGCAGTAGCAATGATAGCCATTGCACCGGCTGCAGTACCGGAACTCCAGCTCCGGGTTGCTCACATCTGTCCGACCGCAGACCGTACACCGATGGGTGTAGGGTTGGGGATTTTTTGCCGCATAAGGACCGGGTTCCGGCCGGGTAAATTGGATAGGTTCTTTTTGTGGTTTTCTCTTGGAGCGTCGCACCCGCCAAGATAAGGGAATTAGGTTTTTGATATCACCGCCTACAAACAGGAGATAATTTCCCAATGCCACCAGCGGGAACAGGTTGTGGGGGAAATACATCACTGGATAGCTAAGATTAAAGATGGAAATGCATTCCAGGAGCAGATAGATCAGTGCAATGACCCAACCCTTGATAGGGATAATAAAGAAGATTAGAAAACGGCTATCCGGATGAAGTGTAGCAAAGGTCAGAATCAAACTCAGATGCAGATAATAGGCCATTCCGTAATACTCAGGCATTACAGCAGAAAGGAAGGTGTACATGTCCTCTGTAACCAGACCATTTTCCGGCAGGATCGGGCAGAAGAGCATCGCAAAAACATCCATCAGGATCACGCCGGAGAAATAAAATAGGTTAAACTTCAGTGTGCCCATACTGCCTTCTACATGCCTGCCCAGCATATAGAAGAAATAGAGGAAAATGAGCGAAAGATAACCGCCTCCGGACTGGGTGAAGACATAAGTTATCAGCCGCCAAACCTGTCCCTGTAGGATCTTGGCCTTATCAAAACACAGAAGCTCATATAATGCAGAGCCTCCGTTAACCATTGTCATAATCAGTACAATGGCGTTTCCTAAGGCAATATACAACATCAAATTGGGAATACCCTTATCGCGATTTCTGAAACAAAACAGATTAAACCGTCTGCGAAGACCCATAAATCCAATCAACTCCTTGTAAAGGTGTCATTATCATACCACCTTTTGGCAGAAAAGTCTACATAGGAAATGTGAACATTTTTGTGAAAAGTGAGAAAAAACACTTGACTTTTGGATAATTTCGTGTAGAATAATGTAGCAAACTGCATACAAGCCTTATCAAGAGTGGTGGAGGGAACGGCCCGATGAAACCCGGCAACCTACGAAAGTGTGGTGCCAAATCCGGCGGCAACGACAGATGAGGATTCGATTGAACGCACATCGAATCGTCGGTGTGCGGTTAATTTTTGTATGAGGAGAAAAATAATGGAAAAAAGATTGTTTACTTCCGAGTGTGTCACCTGCGGTCATCCCGACAAGGTAGCTGACGCCATTTCTGATGCAATTCTGGATGCCTGCTTAGCGCAGGACCCCAATTCCCGTGTGGCCTGTGAAACCACAGTAACTACCAACTTTTGCCTGATTTGCGGCGAGATCACAACCAAGGCCGTGGTGGATTACGAAACCATCGCCCGTGAGGTGATTGCCTCCATCGGCTATACGAACCCCGCTGACAATTTCGCAGCAGATACCGTGGAAATTCTTTGCAAGGTCCATACCCAGTCTGCGGATATTGCTCTCGGTACTAACGATGAAGTGGGCGGTGCCGGTGACCAGGGTATGATGTTCGGCGGCGCTTGCACACATACCCCCGAGCTGATGCCCCTGCCTGTGGCCCTGGCCAGAGCCTTGGCAAACCGCCTGACAGCCTGCGTTGAGAGCAACGATCTGCTCCGTCCTGACGGTAAGACACAGGTGTCTGTGGAGTTCGACGAGCAGGGCAAGGTTGTGGGCATTGATACCGTGGTTGTGTCCATTATGCACAGCGCAGATTTCGAAATGAGCGAGCTGCGCCGCTATGTCCGTGAGGGCGTGATTGCTCCTGTGCTGCAGCAGTACGGCTTTGCTATTGCCGATGTTGCCAATATCCATATCAACCCCACCGGCAACTTTGTCATCGGTGGTCCTAACGGCGATACCGGCCTCACCGGCAGAAAGATTATTGTAGATACCTACGGCGGCTACTTCTCCCACGGTGGCGGCGCCTTCTCCGGTAAGGATCCCACCAAGGTGGACCGCTCCGGCGCTTATATGGCCCGTTATATGGCTAAGAATCTGGTGGCTGCCGGCCTTGCCGAGCAGGTGGAAGTGCAACTGGCTTATGCCATCGGTGTTGCTGAACCCGTTTCTGTTCGTGTGAATAGCTACGGCACAGGCAAAATCGCAGACGAAGAAATGACCGCGTTGCTTCGGAAACATTGCGATCTGACCCCTGGCGGCATTATCCGCAAGCTGGACTTGCGTCGTCCCATTTACAGTCAGACCGCCCGCAACGGCCACTTCGGTGCAGAGAACCTGCCTTGGGAGCAGCTTGATCTTGCAGAAACCCTGAAAAAGGCTTTATAAAAGGAAAAAAGGAGCGTGAAAACGCTCCTTTTTCTTGTTTTTCTTCTGCGTGATGCTATAATGAGATATATCGATGGGAAACCTTTGGAGATGATGGAATAATGAGAAATAACGACTACCGCTTAGGTTTGGTGTCAGTATCTTTCCGCAAACACACAGTAAGAGAAATATTGGAGGCAATGAAAGCGGCCGGACTTTCCCTTGTGGAGTGGGGCAGTGATGTGCACGCGCCCTGCGACGATATGGAAAAACTCTGTGAGATTGCTGCCCTGCAAAAGGAATACGGGATCAAATGCGCATCCTATGGCACATATTTCCGCTTGGGTAAAACACCGATAGAAGAATTGGAGTGCTATATCAAAGCTGCAAAGATTCTGGGTACGAAGACTCTCCGTCTTTGGTGCGGCGGAAAAAGCGGCGCAGATATGACAGCAGAAGAAAAAAACGAGATGCTTTCCGTTTGCCGACAGGCTGCCGCTATTGCTCAGCGACAAGGGGTGATACTTTGCCTGGAATGCCACAGAATGACTCTAACTGAAAATCCAGATGTAGCCGTTTGGCTGATGGAATCGGTCAATTCGTCCTGCTTCCGTATGTATTGGCAACCCTTTCAATGGCAGAACCCGGAGGAGAATTGCATGAATGCAGCCAAAATTGCGCGCTTTGCGGAGCGCATTCACGTGTTTCACTGGAAGGGAGATCAAAAACTTCCGCTCAAAGATGCAATCGCAGAATGGCAAGCATATTTGAAAAAATTTTCTACACCGCGTACACTTCTGTTGGAATTTATGCCAAAGGGGAGTATAGAAGAGCTTGAAGCTGAGACTATTGCGCTGAAAACGATTGTAGGTTTGGATTAAAAAAGAGGATGCCGAAAGGCATCCTCTTTTAAAATATATTGCACCCTATTTCTGCTGCGCTAAGTCTTTTCGATGTTTTCTCCTGACGCGGTTGATGTGTCGCTCAAAGTCACCGTTGTTGATAAGTTCGGTAAGAACATATTGCATAAAGGTGGGAACGGTGCAGGAATAGAAGCCTAAACTCCCATGAAAACGCTCCACAAGATGATTGGGAAGCACCATGTATCCAATACGCAAAGATGGAGAGATGGTTTTCGAGAAAGTGTTTAGGTAAATTACATGATCGGTTTTCGACAGAGCAAACAGCGTTTCAGTAGGTTTGGTGGAAACCGAGAACTCTGACTCAAAATCGTCCTCTATGATATATCGGTCGCCTTGCTCTGCCCAATGGATGTATTCGTAAAGTTTGGAGGCTGTAGCAGTGACACCGCTGGGATAGCTTCGGTATGGTGTTGTGTGCAATACATCCGCATTTGTTTCCATCAGCGCCTTGCTGTCAATGCCAGAGTTTGTCAGCGGTAAGGAATCATAAGTAATCTCGGTTGCCCGATAAACCTGTTCAATTTTTTTATAGGAAGGCGATTCTATGGCGTAGATGCGGTTTCTGCCTAACAGTTCCACAATCAGACCGTAAAGATATTCCGATCCGGCACCCACAATAATCTGTTCTGGCTCTACCCGAATACCCCGATTCCTTGCAAGGTAATGCTGAATTGCTGTGCGGAGCACATCACAACCACTGTTGGGAGATTTTTCTAGAAGCAGATCACCGTGTTCGGTCAGCACTTTCCGCATGGTTTTGCTGAGCACAGACAGAGGGAAGTCAAGGCGGGTATGATCGGGTTGATGAGAATGATGTTCGGTAGGGAGTGAGCAGGATGCGGCAAATCCGTCGGACTTACGGAAGATAACAACAAAGCCACTCCGCTCCCGGGCTTCCACATAGCCTTCGTCACAAAGTAGTTCATAAGCGTGTTCCACCGTTATGGTACTGACGCCCGTTTCCTCTGCAAGATTGCGCTTGGATGGAAGTTTCGTGTTGTACGGATAGTTCTCCGCAATGATGTCGTCCCGTATCTGCTGATAGAGCTGCAGATACACGGGGCGGTTTTCCTTGTCAATTATGTATTTCATCTGGCTATATAAAATGCTCCTTTGAGATAAATATTATATATTCAGAATTAGTATACAATATTTTTGTCAGGCTGTAAAGCCAAAAGCTTTTGATCTGCCTCCGGCAAATGTACGCCGAAAGGGACTCGATATGCATTCCTGCTCGATAAACAGAAACAAACAAGTCAACACCCCTTGCGGGATGCCGTCTTGTTTGTTTGGACTCTCCCACGGGCTAAAAATTGCTCGCCAGCTCTCAATTTTTACACCAGTGTACGCACTGGTGCCGCCCTTTCGAGTCCAATCTTTCGGCGTACCAAAAAAAGAGGATGCCGAAGCATCCTCTTTTTTTG
>JAZOWQ010000031.1:0-1730 GCA_045659325.1 Faecousia sp. | reverse complement strand
ACCAGATCCAGGGCCTCTGCGGGATCATACTGAACAGAGCGGTCAATCAGCTTGGCGCTCTCCTGATATTTTTTACCTCTAAACACTTGTTATATCCTCCTTATAGTGGTGATGCGGAAAAATCCTCCCACATTACCGGACCAATAGCTTGTCCGGACAGTTAAAATCAATCAACAACGGTAACGCCCATGCTGCGGCAAGTACCGGCAACCTGGCTCTCAACAGCCTCCTGGGTAGCGCCTTCCAGATCCTGCATCTTGGTCTTTGCAATTTCAGCGATCTGAGCGCGGGTGATGGTGCCGACCTTGTTCTTGTTGGGAACGCCGGAGCCCTTCTCCAGACCGATTGCCTTCATAATCAGCAGGGGAGTCGGAGGGGTCTTGGTGATAAAGGTGAAGCTGCGGTCTGCGTAAACAGTGATAACAACGGGAATCTTGTAGCCCTCCATGGACTGGGTACGGGCGTTGAATTCCTTAATGAAAGCGGCGATGTTAACGCCGTGCTGACCCAGAGCGGGACCAACAGGGGGGGATGCGGTAGCCTTAGCGGCAGGAATTTGAAGCTTGATAATGCCAGTAACTTTCTGTGCCATAATAAGCACCTCCTGAATAAAATGTGGTAATATGCGACCATTCGCATTTTTGTCGGGGTGTTAACCCCTCCCACGTTCCAACCGGAAATCCGGTTCGATGCGTTTATTGGGATTGCAACTCAATCTGATCGAGCTCGAACTCGACAGGAGTTTCGCGGCCAAACATAGAAACAATTACGCTGACCGAATTTTTGTCGACCTCCATGCTTTCCACCACGCCGGTGAAGGAACTGAGGGGACCGTCGAGAATCTTTACGGTGTCGCCAACTGCGTAGTTGACAACAATTTCCTTCTTTTCGACACCCATCTCGTAGACTTCCTCATCAGACAGGGGGAAGGGGTCACTTCCGGATGCACCTACAAAGCCGGCAACGCCACGCACATTACGAATCACGTGCCAGGTGTCATCGGAATATACCATCTTGACAAATACATAACCGGGGTACAGCTTGCGGTCGTAAGTTTTGGTTACGCCGGCATCGGTAATCTCTGTTACAGTTTCCTGGGGGATAGCAACAGTGATAATCTCGTTCTGCAGCTGACGCCTCTGTACAGTCTTCTCAATGGTAGCCTTAACGGTGTTTTCATAACCGGAATAGGTATGGACAACATACCATTTTGCAGCCTCTGCCATAGCGTGTCTCCTTAGTTGAATGCTTTGATCAAAGCATCAATACCGAAACGGGCTACGAAATCAAACACCCAAATGAATACGCCCACAACCAGGACGCAAACAATGACGATCAGGGTGTTCTTCAGAACCTGCTTAGGGGTGGACCACACGACCTTCTTCAGTTCGCTGCGAAGCTCACGGAAGTATCTGCAGAAACCACCGAGGGTTCTCTTGAACCAGTTTTCCTTTTTTACTTCAGCCATTTCGCGGTCTCCTTACTTGGTCTCGTTGTGAATGGTGTGCTTTCTGCAGAATCTGCAGTACTTCTTCATTTCGAGACGGTCGGGGTCATTCTTCTTGTTTTTCATGGTGTTGTAGTTTCTCTGCTTGCACTCGGAGCATCTCAAAGTGACTTTAACGCGCATAACGGCACCTCCTTAAATTTGCCTCCCTGTATCACCCCGGCTATTGTAAGATTTAGGAAGCGGTAAACTACAAATTACCGCCCGGAGCTGAAAAATGGGC